>JBCNPI010000002.1:0-125432 GCA_039593415.1 Rhizobium sp. | reverse complement strand
GCCGTGGGGCGTTGCGAGTGGCCGTGACGCCGACCTTCACGACCTATCTGGTCGGTCCCCTCATCGAGGCATTCTACAGTCGTTACCCGAATATCTTCATAAACGTGCGGGAGATTTCCCAGGAGCACATGGAGGAGTTGCTCCTGTCTGATGAGGTCGATGTAGGGATCGCGTTCGCCGGCACACTGACATCAGATATTGATACAGACCCATTGCTGGTAGAAACCCTCGCGCTCGTTGTCAGTACCGGGCACCCTCTGGCAAGTGAAACGTCCATTGGACTGCAGGCCCTTGGCGCCGAGTCACTCGTGCTGCTCAGCGCGGAGTTCGCTACGCGCGAACAGATCGATCGCTTCTGCCGCCAGCACGATATTCGCCCGAAAGTACAGATGGAGGCCAACTCCATCAGTGCGGTGATCGAAATCGTCCGCAGAACGAGGCTGTCGACACTCTTGCCCGCAACAATCGCATTCGCCCATCAGGGCCTGGCCGCCATTGCGCTTGATCCCGTGCGCTTGCAGCGGACCGCCGTTCTGATGCAGCGTAAGGACGCTTACCGCAGCGCGGCGGCGCGGGTCTTTGTTGGGTTGGCTAAGGAAGTGGCGGCTGAAATGCAGGGGCAGTGACAAAAATCATGGCTTGGATCTCTAAGCCATTGATGAGAGTGTGCTTCTGACCTGTGCGGGCTGGCACGAATAGAGGGTCGTAAGTTCGACCCCGTTCAAGAGCAACGAACTACTTCCGGCTCTTGAACCTATCGAATGCCGTCAGACGCTGGACCGGCGGATCGGCATCCTCCCAGCGATAGATCTCGGTTCGCAGGAAGCGGAGCTCGTCATCCATGACATCTTCGGCGATCTCGATCCACCAGGATTTCGGCCGGCCGTCGCTTCCATCAGACCAACGATAGCCTCGTTCCTTCAGGCGATCCTTCAGATCGAAGGGCGAGTTTTCCGCAAAGATGCGCACGCGAGAACGCTGGCTTGCCTGGTAGAGCTCCGCGAAAGGTGTTTGATCATGATCGCCCTGAGAGAGCGCCAATACCTCCAGCAGGGCAAAGCAGTCGTCGACGGCCCGGTGTCCGACATGAAAATAGCCACTCTGGTTGATGAGATGACCGAGCTTGGTTCCTTCATATCCCCTGACGCTCCAATCGATCTCGGAATTGGAACAAGCCTAGGCCTTTCGGGCAAAGATGGAGGAGAAGGCCTCGCAAAAGGGCCGATCGAAGCCGGCATTGTGGGCAATGACGAGATCGGCAGGCTCGATGAGCGCACGCACCGCCGCCATGTCGATCATCTGGCCGAGGACCATGGCGTCGGTGATGCCGGTCAGCCGTGTAACGTCGGCCGGGATCGGAATGCTCGGTTGCTGCAGCCCGCCATAGATGCCGGTGACATCGCCGATCTCGCCGTCTTCATTGAAGGTGAAGCCGATCAGACCGATTTCGATGATCTCGTCCTTTCTCGCATCGAGGCCGGTGGTCTCGGTGTCGAGGATGACACCTCGGAGATGACCAAACCACGTTGAGGGTTCTTTTCTTGTAGAGGGTCTTTGAGATATCCATCGAAGCGCGAAGCCACGTCCTCGAAACTACGGGCCAGATATCGTTAGGAGAAAAGAGCTTCTTTTCGATGGCGCAGGCGTAGACCTTCAACTTCGACTGCTCGTCGGCCAGTAGCGACAAAATATCGACGACGGCTTGAACTCTCGCATTCGCAGGCACACCTCTCCAGGCACTGTTACCCGAGCGCATTGGGTTTCCATGAAACTCGATTCTCCAGGGTTGGTTGAGCTAAAGCGCGCCGCTGCAGGAGCTGGGCTTCCAGCCAATGCGTTTGGCGCTCGAATATGCTGAACCCGGCAAGGACAAAAAAGTCGGAGCTTGGATCATGCGAGTGACCAGACTCGTCGAGATATAGTATTTGCAACGAATCCCCCTGAAACAAGAAAGCGGACCGCATTCGGTCCGCTCGAATTCGGTAAGCCGAGTGAAACAATCGTTCAACGCACCGACGGATCAGCGCTCTCGACTATGACCAACTTATTTCGGTTGCGTGTTGGCTTTTCAAGGGGCGGCTCCGCATCCGTGAGGGCTCGCAATCGTGAACATCCGGAATTCGTGGCCTCACGTTGCATGGGAGAGACGGCTCCATCAGTCATGGGCATCGACACCGGCCTGATGTCGGGAGCGGAAAGAGCAAAAGCCCCAGGGTACCAGCGGCAGCGATGAGATGCGCATCAGCATGATCATTGTTGGTGGAGGCAGGTCCATGGAGGCGTCCCACTCCCGCTCTTGATGGATGGCTACCTGGTCCAGCCCCTGATCTCCGTCGATCAACCCGCTGACGGGGTCCGCTAGGCATGCTGCGGTCGCTTCGGGTGCGCCTTCACGGCGATCGCGACCGGTTCCGGACCTGACGGGAGCCATCGAGCAGAAATGGCCCGCTCCAAAGATGGAGCCTCAGATGAACACCGATCTTTCCCTCGCGCAGAACCATGCTTTCCAGCTTTCCCGCACGCTCATGGATCCAGTCACGCTATTCAGGTCAGCTCACGAGTTCGGCGTTCTGCCGAGCGATGAACTCGATGACGAAGACGATCTGGAGATCGTGCATGAATATATTCCGGGTGGGTCTCATTGAGACCCTTCATCTCCTTGGTGCCGCTTGCGAGCGGCAGGCGGCAAGGGAGGCTTCGTTGCGCCGTGGCCGGACGGGAGGTGCCAAGCTGCAGATCAGCAGATTGCCATGGCGCGCCCTTGCCCCCTTTGCTCTTTGCGGGCCACCGGAAGCGGTCCCGGAAACTGCGGGAGACATGAATCCGGAGAGAAGGGCGGACGCGAGAGCGCCGGGAGAATAATGGAGAAACAGAAGCTGGAAGAACTTCGCGACCGTGTCCCGTGCGCACCTTTGCTGGAACAGGCTGGCTTTGCCATCGACGTCAAAGAAAGCACCCGCAAGGCATTGAAATACCGGCGCGGTGGGGAAATCATCATCGTCATCCATGGCGGGCGGGGATGGTTCGATCCTCTATCCGACGCCAAAGGTGACGTCTTCGATCTTGCAGTGCATCTGGACGGAGTCACCTTTATCGAGGCGCTTGATCGGGTGGCGGATCTCGTCGGCGTCATCGCCATGGATCCTGTTTGGTCTCGTCCAGCCAAAAAGCCCGCTCACATGACTTCCCTCCTGGAACGCTGGGCGACACGACGTAGGCCGTGGCAGGGATCCATGACCTGGCGCTATCTGCGCACCGAGCGCTGCCTACCGGCAACGATCATCCGCGAGGCTGTCCGCAGCGATATCCTTCGGGAAGGCCCTTATGGCAGCATGTGGGGCGCCCATGTCAATGACGATGGAGTTGTCACTGGCTGGGAGGAGCGTGGTCCGAATTGGCGCGGCTTTTCGACCGGCGGTTCTAAAATTCTGTTTCGCCTTGGCTCTCTTGGCGCCACGCGTCTTTGCGTCACTGAGGCGGCGATCGATGCCATGAGCCTTGCGGCATTCGAGGGACTCCGCGAGGGCAGCCTCTATCTCAGTACCGGCGGTGGTTGGTCGCCGATGACGGACGCCGCGGTCCGCAAGCTAGCCGCGCGTCCGGGTGTTGTTCTGGTTGCGGCCACCGACGCCAACAGCCAGGGCGAGACCTTCGCCGGCCGCCTCTGCGCCATTGCCGACGAAGTGGGCTGCAACTGGTTGCGGCTGAAGCCGCCGGCCGAGGACTGGAATGACGCGCTGAAAGCGCAAGATGAAGAAAATCGAGAAAGGAAAACAAGGGCGGGGAAAGGAGGCCTGCCGCATGCTCGCCGGTCGCATCAAGGGTGAAGCTTCGCCCGCTTAAGAGCGGCCCTTGACCCGTCCGGACGGAGAGGCGGCGTGAGGGGAGGGGTCATGAAGGACTGAAGAGGATGGTGAGCCGGCAGGGCAGCACCGCGCTTCGGTCCGCACAGGGCCAAAGGAGCCGTCAATGAATACCTCTTCCGCAGTCCGTAAAATCTACCAGGGCACCGCCGACCGCCATCAGACGTTCCGGTTGTTCGATCGACACGCACAGCGTCCTCATTGTTTCGACGGTGACGCGAGCGCGCTTTATGCTGGAGAATGGTTCGAAATCACCGAGCGGGAACACGACACCATGTTCGAGATCCTGCCACCGCTGTGGATCCGGGGCTCCATGTTCGCAATGCGCGAATTCCTGACGGGATCCGTCACATCGGTTTTCTTTGCACTGCAGATCGACGGGGTCATTCGTCACTTCCATCGATATTGCGATCTCTCCGACGGTAGGTTGGTGTAAGGCATGCGGCTGGCGATCATCGAACGGGAAACGCGGCCGGTGCGAGCGACGACGCGGGACGAGCGTCTCGAGCACATCTGGAGTGCCTCGGCGGACGCCTATCGCGGCTAGTCCGATGAAACCTCCCCGCTGCCGACCAGTTGGAGGCGATGATCGCCGCCACCCCCAACGCGAGCCATCTCGGTATCACCTTCGACGCGGACTCGATGGAACTCTTCATCATCGAGTGGTCGTAGCGTCCCCGCCGCAGCGGGATCCCCAACGTCAATCAGCGTCTCTTCGCGGTCGAATTCCAGTGGCGGAATGATGACGCACGCTGTCACAAGGATTTTTTATCATGAGCAACGATCCCTTCACGCTCGACATGTTTGGAAACACAGCACTCTCATCGGGTCTCGGCCTCGGCGTGAGAGCGCCGATCGCTTCTTCCGCAATACCGGCGCAGTCATCCGGCACGGAGGCAACCAGGCCCACTATTCCCCCGTGATGGACTAGATTCAGATGCCGCCTTTCGAGGCGTTCCGCGACGCAGCCGGGTACGCGGCCGTCCTCAGTCATGAGGGGACCCACTGGACGGCGGCGGAGCATCGCGTGGGACGTGACCTGTCGCGCTATGCCAAGCACCGGACCGAGCGGGCACGGGAAGAACTCGTTGCCGAACTTGGCAGTTGCTTCCTCTGCGCCGATCTCGGCATCGCGACGAAGCGCGAGCCGCGCCCGGATCACGCTTCTTATCTGCAGTCGTGGTTGTCGGTTTTGGCCAACGACAAGCGGGCGATCTTTCAGGCGGCGGCCCATGCCCAACGCGCCGTGAGCTTTCTACATTCCTTGCAGCCGGGAGCGGATGTAAAGGCTGCGGCCTGACGTTCAAGCGCGGTCATCATCACCGGTGGCCGCCGCGTGGTCTGAATCGCGTTGGTCCTTGATACCTTGCGCAACGTCTGCGTCCAGCCTTCCCCAGATCGACGGTTTTTGAGCGTCGGGTTTGGGTTTACGGGACGGTTTGCGTTCGATGATGAACGGCTTGGTCTGCTGACGCATCGGTCCTCCAGGCAGCGATTCGCGAGCGCAAGAGTATCGCATTGGGCGCAGTCGGCAAGCGGGCCGATGTTGGCAGGAACGCTTGTCTCCGATCGAAGCAGGCAACGACAACGGTTCAAGCGGGCGTGGCGCCTGATGCCATTCGTGCCCGAGGCGAGTGCGGCGGAACGCCATTGCCATATCCCTTCCCGTTAGAGTTTCGGGCAACCCATCTGCGGGCTCGATGAGGCATGTCTGACCGGAGATCGGCTGCGCCTCGATCGTCCTCCCGCAACGACAACTCGCAGATTTCTTACCCCGGAGCCCTCGCGGGCCCCTCCTCTCCCACTAACAAATCTGCGACTTGCCGCCCTCCATTTCATTGCGGCCCTATCGGGTGCGGTCCGATCGTCACCGGTCTGTTCGACAGCCATCGAGGCCGCGATGGGCGCGGCCCGAACATGAGAAAAGGAATACGACAATGGCAACCATCGGCACCTTCACCTCCACCGAAAACGGCTTCACCGGCTCCATTCGCACGCTCGCCCTCAACGTCAAGGCCCGCATCGCCCGGGTCGAGAATCCTTCCGACAAAGGCCCGCAGTTCCGCGTCTACGCCGGTAGCGTCGAGCTGGGCGCCGCCTGGCAGAAGACCTCCGGTGAGGGCCGCGACTACCTCTCGGTCAAGCTCGACGATCCGAGCTTCCCGGCTCCGATCTACGCAACGCTCGCCGAAGTGGAAGGCGAGGACGGCCTCCAACTCATCTGGTCCCGCCCGAACCGGGACTGATCAGGATCACACGGCTCCGCCACCGGCGGAGCCTTTCCCCAGTCGGGGCGGCGCGCGGTCAACGCAGCTCGAACCTCGCGAGCATCTTGCGCAATTGCTTGTTCTGCTCGATGAGCTTCTTTGCAAGCTGACGCCGCAACGCATCGACTTCCGCGTCGAGATCGGCCATTTCATCCGTGAACGATTTCGGGCCGGCTACGACGGCAGGAGGTTCCTCTAACGCTGTCCCGCCCGAAGCCGTCGGCTCCACGATCGTATCAACCTTCTTTCGGCGTGCCGGCGCTGGCTTGACCAATGTTCCGGCAGCTTCGGTTCTGCGGGAAGCAGGTGAGGTTTCCTCGGCCCGCTGCGTGGTGGCGAGGTTTGCGGGCTCTTCGTTACCGACTGCCACCGCAGGAGCTTCTGCTGCAACTGATGCCGCTGTTCCGGCTTCGGTCAAATCGGTTTCTGCTTCGGGCTGGCTTGCCTCGACTTGCACCTCGGAGACGGGTTCTGCCGAGCGGTCGGCTACGGTTGCGTCGAGGCCAGGTTGTTCCTCTTCGGGAACAGGTTTGTATTCGAGAGCAATGGTCTTCGGTGCGACAGTTGGGGTCTCGTCATGACTATGTGGTTTCGGTTTTCGCGACACCAGGTCAGCCACAAATCTCCATGGTGTTTTCATCACATGTAACCTTCAAGCATGGCGGCGAAACATTGCCGCGGTCATTTATGTCATCTAGTCCGCATTGATCCCGACCAATCCGACGAAAGATCGGCGGCGCCATCGTATGGAAATACGTGGCGCCGCTCAAAACAAGAACTTAGGCCTTGCCAAGGCGCTTGCGCAGGTCTGCATTCTCCGCACGCAGCTTTTCGGAGAGCTCCTTGCGAAGCTGCTTGTTCTCTTCCTCAAGCTTGATGAGGTTGGCGATATCGTCGATGACCTCAACAGGCTTGGCGACCGGAGCGGAAGTAACGGCTTTAACGCGGGGTGCGCGAGTGGCGGCTGTCTTCGGTGCGGCAACGGCCCTTTCGGCCTTGACGGGAGCCGTCTTGGAGCCGCGCTTGGCACGCGTCTTCTTGGCTGGTTTTTCAACTGGTGCAGCAGTCGCATCGACAGCGCTGGTTTCAGCGATGGCTTTCGGCGCCCGTGGCTTGCGGGTCTTCTTCTCAACGGGTGCTGCGGCCGCCGGTTCTGTCGTCGCAGTGTTTTCAATCTTGGTCTCTTCGGCCATCAGCGTTCTCCTCTGTTAGGCCGGCAAGCATTTGATTCGTCGTTACTTAAAGTCAATGCGGGGAGAGGCGATTTCGCGTGCAATCGACGTTTGACGGGGTATCATATGTGAATTTCTTTTCATTCCCCGATAATGGGCCGGTCCATGCGCGCTCGGTGAGGTATGCCTGACCGAAGAGCGGCTGTGCCTCAATCGGCTTTCCGCAACGGCCACAACCACTTTTCTTACCCTGTCGGGTGCGCCGCCGTCCGTCTCCGACTAACAAAAGTGGCAGTCGTCTTCACCGGCTCCATCTGCACCCTCGCCCTCAGCGTCAAGGTGCGCATCGCCCGGGTCGAGAATCCTTCCGACAGAGGCCCACAGTTCCGCGTCTACGCCGGTAGGGTCGAACTGGGCGCGGCTAGGCAGAGAAGACCTCCGAACAGGGCCGCGACTACCTCTCGATAAAGCTTAACCGTCCGAGCTTCCCGGCTCCGATCTAAGCGACGCTCGGCGAAGTCCAACGCGAAGACGTCCTCTAGCTCATCTGACCCCCCCAAAACGAGATTGAGGGACGCTAGCCCGCCACGGACCTTGCATCTTCCCGCTCTAGCATTTTCCGCAATTTTTTGTTTATTGGATGAAAATGGATGGAAAAATGGATTCCGACGTGCGATATCTTATTTGGATGTAAACGGATGGGATAATGGATGACGCAGCTCGATCTCTCCCAATTGCACATCACGCCGGAGATCCTGTCACTGATCGCCGAAATCGACGAATTCAAAGGAGCGTGGCGCGCACTCGGCCGCATCGCGCCAGACCGCCTGTCCAGTTTGCGACGGGTCGCAACGATCGAAAGTATCGGATCGTCGACCCGCATTGAAGGCGCAAAATTAAGCGACCGTGAAGTAGAAAGACTTCTCTCGAACCTCCGTATCGGCTCGTTCGCCAGTCGAGACGAACAGGAGGTCGCAGGCTATGCCGAGGTGATGGAAACGATCTTCTCAGCCTTCGACGCGATCCCGCTCAACGAAAATCACATCCGACAACTTCATCGGGACCTGCTTGCCCACTCGACCAAGGACGAGAGGCACCGAGGAAACTGGAAGACACTTTCCAATAACGTCGAGGCTTTCGACGAAGATGGGCGTAGCCTTGGGATCGTCTTCGCGACGGCATCTCCATTCGATACGCCCGGCCGGATGTCGGAACTGATAGCCTGGCAACAGGCCCAAGAGAAGGATGGCAAGTTCCACCCACTCCTCATCGTCGCTGTCTTCATTGTAGTCTTCCTGGAGATCCATCCTTTCCAGGACGGCAATGGACGCCTGTCGCGAGCCTTGACCACCCTGTTGTTGCTTCGAGCTGGTTACCTCTATGTCTCGTACAGCTCTCTCGAAAGCGTGATCGAGCAGAACAAGGAAGCTTATTATCTCGCGCTTCGCCGCACGCAGGGAACAATCCGAACAGAAGAACAGGCCTGGAATCCGTGGGTCGAGTTTTTTCTTCGGAGCCTGCAGCGCCAGAAGCAGCGGCTCGAGCGCAAGATCGAACGTGAGCGGATTTTATTGGGCGACCTGCCGGAACTATCCGTCGCGATCCTCGAACTGGCACGGGAGCGCGGGCGCGTGACTGTCATGGACGTTGCCAAAGCCACCGGCGCAAGCCGCAACACCGTCAAGGATCATCTTCGGGCGTTGACGGCGCAGGGACATCTGACCCTTCATGGAGCGGGTCGCGGGACCTGGTATGGCCTGACCTGAGGCTGGAGTGATTAGTACGCCGATCCGCCGAGATCGCAGATAAGGCCGGCCGCTCGGTAGCGCGTTTACCGCGAGCAAATCGCGAGGCCCATTGGCCTGGTAATCTCAGGTGCGTCGATGCCGGCAATCTGGACTTTCGTGCCATCGATTCACTGTGTATCGCCATCGATGACGCAGGTGATCCGATGATCAGGAGTGCATTTATCGAACTGTACCGACGCCATATTCGGCGCGGCCAGTGTCGTCGGAACACTGATCGCTAAGGCGATAGCGCTTACACTTAGGATGCAAGGGGCCATTGCGACGATCGCGAAATTGCGCTTGATGTCTTCCGTCAGGAAAGCTGGGCTTGATTGCCATGGCATAGAAGCGAGCCATATTGCGGGCTTCGTCGGTGCGTTCGACGTAGAGCTGGTAGGGTTGAGTGAGCATGGCACCACACTCGCCTGCCAGCCAATCTACGTCCAACGAGAGTTATGAATCGATTGCGCCCGACCGATTCATTTTCGTGATGTCAGGTTGAAAGCCCCGGCCGGTCCGCCTGTGGCGTTCAACTCAATCCGCAAGAGCGTAGGAAGCCCTGTCGTCCTCGCCCATTCGGGTCACGATCTTTCCGCAAACGTCATGCGCCATCAGAGCAAACGGACGTCGATCAATATCCGAGGAAGCCGAGGACATCACCGCCATAGAACTCTCCGTAGCCGTCAGGATGCCCGATGACTTCCTCACTGTCCTTGTCGATCAGCGCAACGTCGGCTTCCCGTGCTATCGCCGTGATGCCGTGCTTGCGGCATTCCTCAATCGCCTCGGTCGCCGTGACCTGTGCTTCGCATGCTTCCCAATATCTCATCAAACCGTCCTCGATCTATCGCCCGACTGGTTCGTCCGTGCCGGAAGAGTTGTTGTAAAACCGGTTCTCCCCGATGCAGGCCTTCATGTCCTGGCGGCGAAACCAGACGGCGCGTCCACATCGAAGCGGTGCATTGCCCGAGGTGAAGACGATCTGCTCGTCCCCGCGCATGCGCATGACCTCATGGGGCAGGATCAGTGGCCGGCGGCTGAGTTGCTTCGATCGCGATCTTGACGATCCCTTCATTCCGGACGAGCGATTGGTTTGATCGACCTCGACCGTCGTGTCGCCACATCGCTTCGAGATGTAGTCGGCGGTATCGGGATCGTTGATTGCCGAAAACGAAATCCAGGATGCGGATTCGAACCATTTGCTCGTTGCATCACGCCCGCCATACGCCTCGCGCATTTGGCCGAGCGACTGGAAGATCATCGTCAGCGTGATGCCATATTTGCGGCCTGCGTCGCGGGCGGTTTCGAGGATGCGAAGATAGCCGAGACGTGCCACCTCGTCGAGCAGGAAGAGTGTGCGACCCTTCACATTGCCGTTGCGGTTATAGATGGCGTTGAGCAGCGAGCCAATGACGACGCGCGCGAAGCCTGGATGCGCTTCAAGTACTTTCAGATCGAGCGCTATGAAGATGTCGGTCTCGCCGTTTGCGAGATCGTCGGTTGAGAAACTGTCGCCGGAGATGAGACCGGCATAGCTGGGATAGGACAGCCAGTGGGTTTCCTTGACGGCATTGGCATAGACACCGGAAAACGTCTCCGGCGTCATATTGACGAAGACCGCGACATTCTCCTTCACGAAATCCGAATCCGACTGTTCGTATATCTTCGTCAGACGGGCCCGAAGTTTTGGCTCGGGTTCGGATAGATTGGCGCGGACCTGGCGCAGGGTCTGGTCCTTTTCATCGCTATGTCCTGAGAGGCAGACGTCGGCGATCAGCGTCGTCAGGAGCTGCATCGCCGATGCTCTGAAGAAGTCGTCCCGGGCAGACGCAGTTCGGGGATTGTCGGTCATGATCCACGTGGCAACGGCGACGATATCCTCTTCCTTGGTATTGCCATGACGACCAATCCAGTCGAGAGCATTGAAGCCGACACCTGACGCGGTCGGATTCAGCACGATCACCTTCCGGCCGGCTTGACGCCGGTGCTCGCTGACCATCGGCGCGACCTCGCTCGACGGATCCAGCACAACGAGACCGCTGCCCCATTTGAGCGCGGTCGGGATCGTCATAGAGGTTGTCTTGAAACCACCGGAACCGGCAAAGACGATGCCATGCGATGATCCGAAGGAGCCGTCGAAGCAGAGCAAAGGAGACTTGCCGCCGGCGCCCCAACTTTGCGGATCATCGGCACGAAACGGCATGGCGGCAACACTATCGCGATCGACGCGATATCGTTCGCCGATGACGAGGCCGCCGTGTTCTGGAAACAGCGTTCCGGCCTCTTGCATCTTCATCCAGTCGGCCTCGCCGTGGATCGCGCGCCTGCCACCGATCCGCTTCGGTGCCGTCATTCCGAAGGCGGCATTCCCCTTAATGACAACGCGCAAGGCGAAGACGCTTGCGATGAAGCAGACACCAGCGCCAATCATCGTTGCTGGATCGGTGTAGGTGAGAACCGATTGTTTGGGTGGCACGTCGCTGGCGATACTGGCGAGGCGGATGGTCTCGCGTAAAATCGCGGTGATGACGACCAACGCGCCTCCAGCCAGCACGCTCAGACCGGCAGCCTTGATATTGGTCGAACCATTGACGGCGAACAGCGCAACGACGCCGATCGCGGCGGGAACAATATAGGGCAGGGCGAGCCCGACGTGGCCCAGCACCAGCTTCGCCTGCGCCGATGTTCCGAGCGCTGCCAGCCGATGTTCAAAGCCTGACGTCAGGATCATCGCCGCGATCATGATTGCCGCGGGCAGGATTGTCAGAAGCAGTCTAGTCGCCGTCATTACTAAAGGCCTCCGCGCCGATTGCCGCCAGTCGGGCCTTCTCCGTCTCGTCGCCCCTGATCCGCTTGCTTGCGTCGATCAGCAGGCCGAGCAGCAAAGAACGCTTCTCGTACCGGAGGCCCGCCTTGACGATCAGGCCGCCGAGTTCGATTTTTTCGCGCGTTTCCTTTTTGCGCGCCTCTGTCGTCGTTGATTTCAGCATCCGCTCAAGCCTCACCAGACCCGCCCGCATCCGCGCCAGGCGACTGCGTCGAGGACGTCCCGCTTGCGGCTCGGCGATCTCCGGAATCCTTCTTGTCCGTCGCAACACCTTTTCCTCCGCACAACCGTTTGACGATTTCCTCGAAAGCGGCCTGAAGATCCGCCTCTTCGATTTCGATCTCCCCGAGACCGGCCTTCAGCGCGATGCGACCAATGCGTTCGGCCTCGCGGGTCTCGGCTTGCTTCAGTTGGTCCTGCAATCTTGCTATCTCTTCCCTGATCCGTGACGACGGCTTTTTCATTCCGGTTGCTCCATTGAAGTCTGGGCGTTGCACTTGCGACGCTCAGAGTCTCCCGGATGCGCTGGAAAAGACATCTGCAGATCTGCAGATCGCCAAGGGCGATGCTTTTGTGAATGATCCCGCCGTTCCGAAGGAATGGCTCCAAGGGCGCAATTATACGTCGCGATGCGACGTGTTGCGCCCCGTGGGACCGGGCTCTACAGCCATTCCCGGCGAACTTGGTTCTAACCGGGAGCGCTCTTCGTCGTGGCCATCGCCCATTTCTCAGCCGGCATCGTCAGCCGTGGCTCGGGCCGTAGCGTCGTGCTGTCTGCGGCCTACCGGCACTGCGCGAAGATGGAGTACGAGCGCGAGGCCCGAACCATTGATTACACACGCAAACAGGGTCTGCTCCACGAGGAATTCGTGCTTCCTGCCGATGCTCCTGGTTGGGTGTGGAGCCTCATTGCCGATCGTTCTGTTTCAGGTGGTGCCGGGGCCTTCTGGAACAAGGTCGAAGCTTTCGAGAAGCGTGCCGATGCGCAGCTCGCCCGTGACATGACGATCGCCTTGCCGCTGGAATTGTCGGCGGAGCAGAACATCGCTCTGGTCCGGGATTTTGTCGCGATACACATCTTGGCGAAAGGCATGGTCGCCGACTGGGTCTATCACGACAATCCCAGCAATCCGCATATCCATCTAATGACCACATTGCGGCCGCTCTCCGACGACGGGTTTGGGTCGAAGAAGGTCGCCGTCATCGGCGAGGATGGTCAGCCGGTGCGCACGCTATCCGGCAAGATCCTCTATGAACTCTGGGCTGGCTCGACGGATGACTTCAACGTGTTGCGCGACGGATGGTTCGAACGACTCAACCATCATCTGGCGCTTGGCGGGATTGATCTGAAGGTCGACGGTCGTTCCTACGAGAAGCAGGGAATCGATCTCGAGCCCACCATCCATCTCGGCGTCGGGGCCAAGGCGATCGAGCGCAAAGCGGAGAGCCAAGGTGTTCGCCCAGAGCTGGAGCGGATCGAGCTGAACGAACAACGACGCTCGGAAAACGCCCGCCGGATCATCCGCAATCCAGCCATCGTGCTCGACCTGATCACGCGAGAAAAGAGCGTCTTCGACGAGCGCGACGTGGCCAAGGTCCTAAATCGCTATGTCGACGATCCCACAGTTTTCCAGCAGCTGATGCTGAAGATCATCCTTAACCCCGAAGTGCTGCGGCTGCAGCGCGACACGATCGAGTTCGCGACCGGAGAGAAGGTCCCGACGCGTTATTCGACGCGACCGATGATCCGGCTGGAAGCAACGATGGCGCGGCAGGCCATGTGGCTTTCGGCCAAGGAAACGTATGCCGTCACCGAGGCTGTACTGGATGCGACGTTCGCGCGGCATGAGCGGCTCTCGGAAGAGCAGAAGACGGCGATCGAGCGCATCGCCGGTCCGGCCCGGATCGCCGCCGTCGTCGGACGCGCAGGTGCGGGCAAGACCACGATGATGAAGGCGGCCCGTGAGGCCTGGGAACTCGCCGGATATCGCGTTGTCGGTGGTGCGCTTGCGGGCAAGGCGGCTGAGGGTCTGGAGAAGGAGGCCGGCATCGAGAGCCGGACGCTTGCGTCATGGGAGCTGCGCTGGAACCGCGGCCGTGATGGTCTGGACGAAAAGACGATCTTCG
Organism: Rhizobium sp.; assembly: GCA_039593415.1. GTDB lineage: Bacteria > Pseudomonadota > Alphaproteobacteria > Rhizobiales > Rhizobiaceae > Rhizobium. The sequence goes on along the minus strand of JBCNPI010000002.1, from coordinate 111,389 downwards.
TCATGGACGAGGCCGGCATGGTCGCCTCGAGACAGATGGCAGGCTTCGTCGATGCCGTCGTCAGGGCGGGTGCCAAGATCGTGCTGGTCGGCGATCCCGAGCAACTTCAGCCAATCGGGGCAGGAGCCGCCTTCCGCGCCATTGTCGATCGCATCGGTTATGCCGAACTCGAAACCATCTATCGCCAGCGCGAAGACTGGATGCGCAAGGCCTCGCTCGATCTCGCACGCGGCAATGTCGAAAAGGCGCTCGTCGCCTATCAGGAGGAGCGCAGGCTGCTCGGCTCGCTCCTGAAGTCCGAAGCCGTCGAGAAGCTGATCGCCGATTGGGACCGCGACTACGATCAGACCAAGACGACGCTGATCCTCGCCCATCTGCGCCGCGACGTGCGCATGCTCAATGTCATGGCCCGCGAAAAGCTCGTCGAGCGCGGCATTGTCGGCGAGGGTAAAATCTTCAAGACGGCCGATGGCGAGCGCCGTTTCGATGCGGGCGATCAGATCGTCTTCCTGAAGAACGAGGGATCGCTCGGCGTCAAGAATGGCATGATTGGCCAAGTCGTTGAGGCTCAACCGAACCGCATCGTGGCCATGGTCGGCGAGGGGGATCATCGGCGGTACGTCGTGGTCGAACAGCGGTTCTACAACAATCTCGATCACGGCTACGCAACGACGATCCACAAGTCCCAGGGCGCCACCGTCGACAGGGTCAAGGTGCTAGCTTCCCTGTCTCTGGATCGGCATTTGACCTATGTGGCGATGACCCGCCATCGTGAGGATCTCCAGCTCTACTACGGCACGAAGTCCTTCTCCTTCAACGGCGGCTTGGCCAAGGTTCTTTCCCGAAAAAATGCCAAGGAGACGACGCTCGATTACGAGCGCGGCCAGCTCTATCGTGAGGCGCTGCGTTTCGCCGATAACCGTGGCCTGCATATCGTCCAGGTCGCTCGCACGCTGATCCGCGGCCGGCTCGACTGGACGCTGCGCCAGAAGGCGAAACTTGTAGATCTCGGCCAGCGTCTTGCTGCCTTCGCCGCGCGGCTCGGCATCACCCAATCCCTGAATACCCAACCGATGAAGGAGGTCTCGCCTATGGTCGAAGGCATCAAGACATTTTCTGGCTCTGTTGCCGATACGGTCGGTGACAAGCTTAGCGACGATCCGGCCCTGAAGCGGCAATGGGAAGAAGTCTCGACGCGCTTCGCATATGTCTTTGCCAATCCCGAAGCCGCCTTCCGCGCGCTGAACTTCGATGCGGTGCTCGTCGACAAACAGACAGCAAAACAGATCCTGCAGAAACTCGAGGGGGAACCGGCTTCAATCGGTCCACTGAGGGGCAAGACCGGCATCCTCGCCACCAAGTCAGAGCGGGAGGCGCGTCGCGTCGCGGAGGTCAATGTTCCGGCCTTGAAGCGGGATCTTGAGCAATATCTTCATATGCGCGAGACCGCCACAATGCGACGCCAGGCGGAGGAGCAGACCCTCCGCCTGCGGGTCTCGATCGACATTCCGGCGCTGTCGCCGGCAGCGCGTGTTGTGCTGGAGCGGGTGCGTGACGCTATCGACCGCAACGATCTGCCAGCCGCGATGGCTTATGCACTCAGCAATCGTGAAACCAAGCTCGAAATCGACAAGTTCAACAAGGCTATTAGCGAGCGGTTCGGAGAACGGACGCTGTTGAGCAACGCGGCCCGCGAGCCCACTGGAATGCTGTACGAAAAGCTTTCCGAGGGTATGAAGCCGGAGCAGAAGGAACAGCTGAAACAAGCCTGGCCAGTCATGCGGACGGCGCAACAGCTCGCCGCCCACGAGCGCACCGTCCAGTCGCTAAAGCTGGCCGAGGAGCAGCGTCTTACACAGCGCCAGACGCCGGTACAGAAGCTATGAGGCGGAGGGGCATTCTTTTGTTTCTGGCGGGCGCCGCCGTCGTCATGTCCGTGCTGGCGGCGACTGCGTTCACGGGTAGCTATCGCCTGAACCTGACCCCAAGCGAGCCGCTCGGACTCTGGCGTATCGAGGAGCTTCAACGTCCGGTCGCTATCGGCGATCTGGTGTTTTTGTGCCCGCCCATGACAGCTGTTTTTGGCGAGGCGAGGCGGCGCGGATACCTGCGGCGAGGGCTGTGCGTCGGCGGGTTTGCGCCGCTGATCAAGACGGTCGCAGCACTTCCTGGACAGCGTGTAGAAATCACCGATCGCGTGCTCATCAATGGTCGCCCTATTCCCGCATCGTCGGTGTGGGGCAGGGACGGCGAGGGCAGGGTGCTCCTGCCTGATCCCGGCGGTGTCGTACCGCCGCATCATCTGTTTCTCCATTCACCCTTTGCGAGCTCCTATGATAGTCGATATTTTGGTCCGGTTTCGGATTCCGGTCTTCTCGGCCTGGCGCGGCCGGTCTTCACCTTCGACCCGTGATCGCGGTGGCAACCATAGGACCGACCGCTGGAAATCAATCCTTCTGGTCGTCGCTTCGATCCTCTGTGGGTGGATCGGCTGGAGCGGGCAGGTGCTTCTTCTACCGCTTGCCATGGTCTTTCCTCTGCTTTGGGCAATGGCGTTGTCGCGCATGACAGCCGCAGTTGTGGCGGCTGGATACTTTCTGGCGGCCTCCCGTGGGTTGCCGCAGGGTGTGGCCAACTTCTATGCCGCCGATCTCTGGCCCGGTCTGGTGCTTTGGGCGATGGCTTCCGCATCCTTCGTTATAGTCCATGCAGTGTTCTGGATGAAACATGGTGGCGAAGACGCTTGCCGGAGGAAAGGGACGGATGCGGCGAGGGCGCTACGCTATCTCATAGTGATGGTGCTTGTGGCACTGCCGCCTTTCGGTATCACCGGCTGGGCGCATCCCCTGACGGCTGCCGGCGTCTTGTTTCCCGGTTGGGGATGGTCAGGCCTCGGCGCGACCGCGATCCTGTTGGTAGTCATGACCGGTCGACGACGGCAAATCGCGGTCGCAGTCCTCGGAGGACTTTACGTCTGGTCCGCCACGAACTGGACGCCCCCGAAATTAGCACCCGGATGGATGGCCGTCGATCTGAAACAAGGGAGATACCTTGGGCGCGATGGCTCGCTTCAGTATCACCGTGACCTGATGGCTACGGTGCGCAGAGCCGCGGACGCGAGAAAGGATGTTCGTGTCGCGGTGCTGCCCGAAAGTGCGCTCGGCTTCTGGACGCCAACCGTGGCGCAGGTCTGGCAGGAAGGTCTGCGTGGCTCGAACCTCACCGTCATCGCAGGTGCTGCGGTCATCGATCCACGGGGTTATGACAATGTCCTAGTCGCGATATCCAAGGAAGGTGGCCGCATCCTCTATCTCGAGCGCATGCCGGTTCCCGTATCTATGTGGCAACCATGGCTTTCCTGGAGCCGGCGAGGTGGCGGTGCACGGGCCGGCTTTTTCACCAATCCCGTCGTCGAGCTCGGCGGCCAAAAGATCGCGCCGCTGATCTGCTATGAACAACTCGTCGTCTGGCCGATCCTCCAGTCGGTGCTGCAAGGGCCGGACGTCGTCATCGCCGTCGGGAATGGCTGGTGGACATCGGGCACCTCGATCATCGCGATCCAGACCGCCAGCACCACCACGTGGGCACGGCTGTTCACATTGCCTCTCATCACCGCATTCAATACCCAAGAAGAGGAGTAGCAGCTATGGTCGATGCCGCTCTTATCCAGCAATGCGCCGATCCGGCTCTGAAGCCTGCGATCGTCGAAAAATTCATCGAACGGGCAGGGTCGAACGATCCGCTCGCGGTCGCGGTTCGCTCCGGCAACCGCGTTATCCTGGTGCCAAAGGCAAAGACCGCCGCGGAGGCGATGGCACTGGTCGCAAAATATGTCGGACAGGCGGTTGTGCGAGTAGGAATCACCCAATATCCGGCCGGTCTTGGAATCAACGACGCTTCGGAGCTGAAACCCGACATGCTCGATCCTTGCGAGAACATCCGCATTGGCACGGCGCTCTTCGCGAAGGTCTACCGGATCGTCACGAAATGGTATGGGAATGCCGTCGACGAGGCGTTCGAGGATGCGATCATCTCCTGGCAGAGCGGATATTTCGAGGGAAAGGCGGTGTTTCGGGCGGAGGATCCCGGCGAGATAAAAGTCGCAGAGCCGACGCAAGATGAACCAGGCATCGAGCCGGCTGCAGCTCCAGGTGCCAAGCTAAACCAGCAAGAGAGCTTGGAAGCTGCGAAATCCAACGGTCCAAGCGATCCGAACAGGGCGAGGATACGCATCGATCTCTCCGGAATCGGGGGCACCAGATAAGCGGAATTTCCGTCGCATCAGAAACGAAACGGCGATCAACCGACGACGAATGAGCCTACACCACGCCGTTTGACGGATCGCCGATCATGCGAAACGCAGCAAAGCGAACGCGTCTTTCGAAAGGAAAGAAATGGAAAAGCAACAACTGCTGCCATTGTCATGGTCGTTGGCGATGTTGCGACGTGTGGGGAGCGGGGCGGATTTGGATGATGCCATTGCTGACATTCGTAACCACTACGGATTTGCTCATCTGGTCTTTTTGGTAGTCCGCCTAGCGGACCGGCCAGACGCCTATCCCTTCTATTGCACAACATATCCAGAGGAATGGGTATCCCTTTATCTTCGAAAGAACTATTTCGAGATCGATCCAGTCATCGACGTCAGCCGAACTGGCTTCCTGCCCGTCGATTGGTCAAACCTTGATCGGAGATCTCCGGAGGCTCGCGGATTTTTCAAGGAAGCTCAGTCATTCGATATCGGTCGGCACGGTCTGACGATCCCCATCAGAGGTCCAAGCGGCGAACGTAGCCTCTTCTCGGTGACGTCGAACTTGCCGGGGCGAGAGTGGCGAAAATTACGCATGTCGAGCAAGCACGACCTTCAGGTTCTTTCCCATTATCTGCACGAGAAGGCGTTGTCCGTGTCGAGCCTTCGAAAAAGTGGCGGCTACCGAAAACTGTCGCGGCGGGAACAGGAATGCCTGCAACTTCTGGCGCGCGGCCTGGTTTCCAAGCGGATCGCCGCCAGACTGTAGATTTCGGAAAATGCCGTGCGCCTCTACCTCAAGTTGGCCAAACGCAAACTTGATGCCAGGACGCTCTATCAGGCTATCGCAAGGGCAAGCTTCCTTGAAATAATCCAGCCCTGAGAGCGCACAGAGCTGCGTCCATGACGCCTTTGATCATGTCCTTTGAGCAGACCAGAATTGAGGGTCAATCTCCCAATACCGGTAGATTGTCTCGACGCTTGTGGGCAATCAACTCTACGCAATCACCGGTAGCTCAAATGGATGCTTGATCAGAGGGCGATCAGAGGACCGGTGACGCCTGTTTCGAACATGGATCAGGTCGGCACCTATCATTTGGCTTCAAGCGAGGATCGCATCATGGTGGACAGCAAGACAATAGATGCCTGGCGGAAGGCTCCGCGTCTCAATTCGTTCGCAACATTCTTTGAACAAACAGCAAGCGGAGTGGGAGGCGCCCCCGATCTGGGTAGGCCGGAGCCTGAAATGGATCTTCTGTCGTTCGATCTCGATTGTATGACATTCTGGGACACGCACCGGCGCTTGTGGGGGCATTTCGACAGCCACTATTTTGCAAGCATTCCCTATCGGCTGGAGGAGGAGTGCCGTTTGGGTGCCGCGATCCTCACCTTTGCGGAGAAAACATGGGCCCGCTTCCGCCGTCCTGCGACGGTCTATACATTGGGTGCAGGTGCCGGCACACTTGCAAGAGCGCTGGCGAAGCTCGGCGATGGGCGCCTGAAAACCCTCAATTGCAGTCCCACAGATGGCAACCGTATCTGCTTTTTCGCCCGAAGAGGCAGTGAGGACGCGTACTTCTATCATGGACCATTCTTCGAACTGGACGACGAACGGTATGAGAGGGAGGAAACGCTGCAGCCTTTCCGTGACGGATATGACGTCTTGCTCGAAGATACGACGTTCCAAATGTATGGCCGGGACCGAGATAAGCAAACCGGGTTCATAGCCCCTCGGCTCCGTCCCAATGGCGTGTTGGTTCAGGTGCAAAAGCTTTGCGATCGAAACGCGGACGTCTATCTCGAACGAGAGAGCCAGAAGGACGAGATGTTCAAATCACGGTTCTTTTCCGGAAGACAGATTGTGGAGAAGAGACGTGACGTTCTTGATACGATGTTCGACTTCCAGGTCGATCTGGAGACATCGCGATCGGCTCTTAGATCGTACTTCCACTATACCGTGGTGACCTGGAATAGCGGAAATTTCTACACGATCATCTCATCCAATTCCGTCGAATCCTTACGGGATTTTGTCACCGGAATGTTGGAGCCGGCGATCCCGCCAGAATTTTGCTATGTACAACTGCCGCATGTCCTTGCGAGTGATGCGATGAATCCGATGCAAAGAGACTGGGCCTGGCGCTCGCCGCAGTCGATCGGCGGTGAAGCGTGAGCAGTACTCCTCACGCGGGAGTGGTGAAGATGAGCAACGAGGCAGGCGGCGCTTGCGATCAAGTTGCGGCGGAGGAGGTAAGGTGGACCTTGTCTTGTCTTATGCCGGACCTCGCCTCGTCCTGGGCACGTCCGCTCGCGGACTACGCATTTGCCGTCTATGAGGCAGGCGCCCGCGGTCGATGCGCCATCCGCGACGACGCGATGGTTCGATTTCAGGTCTTTCTCACGCGGATCGCGTCGAGGTCAGGTGCCAATCAGGATGAAGCAGAGCATGCGTGCCGGCAAATTGCGGCCTCGCCGGTCATCCAAACCGGTCCTCACTGTCATTTGCTGATCGAGCCCGATGCTTTCTATACACACCTCTTCAGCGCACTCGGCCTGACCGCACACGGTCACCAATGGCACGTCTGCTACAGTTCTTCGACCGTCAAGTTCATCGAGAAATCGAAAAAGGGCCCGGGATGGCTTTCCCTCGGTGGCGAGGTGTTGAACGTCTTCGGCCTGTCTCGAAGCCGGATGGATCCATATAGCATTTGTGCCTTCAACGGGCCTTATCGCTTCAAACTCACGGGTCAAAATGGCGGCGGACTAACCAATCCCGCTGCTGCCCGGCTCAAGGCCATGTTGCCGGACACGGACTTTCCGTCGGCCGCCGATGCGATCAAAGCCACCAATCAGTCACTGTGGCGAAGATGGTTTCCGCCGTCTCTTCGGCTTCTGCAATTTGACGATATCGATGTTGCCGATCTCGTGGCGGAACATTTCGAGGATTCGGCGTCATGGCTGTCGTCCCGCTTTGGCGCTGGCGGGCTGTTCGCGCAGAGAATGCTGCTGGCGCTGGACCGGCTGAACAGCGGTCCGTGGGGAGGATGGGTCCGCAGAACAACCGATTTTTTCTGGGGTCTGGAGGATGGCAGGCTTTTTCCGCTGCATTTGCGTGAGGGCGTCCTTTCGGGCGGTTCGCCTACAGTTCGCGACGTGCCGTTTGATCCGGAAAGCATCGCGGCATCGCTGCGCCAGCGCAAATTGGTGCCGAACCTGCTTATGACCTTTCTGGTGACGTCGATCCTGCCTGGCGTTCGTGTTCTGGGCGGATGCCGGCAGACTGTTTATTATCCGCTCATACGGCATCTTCTCGCCACTGCCCTCCAATCGTCGGACGATCGGGAGTTCCTTGATGCGCTTCGTGCCGACGAGCGGCCCGGAATGTTTGGCCATCGCGTGCTGCGCCCAGCGAACGGCTCACCACTGATGGAGATTGAGGGAAATGGATCTGCGCTGGAGATAGCGAACAGATATGGCGCCCGGTCTCTGGAGGATACCGCCGGCGACCTTGCCAGTTTCACCAGGGATCCGATTTGGGCGAAGCTGTCGGCACATATCAGAACTGGCGGAATTCATCCGGCTTCCCCAGAGTGGCAATGGGCATAATCTTAGCGGCCGCCGGAGAAGCTATGGACCGGAAGGCCCGCGCGGAGGATCCGCTAGGCTCGGCCAATGGTTCGCTGGAGTCCACAACTCGCCTCGACCGGAGCCGGTGTCGTTTTTCTGGAGTCGATCATGGCCATGAAGCGAGTATCAATCAGGGGCATTGCCCCCGACGAAATCGATGTTTTCCGGACGATTCGGCTTGAAGCCCTTCGCCTTGAACCGGCTTCGTTCGCCAGCCGATTTGAGGATTGGCAATTCCTTTCTGATGAGGAGTGGCGTCAGCGGCTGCAGGATCCGGTCTTTGTCGCGTTCAGCAGCGACGAGCCCGTCGGCATCATGCGGCTCGTGCGTTTTCGCCCGCGCAAGATGGCGCATCGGGCTACGCTTGTCAGTGTCTATGTGCGAAAGAGCGAGCGTGGGACGGGAATCGCGTCAAGTCTCCTGAGAGCGACTATGGATCACGCGACGGGCCTTGGGGTTCTCCAAATGGAGCTTGCTGTCAACGCCGAGAATTCTGCCGCACTGCGCTTCTACAAGCGCCAAGGATTTATCGAGGTCGGTCGAATTCCCGGCGGAGTGCTGGACGCGGCCCGGGAAATTGACGATGTCATCATGGTAAGACGGCTGGAAGGCGGAGGAGCGTTGGCGCCTCCTCTCTCAGGGTTCTCCTTGCCGCTCGGACAGTGATTTCGAGGGGAATTCACGTGCGGTCCTTGGTACAAAACCGACGGTGAACCCGAATAGCCTGCCGATCTTGTCGAGCGTTTCAAACGTAGGGTTTGCAGTGCCGGCTTCGATTTCCGCGACTTGCCGTCGTGTCACCCCAAGCGTCTTGGAGAACTCCTCCTGTGTCATCCCAAAGCTCTTGCGGATTTCGACCACGGCGCCAGGGAGGCGCAACTCCCCGTGGCGGGCCCGCTCCGCCAGATTTCTGCGATGCTCCAGAATTTCCTCTTTCGTGGGTTTCTTCCAGCGAGCCATCTGTTCTGCTTCCTTCCGATACTAGGTGCAGGCTACCGAAACACTGTCCGCGATCTCGGTACAGCGGCTCATGGCCCGATCGACAATCTCCGGCGGCGCTCCGAAGTCTTTCGCAATTTGGGAGGCCTGCCTTAGGCGATCGGCAAATTCGCCAAGTTGGGCCACGAGACGTGCTCGCTCACTCGGGTCGGGCATAAGCTCGGCGCAGATCAGTTTCCAATCCGGAAGGTGATCGCGGCCCGCATCGCGCATGGAGGCCCAGCGCGTGGAGCGAACAATGCCTTCTTTGGCGAGGCGCATGGGGGCAAAATCGAATAACGGTGACAGCCTGATCGTTCCGTCAGGATGCTTGCTCAATGCCGAGTTCCGGCCGTGATTGTCGGGATTGCCGAGCGCCAGGTTGGCAATGTCACGCTTCAAGTATTCGACCACGTCCCGGAACGGATCGGACGAAAATTGCTTCAAGACTTCGATATAGGCTTCGTGCGTGCCGATATGGCCGAAATCGGCAACACCGATAGCCGACACCAGGCTTTCCTGTCCGAGGCGCAGCACTTGACCATCTTGCCCCATTTTCCGATCGAAACGAGGAATGATCAGCACGCCTTCTGCATAGGTCGAGACTTCGCTGACATTCAAGCCGATATCGGCAGCAACGCGAGAATAGAGTGCTTCGCCTTCGAGGATCAATCGATCCATCGGCTCGGTGCTGCGAACCAGTTTGACGATAACATGGCGCGTGGCTTCATCGTCGGAGACGAAGCTGTCCGGGTAATATAATCCATCACTGGCCCGGGTCATCGAAACTTTCGGCCACTCACCCTGAAGGCCGCTCGAGCCCGAGGCAAGCATTCCGAAGCGATCGGCGACTTCCATGAAGCGGTCCGAGCGCTCGAGAATTTCCGCCTCGGTGACGCCTTGGCGCTGCACGCCATGCAGACGTTCTGCTTCCGCGTCGGCTGCTTGCCTGATCCGAATATTGCCTATGCCGCCTGTGGCGGATCGGAGAAGGAGGGGAAGATCGGATGCGCGCGCGGCTTCGACGAGCCCTAGATGCTCGGCGAGCCTTCGCCTCGCATGTCCTTGCGGCAAGAGGTCCAGCAGGAAGGGAGGCCAATAAGGGCCATATCGGTTCTCGAGGTTCACCGGATAGCGAACCGACAGCGCGCGAAAATCGCAGACCGTTTCGCCCGAAGCGAATTCCTGAGATGCCGCCGCTATGAAATAGTCTAGATCATAGTCGACGATCGATGCGCCGTGGTAGCCCGCATCGGTATCCCTTATCTCAAGTGTAGCGGCTTGATGCCACTCATGGTCAAAATGGATTTGAAGCGCTAGTCGCATTAATTGACCCCTTTTATGGATCAATTAATGCTATGTCACGAATAAATCAACCCATTATGATGGAGCAATAGATTTTTCGAGGACCATCTTCTGATCCGAGGCACCCTGGAAATCCTGCTTTTCGGGCTTTGTGTGACGTCAAATTGGCGTGAGCAAAATGCTGGATAAGGCCACGGCTGAGCCACAAGTCGGGTCTTGGCCAAACGTTAATTAGAGTGGCGGCGAAATGTTAAATAGAACAGCGGCAAACCGTTAATTTGTAAGTCCTCGGAATGCTTATTTTCTTTCCAAGGCTACGAGATTCTTTTGTATTATCCGCAGGGGACGTCCCACAATTTGAGAGCCTGTGAGTTCATGCTGAACCGCGACTTGCGGGGTGCTCTGTCTTTGGTTGGGCCGCCCCTCAAGGGATCGACCTTTATCATGTCGCTATCTTCGTCTGCTCACGCCGGGGCTCAACGGAAACATGCCGGGATCGTCGTTCCATGGATCGAACACTACCGCACCCGACGGCTTTGCGTCCTTCACGTTGCGCGTAACCAGATAGAGATCGTGCTCGATCGCCGTTGCGCCGAGCATCGTATCGATCACCGGGGCCGGATGGCCGCTCGCGCGCTTTACTTCGCCGGAAGTACGGCCCCAACGACGAACGATATCGTCGTCCAGAGACAGAACACGTGAGCCAAAGCGGTCAGCCAGCGCATCGCGTGCCGCAATGTAGCGCGGCCGATCGCCGTGGCCGTCAGGAAGGTTATAAATTCCCTTGTCATATTCAGCGAGCGTCAGAACGCTGATGTGAAACGTCTCTTCGTTCTGTCGAGCCGCCCAGGCTTTTACCGATGGGGCACCCCGCGGATTGATCAGGGCGGCCACCACATTCGTGTCGAGCAGCCAGCCCCTCAAAGCTCGACGTCACGACCGTGATCGTCCTCTCGTGTCAGATCAAGCCCATCGAGATGCAAACCCTCCATAAACTCGACGAATGGTGCGCGCGGCTTTTTCGGAACGAGCCGCTCAAACTCTTCCACGCTCATCACGATGACCGCATCATGACCGCGCACAGTCACGCGCTGCGGTCCGTCTTCGCGCGCATGCCGCACCACCTCGCTGAACCGCGCCTTCGCGTCTTCAAGTTTCCATCGTCCGTCCGATGTCCGCCTGCCGGAGGTCTTTGTTTTCCCTGGTTGCATGTGCTTGCCTATCGATTCATACCTAGTCAGCTAGTCAGATATATAGCGCGTCCATTGTCGTATTTCCATATCGCGGTGCGCGAAAAATGATCGGGGAAGGATAGGTGCCGTATCCGTCGCGGCCTCCAGAGATAGCCAGTTTTCGTCCTGCCGCGCCCGGGATCCAACAGGCCCGTCTAAAACCGCAGCTACAATGCTAGCACGACGCGATAAGGCGGCGAGCAGTTTCGGTTTCGTGGTGATCAAAGGCTGGTGCATAGATTTTTGCTTGCTTTTCGGTCAGGCCCACCTCTAGCAGCAGCAGTTTCCAATTCTGTTCGATGGCTACCAGCACCTCGCCAAGAATGTTCACAGCCTCGTCCCGATCGATGTCGAAGAATGGCGAGGCCTCGATTGCGGCCTCAATCGAAGGGTCGTTTCCACTCAACTCACTGATACCGGTCTCGAGATGACGATGGCGCTCGGGTTGCGGATTGACATCGAACACCGGCGCCGTGACCCATTTGTCGTTGCCGCCGTAGAGAAAGCCATGGTTCTTGAAGTGATCGTCGTTGTTCGAGACCAAGATCGTAAACAGCATGCGACGATAGAGTTCGAGGATCTGCTTGCGCGGTTCGAGTCCATACGCGCGGATCGCGTCTGCGATGTCGCTGTAATAACCGCCCCTCCGAGCGTCGATGCCGGTAAGCGTTTGCGCTGAGATATAGGGTATTCGCGTTCCCCGACCGCGGTCGAACCTCTGGATGATCGCTACCGGTCGATCCGACTCCGCTAGCTCAAGGCGAGCTGCAGGCGTTCGGATCCCGGCCTTCGCGGCGAGCCTCAGCGTCGCCACCTCGACGCGCTCGATGGGCATGGTGTCATTCTCGGAGGTGAATTTAGCGATGGCCAGCACGCCATCGTCGTCGAAACTCGATTTCGGTCTCGCCCCGCCGAGCGATCCGGCGAAGCCGATTAACCGATCAGCCGCCTGGCGGGCCATGTCGGGATCGAGTTCATAGGCCTGCGCGAGCTCTCTGAGATCTCTTAGATCGTTCAGACGCGGCACGGGCGGATCGGCGTCTGAGAGCGGCGTACCATTCTCGTCCAGAAAACGCAGTGCGCCCTGCCGGGTTCGATCGTCAGCAGCCAAGAGAAAATCCAGCTCGCTTGGAGCACCGCCGAGCGATTTCGATATGATACCTCGACCCCAGGCGTCGGGCGCGGCGTCAGATATCGCGTGCGGGAGCGCGGCACGCATGTTTTCCCTGGATCCAGACGCGATATGGGGAGCATCGGAAAGCGGCATCGATGGGCTGAGTGCGAACCGCTGAGGATGAGTCAGCCAGGCTTCATCGTATCGGAACATGCTGAACTGCCGCCGACCATCGCTGTCGAAAGTCAGCTTGCCAACGGAGAGAAGGCGTTCCCCAAGCGCCACGCGGACGGTACGCGATACCATCGCTAGAAACCCATCCCTTCGGTCCCTGGTCCGTTGTCCTGCGGTTCATCCTTGGAGCGTGGAGTGGAGCGAGGATGTCTCACCCGCTCCGGCAGGCGCTCGCGGTCAAGGAGCAGCCCGGAGTCATCACTTGCCACATCAATCAGGTCGGACATTCGATGCAATTCGCCCAACGCCAGGAGAGCCATTGTTAATGTACCAATAGAAATGCCCGCTTCGCCCCGCTCAAGCCTGATGACCGTGCCCTTGCCCACGCCCAAACGATCGCCAAAATCCTCCACTGTCATACGCCGTTTCTTGCGCGCGATCTGGATGTCCTGACCCAGCTTTCGCAAGGCGCGCTGCACCGAAGGTGGATACTGTGTTGTTTTCATAAGGTTCGATATAAAGAACGTTATGGATTTTTGCAATCGATATATCGATCTTAATGTCGCCGCACAACCGCTATCATGAGACGGTCGGGATATTGATGGCTTCACCCGAGAATGATCAAACAAGGGAGGTATCTGCTCTATATGGAGCGATATATCGCTCCTTAAAATATTTATGTAACGATATTTCTTACCATATCATCATTCAGCAGATTCAGTGGCCGCAATAGCACGCCAACTCAACGGCTGACTAAAGGGCATATGTGCCCAGCTTCAAAATCAGCGATGGTCTGACGAGAAACATTAGCTGTCTTTGCAAGCTCTGCCTGGCTCCAGCCAAACATAGCTCGTGCCCCAAGGCATTGCTCCGGTATAAGCCCCCCGGTTTCACCTCATTCCGATTTCTTCAATCGCACTCCGACGCCGCCGCCGTTGCTTGGGATGAATTCAATGCCGGCCTCTTCCAGGGTTATCCTGATGAGTTTTAAATTTGCGGCTGTAATAGATGGTTGGCCGTCTTCAGCTTCGGCGCGACGCACTGTCATGACTCCAATACTTGCTGTTTTCGCGAGATCTTGCGCGGTCCAACGGAGGAGCGCCCTCGCCGCTCGAATTTGACCACCGGTTATTCCGCTCATTTTTTTCGATTTCTCATTGTAAAATATGATACCACATGGTACTTAAAACATCAGGCGGCTGGACTGGGTGTTCGCACCACCCGATCCAGCCTGACCACAACCTAAGCTGTCAGGAGCTCGGATCATGGCTGATTCCGACAATAGCAGAACTTTGTCTACGGTCACACAAGGAGACCTCCATTCCTTCGTGGCGGCGTCTTTTCCCACACATCCTGGGCTTGCAGCCCGGCTTACGGGGCCGTTGGGCATTCAGAATGACGATCTCGCTTTTGTCATTTGGCATCAATGGTGCGCGGCACGGCACCGACTGATCGAATCATGTCTGCGGCAGCAAGGGCTCGAAGCGAAGCTGCTCGCGATGGTTGGCACGCCCTCCGACGCGCCCGAGGCCTGGAAGGCCAGCGATGAGGAGTTCGGATATAGCGAGGCGGTCCCGGAAGAAGAACTTGCGGCTGCCATGGAGGACGAACTGGCCGAAATGCTGTGGGACACGCCAGCGGAATCGATCGTTGGCGTGAGCGTCAAGCTCGATGCCATGCTCGCCAGATGGCAACCATCCGCTTCCAGCGATGAATATCCCTGGCCACAGCTCCGTTCCGTCATCGCTGATCTGCTTGAGATCGACGCCGAAATATCATCTCGCGGTAGCTTCCGTCGTCAAGTCACGGCGGCGATGCAGGGAGTGACTCACGGTGTTTAGCGCTACCCGTCCGGCGCAGGCCGCGTTCGCCGTTTCGATCCTTCTCTAGATTTTATGGGCTTTCTTGGGACTCGCCGGGATTGTCCGCCCGCCTGCAGGGTTAGGCGGGGATGCTTCGGATTTCGGTAATCGGAGCGATTGCTGCGGGTGCGCTGGCTATCGGGAGAACGGTGCTAGCTCGATCCTTGAGGAAATCATCTCAACAGACATGCGTGGTGGGATCGCTTCCGCCGCGGCGGCTTCGGCCGCACCAAGAATGAAAAAAGGGAACTTCATGATGACACTCGGAAATCCATTACGTCGGCTCATCCTGTCCGCGCCGCTGATCCTTCTTGCTGCCTGGAGCGTGCTGGCGGGGCCTGCGCAGGCGCAGGAGCTGCGGATCGCGACCTCGTACAAGCTGATGACGCTCGATCCGCACTACGCAAATCTGAATGAGAACACCTCGCTGCTGTCGCACATCTACGAGCGGCTGGTATATCAGGATGAGCGTCTCGATCTGAAGCCCGGCCTTGCCGTCTCCTGGCGTGCGACGTCCGACACGCAATGGGAGTTCAAGCTGCGGGAGAACGTTCGCTTTCATGACGGCTCGCCCTTCACCTCGGACGATGTTGTCTACACGATCGAGCGCATTCGAAATTTCCTGAACTCGCCTACTGGCGGTTTTCGTTCCTATCTAACCGGCATCAAGGCGGTCTCGGTGCCCGATCCGCTCACTGTTGTCATCGACACGGATGGCAACGTCCCCAGTCTGCCGCTCGCGTTCTCTTCGATCTTCGTGATGCATCGGCCAAAAGGGCAGGGGTTCCAGACCACCGAGGAGCTCAATGCCGGCAGCCCGCCCGACGGCACGGGGCCTTATAAGTTCGAGAGTTGGAGCTCCGGCGAGATGCTGAAGCTCACGAGGAATGATGACTATTGGGGCCGCAGGCCCGCCTGGTCGACGGTGACCTTTCGGATCATCGAGAATCCCGCAGCGCGCGTGGCGGCATTGGCCGCCGGCGATGTCGATCTTGCAGATGCTATTCCGGCCCGCGACGTTGCCTCCCTGAAGCAGCGGGGTGCCGGGATCGAGAACATCAGCGCCGCGCGTATCAATTTCCTGCAATTTGACGTCGAGCGGGAAATGCTTCCAGGTGTGACGGACAAATCCGGCAAACAGATTCCCAATCCCTTCAAAAATCCCCTGGTGCGACGGGCGCTTACGATGGCGACGGATCGCGGAATTCTCGTCGACAAGATTCTCGCCCGTTACGGAACCGCCGCGGCGCAGGTCTTTCCCGCCGGGCTGCCGGGCACATCGGCAAATCTGAAACCTGAGGCTCCCAACTATAAGGAGGCGAAAAAGCTTCTCGCGACGGCCGGCTTTCCAAACGGTTTCAACATCATTCTCGCCGGACCGGCCGGTCGATATCCCGGCGATAGCGAAAGCCTTCAGGCCATCGCACAAAGCTGGGCTCGCATAGGTGTCGCCGTCCAACCTGCCGCCTTTCCGTTCTCGGTCTTCAACACCAAGCGGGCTGCGGGCGACTTTGCCGTCTGGTACGGCGGCACGTCAGGCGAGGCGGTTGACATTATTCTCCATGCCCTCCTGGCCTCGCCAAATTCCGAACGTGGAACCGGAGCCTTGAATTTTGGGCACTACCGGAACCAGGCTTTCGACGCGATGCTTGCAAAAGCCGAAAGCATCCAGGACGGCCCGGAGCGGAACAAAGCGCTCGCCGACGCGACGGAGTTCGTGATGGCCGACCAGCCGATCATTCCTCTCTACCATTTCCATCATATCGTCGGCTTCGGCCCGCGGGTTGGCTCATACGTGATGCATCCCCGTGGCTGGACGACCGCGATGCAGGCGCTTCCAGTGACGGAGTGAGCGACCATGACCCTGATTTCAGCTGCATTGGGAAGACTGAGCCAAGCTTTCCTTCTCCTCCTTGCCATGTCGTTGATCGGCTTTATCGGCGTTCATAGTATTGGCAATCCCGTCTTCAACATCGTCAACATCGAAACCGCCACGCCTGAGGACATCCAACGGGCGACGATCGCGCTGGGACTGGATCAGCCGATCTGGCGCCAATACACTCTTTTCATCGATAACGTCATCCGCGGAAACTTCGGAACGTCGTACATCTATCATCTGCCGGCCCTCCAGCTGGTCATGAGCAAGCTTCCCGCGACGCTCGAGCTCGCCTGTGTGGCGATGCTCATCGCGGCTCCGGCCGGCACAGGAGTGGGGCTCCTCGCCGGCCGGAGGAAGGGCACCCTATGTGACCGGGCTATCCTGAAATCGTGTGTGTTTGCGCTCAGCGTTCCGTCCTTTTGGTTGAGCATGATGCTCGTCCTCACGGGCGCCATTCTGACAGGTTGGTTTCCATCCGGGGGCAGGGGTGCAACGGCGAGCTTCATTGGGCAGGAATGGAGCGTCCTGACCTGCGACGGTCTGTGGCATATGGCCCTTCCGGCGCTCGCTCTTGCGATCCCGAACATCGCTTTGATTGCGCGTCTGGCGCGGTCGGGTACGATCGAGGTCGAGAGCCTGGACTTCACGCGGTTCTGCCGCGCGAAAGGGCTTTCTCCACGGAGGATCCTGCTTCGTCACACGCTGCCGAACATCAGCATGCCGATCATGACGATCATCGGCCTGCAATTCGGCGGCATGCTCGCCTTTGCGGTGGTCGTGGAATCGATTTTCTCGTGGCCCGGCGTCGGCAAGCTCCTGATCGACTCCATCCAGCTTCTCGACCGTCCAGTGGTGATGGCGACACTGACCTTCATCTCGGTCGTCTTCGTCGCACTGAACGCCTTTGTCGATCTCTTCCATGCCGCGCTCGACCCGCGCGTTCGTCTGTCCTCATAAAGGAAACCGCCATGAAAGCTCTTATTCTGCGGGCCTTGAACAGGCGCCCTCCATGGCCAGCGCTGACTGTGCCCGGTGTCCTGCTCGCTACCTTCGTCCTGCTTGCTCTCATCGCACCGGTGGTTGCTCCGCAAAATCCCTACGACCCCCTCCAAATCTATGGGTGGGAGGCATCCGCTCCTCCAGGCACATTGGGCAGCGGCGGCTATCCTTACCTGCTCGGAACGGACGGGCTCGGAAGGGACATCGTCAGCTGCATCCTCTATGGCCTGCGCATCAGCTTGGTTGTCTCGGTCACGAGTGCCGCGATTGCCGCCCTGATCGGGCTGACGGCCGGCGTCAGCGCCGCCTATTTTGGCAGATGGGCCGACATCGTGATCATGCGGCTCGTCGACCTTCAACTCAGCCTGCCGACGATCCTCGTCGCTCTGATCGCCATCGTCACGCTCGGGCCCGGAATCGACCGGATCATCCTGGCGCTGATCATCGCCCAATGGGCTGGTTATGCCAGGTTGGCGCGGAGCGTGGCGCTCAGCGAGACGAACAAGTCCTACATGGACGCTGCGCGGCTCATGAGGCTGCCGACCTCCCGGATCATCTTCCGCCACTTGCTGCCGAACAGCATTGGGCCGGCTGTGACTTTGATACCGATCGAAATCGGCCACGCCATCGCGCTTGAGGCAACCCTGTCCTTTCTTGGACTCGGTGTTCCGATCGACAAGCCGTCGCTCGGCTCCACGGTCGCAAACGGGTTCCAGTACCTTCTGACCGGCCAATACTGGATCAGCCTTTTCCCCGGCCTTGCCCTCTTTGGCCTGATCGCAAGCATAAATCTCGTCGGTGAGGACGTTCGCCGCCGTCTCGATCCAAGGAGCCGTCCGGTATGACTGATGAAATTGGAAAAACGCCTCTGCTTCGGGTGAAGAACCTCGGCCTTCGCCATCGCTCTGAGAGCGGATCGGTGACGATCTTGAGCGACATCAGTTTCGAGCTTGGGCGGGGGGAGATCCTCGGCATCATAGGTGAATCGGGGGCCGGAAAGTCGACATTGGGCAATGCTGTCCTCGGCTTGCTTGCCCCTGAGTTTCAGCAGGTGGCGGGGGCGATCGAATTCGACGGCAGGCTGATCGGTGCCATTGAAGAAGGGCAGGGCGCCATCCGAGGGCGGAAGATATCCGCGATTTTTCAGGATCATACCGCCTCGCTCGATCCGCTGATGAGTGTTGGCGCTCAGGTCGAGGAAACAATTCTTGCGATCAACAGCTCTGTCTCGAGAGGCGAGGCTCGCATGCGTGCCGTTGAGCTCCTGGCCCGTGTCGGAATTCCCGAGCCGGAGCGGAGATACGGCAACTATCCTCACCAATTTTCCGGAGGACAAAGGCAACGGGTGGTCATTGCCATCGCGCTCGCCGGATCTCCTGACATCATCATCGCCGACGAGCCGACCTCGGCATTGGATGCTACGGTCCAGAAGCAAATTCTGAAACTGCTTCGAGCCCTCGTCGACGAGACGGGCGTCTCCATTATCCTCGTCACTCACGATATGGGGGTGGTTTCGGAAGTCACCGACCGCGTTCTCGTCATGAGAAAGGGTCAGGTGGTGGAGCAGGATCGCACCGCGATCGTCCTCGATATGCCCAGGAACGACTATACGCGCAGCCTTCTTGCCGCGGTCCCACGGCTGCGGACTTCCAAAGCGGCAGCAAAGGACGACGCAAGTGGCGATCGGACCCTCTCGGCGGCGGAGGGGTCGGACAGCACGATCCTACTTACCGTCTCCGGCGTTTCGAAGAGCTTTTCGCAGGGCTTCTCCCGCGGCTTTGGCCGGACCAACGCGAAGTTCGCACTGCAGGATGTCAGCGTCGACCTGCCGCGCGGTGCGATCGTCGGCATTGTTGGCGAAAGCGGAAGCGGAAAGACAACGATTGGCCGCATCATCGCCGGATTGGAGACAGCCTCAGCGGGCAGTGTCACGGTCGGTGCAGCCGAGTTCGATGTTTCGAAATGTGGCCGCCGCAACGGTCTTCTCGGTCGCGTGCAGATGATTTTCCAGGATCCCGCAGTCTCGCTCAATCCCAGGATGACCATAGGGGAGACCCTGCGCGAAAGCATCCGGTTTGGCGCAGGCATGCAATCCGATGATGAGCCGGGGGAGGCGGCAGCGATGATGGATCGGCTGGGTCTTCCCCGAAACCTTCTCAGCCGCTATCCGCATCAGCTGTCGGGTGGCCAGAAGCAACGCGTCTGCATCGCTCGGGCGCTATTGGCGAGGCCTGAGATCATCGTTGCGGATGAGCCAACCTCGGCGCTGGACGTGTCCGTACAGGCGGACATTATCGGGCTTCTCAAGGAGAGCATCGAGGAGCGGGAAATGACGATGATCTTCATCTCCCACGATCTCGCGGTCGTGCAACAGCTCTGCAGCTCCGTCTACATCTTCAGGGACGGCCGGGTCGAGGACTTCGGGCCCTCCGATTTCATCTTCTCGCAATCCCGAAATCGTTACACGCGCGCCCTCGTCGAAGCACGGCCCAGCCGGTTCACCTGTTGAGCCCGCCGAGCCGTCGCGGCCCGGTTTTGAACTCCCGCTTTCCAGACGTTGGTGGCGCTTCGCAGCCACAAAAGGTGACTCATGAATGACAGGTTCACATTGGCCGTCACGGGCCAATCGCTCATAAAATACGACATCCGCGCCATTCGCGCGCCTGCCTTTCACGAAGTGCAAGCCCTTCTTCGGGGAGCGGATCTTTCATTTACCAACTTTGAGGGCACCATCCTTGGGAGCCATGGCGGATGGCCGCTCAAGGGATCGTTCTTCGGCTCCAGCGAACCCGTGGTTCTGGATGCGCTTCGCGGGGCCGGATTTGGGGCACTTTCGCTGTCGAATAACCATGCCTTCGATCTTGGCCCGCCCGGCGTGCTATCGACACTGGAAGAGGTAGAGAAGCGAGGCTTTCTCCATGCCGGTCTCGGCCGAAATCAATTTGAGGCGTCGCGGGCGGGCATCGGGACAATCGCCGGGCGGCGCATCGCCATCGTCGCGATGGACGGTGGTCCGGGTCCCGATTTCATGTATGCCGCGAATGCTGACATAGATCGGCCTCCGCGGCCCGGCGTGAACCGGCTGCGTCTGTCGCAGGTCATCGAAGTCGATGGCACGGCGTTCGACCAGCTCCGCTGCATTCGGGAAAGTGTTGGTTACACCGCGATCGACCTTACCAATGAT
This sequence comes from Rhizobium sp., assembly GCA_039593415.1. GTDB lineage: Bacteria > Pseudomonadota > Alphaproteobacteria > Rhizobiales > Rhizobiaceae > Rhizobium. The sequence continues at coordinate 90,789 of JBCNPI010000002.1, read as the reverse complement.
AGCCAGCCGGACGATCCGCCGCTTGTCGATCCGCAAGAAGAGATCGGGATCGCGCGCGCTATCTTCAAACGATCCGACAGCTTCGGAAGGAGCGTCAAAGTCGATGAAACCGATGTTGCACGGAACCTGGCGGCGATCGCTTCTGCTGCCGGCGAAGGCTGCCTCGTGATCGCCTATCTGCATCATCACCACTGGGCTTCCGACTGGTATCAGGTGCCGGATTGGGTCAACGGCATTGCCAAACGGTGTATCGATGCGGGCGCCGCAATGTTCGCCAGTCACGGCGCACCCGTGCTTCAGCCCATGGAGATCTATCGTCGTCGCCCGATCTTTTACAGCCTGGGAAACTTCATCTTTCATGTCAGGTCGGAAAAATCGACATGGCAGGCGCCGGAAGTGTGGGAAAGTGTTGTCGGCCTATGTTCTTACGGGCGAGACAATGATCTGAGTGACGTCAAATTCTATCCTATCCTAATCGGCGGTGAGGATGGGTTGAAGGATCGATTGCTCGAAAGCCGGATGGTTCCCCACCTTGCGACCGGGAGCAGTGCAATAAGAATCCTCCAGCGTTTCAAGAAACAGTCAGCAGAACTGGGCGCGCAAATCGAACTGGAGAACGGGGTCGGCATTCTTCGCGTTCATGCGTCGGCTGAACCGTGCTCGGCCTCCGTGCGCTGAGACTGTATGATCTGAAAGCCGAGGGGACGGATGGCAACTGTCGGCTGTCCTCAAAAAATATCTTTGCGGAGCATCATTATTCGTCGCGAGTGAGGGAATGGAATGAATTCGATTGGACAACAAGCGACGGCCCCGCGCGATGAGCTTGTCGCGCGGTTTTTCCGCTACGCCGCCATAGAGAGCCAGAGCGTCGCCGCGTCGACGCGTCTGCCCTCTTCTCAAGGTCAGCTTGAGCTCGCGAGGCTCCTGGCGCAGGAGCTGCGCGAACTCGGCGTCGATGACGTCGTCGTCGACGAGCACGCCATCGTGACCGGCGTAAAGCGCGGCAACAGGCGAGGGGTGCCGCGCATCGGATTCATTGCCCATCTTGATACGGTCGATGTTGGCCTATCGCCTGTCATCCGACCGCAAATCAAACGCTTTGAGGGGCAGGATTTGTGCCTCAACCCCGAGCACGACATCTGGCTGCGGATCGCGGACCATCCGGAAATTCTTCGCTGGCAAGGCGAGGACATTATTGTCAGTGACGGCACGAGCGTCCTTGGCGCGGATAACAAGGCAGCCATCGCGGTCATCATGACGCTTATCGCACGTCTTGATTCATCCGACGCCCATGGCGATGTCTTCGTCGCCTTCGTTCCGGATGAGGAGATCGGACTGCGCGGCGCCAAGGCTCTCGATCTAGGCCGCTTCCGATGCGACTTCGCCTACACCATCGATTGCTGCGAGCTCGGCGAGGTCGTCGTGGAGAATTTCAGCGCAGCATCCGGCGAGATCGTCTTTACCGGCGTCAGCGCTCATCCGATGTCGGCAAAGGGGGTATTGGTCAACCCGCTGCTGATGGCCCTCGACTTCATATCCCACTTCGACCGCAACGAAACACCCGAATGCACGGAGAAACGGGAGGGATATTTCTGGTTCAAGGACCTTGTCGCCAACGATAGCGAGGCCCGGCTTAAGGTCATGATCCGGGACTTCGATAACGCGGGGTTCGAACGACGAAAACAGCGCATCGGCGATGTCGTGGAACGGATCGGGTCGCAATATCCGTCCGGATCGGTGCATCACAGTGTAGCCGATACCTATCATAATATCGGGGACTGCCTTAAGGGCGATGACCGCTCAGCCGAACTGCTATTCAGGTCTTTGGAAAAGCTGGGGATCGAGAAAAAACTCACTCCGATGCGGGGAGGAACCGACGGGGCGGCCCTATCGGCCCGAGGTCTACCTACCCCAAATTTCTTCACCGGCGCCTATAATTTCCATTCGCGCTTCGAATTCCTGCCGATTCCTGCGTTCGAAAAGTCTTACGAGACGGCTCTCATGCTTTGCACTCTTGGAGCGGAAGGGGGCAGTGAGCCCCAGGATGATTCATTAAGTGCTGAAAGCTCCATACGCTCATGAGCGGCAAAATGATCGGAATCCATCTGAACCAGGTGGTTGCTTCACAAGAAGGAGTGGACAGATGAGGGCATCTGTGAGGAATGTCACATCGTTTTGATTTGATATGCGCCCATGAGCTTGGTGCGAGAGATCGCGAGACAGGCCGGGTGCAATTTTCGGCCCGGCGGGGGATCAAGAACTGGCGTTTGGGGGCGGATCGCGGACTAAACTTGGGAGGATCGGTAATGAATTTTAGTGACGCGACGGTGTCGGATATGAGTGAACTGCGTCCGGTGATCGGGCTTACACGGGGTCTGAATACCGCAGATATCGAGATTTTGACGGTCAATGCCATACGTCTCCACAGGCAACTCGTGGAGAAAGCTGATCAACTGTTCCAAGCATTGCCAGCAGACCATAAAACGGGACAGGCGATTGGCGGAGAGCAGCATCTCGAATACGTGGAAGCTATGATCGCGATGCACGCGCAGATGCACGCCCTCAATACATTGGTCAGGATTCTGGGTTTTATCCCAAACGTATCCGTCAATTGATGCTGTCGATCAGATGAGCCCTGCCCGGATGGCCAGCGCAACTAGGTGCGGCATGGTGTGAATCTGAAACCGCTTCCTGGCTTCTTCGAGCTTGCTTTTGACGGAATTGTATTTGACGCCTTCCAGATTGGCGGCTTCGTACATCGTTTTACCGACCGCGATCCAGCTGAGATACGCGGCCTCCTTCGGGTCGAGCCAAGCCGGGTGCTGGTCACTAGGTGTTAGAGGCAGGAACGACATGCGGGTGTGAAGTTGGCCGACTGCGGCGGCTGCCGCAACAGGATCGATATCGCCTTGAAGGTCAATTGCGGATTTGTCGGAGGCAAGCGTGAACATGGAAGTCGATCCATTGGCAGCTTTAATGGGTATGGTGATTCCAGCGCGGATCCCGAAATCCGCTGCCCGGTCAAAGAACGCTCGCTCTTCCTTGGAAAGGTGCCGCCTTTCTACCTCTCCGCTCCACCTAAACACCCGCTTCAGCGACTTTGCGCGCTTTACGATCGGGTCGATGGCCTCAAATTTTCGTTTGAAATAGATCGACCGCCATTCGGCAGGATAATTCGATGAGGCGATGGTGTGACCCGGTCGGATGAATAGATAGGCGTAGCCGGAAAATCCCGCTTGGTGGGCAAGATGGGTCAGAGCATCCTTGAGAACATCTTCGTCGCCCCGAAGCGCAGCAAGGTCAATTAGCTTGTCCAGCCAATGTTGCATATTTTACTCCGTAAATTGTCAGATGGGACAGGTCACGAGCTATTCCTCAATAAAGGCATTTAGTCGAGTATGCAATCTTAGATGGAAAATCAGATAATCCAGTTAAGGAACCAACATTCGATTGTGATTCCCGTTCGAGATCCCCAGCTGACGAGCCGCGATGAAAAGGTGAAAATCATTGCTTGTATGAGGCTACGGTCCCAGACGACGCAGAGCTCGGCTCATTGGCAGAGCTTTTGTTAGGAATACACGGCCAAGTTCGACGACAAGACCGTCACCTCGATCGATGTCGTGAAAGCGATTTCCGTCGTTATGGCCGGAAAGCCAGATGTTTCCGACCGCGCGAACAAGCATCCCTGCATGAGAATAATTCCGAGGATGGATAGCATTGCGTATTCGGGGCGCGTTTCCACGCCTTCCGCGACAAGGCTGCAATTGAAAGACGCGCAGGTTGCGATGATACCGCAGACGAGCGCTTGGCGGGTGCGATCTTTGTCAATGTTTCGAACAAGTTCCCTATCGAGCTTGATGATCTCAGGCCGGAGACTCAGCAGCAGATTCAGTCCCGCGTAACCGGCTCCAAGATCGGCAATCGCGACTTTGATTTTGCGATCGCGCGTGGCGGCGATCAATCGTCTAACCTTATCGATGTCATCGACTGGATCATGCTCCGTGTAAGACTATGCATCATATCCTTGGTTCTCTCGTATCGCGGTGGTGACTGTCCCGTGCCCGGTCAATTCACGTGCAAACCCATTCTTGAATTTTGCATTGGCTGCGGTCACCACAGAGGTGGGTTGCTGCATCTTCAGCGTCTTTTCGTGTCTGGGCAGACGCAGCGCCCCAATGCGTGACTTTTCCCTGTTGATCGGTAGCGACCGAAAGGGCGGCGCAGTGTTGGTAGGGAAAGGCAGGTAAACGTGGGGGAAACTGCAGATCTACAGAAAAGTCGGCTCGTTTTGCGCACCCCACGCTGGTTTGATTCGCGGCTCGACTAGCCGCCTCACCAGAATCAGCCTCTGCAGATCTGCAGATGGCCAATCGTGGTTTGAGATGATCTTCATCCCCGTCTGACAAAGTTCACGCGGAGATAAGGATGCAGATTCTCACCATCTCGCCCGACCGATATGTCGAGCATCAAGATTTTCTCAAGCAGATGCATCAGCTGCGCGCCAACGTATTTGGCGGGCGGCTCGAATGGGACGTCGCCATAACCGATGGTGACGAGCGGGATCAGTACGACAACCTCAATCCGACCTACATCCTCGCCATCTCGGGAGGTAATAAAGTGGTCGGGTGCGCACGCCTTCTTCCCGCAACGGGTCCGACCATGCTGGAGCTGACATTTCCGCAGCTCCTGGCGGATGGTTCGCTCCATGCGACCAGGACGATGATCGAGAGTTCCCGCTTCTGCGTCGATACGACTTTGCCCGTAGGCAGGGGAGAGGGTCAGCTCCACCTTGCAACTCTTACTATGTTCGCCGGAATCATCGAATGGTCAGTGGCGAATGGCTACGACAAGATCGTTACCGCCACTGATCTGCGCTTTGAGCGCATCTTGAACCGGGCGGAATGGCCGATGGCGCGTTTGGGCGAACCCGTGAGAGTTGGCAATACCGTCGCCATCGCCGGCGCACTCCCAGCGGACGAGAAGAGCTTCGAACGGGTTCGCCCGCCGGACTATCGGTCCGCTCTGTTCTGTGCTGATGGCCACTCAGAGAGGAGCGCAGCGTGAACCAGCTCCGTTCCCATCCCAGACTTGTCCGCAAACTGCAGGACGCACTCGGCGACCAGCTCTGCGTCGCGCTCGACGATTCGACTGTCGTCGAGATCATGCTCAACCCCGACGGCCGACTGTTCATTGAACGCCTGGGACATGGTGTCACTGAGGCCGGGGTGATGACACCAGCGGCTGCGGAGGTGGTCATCGGCAGCGTCGCCCACGCTCTGCAGTCGGAAGCAGACGACGAACGCCCGATCATCTCCGGCGAACTACCGATCGGGGGCCATCGATTCGAAGGACTGCTGCCGCCAGTCGTGACCGGACCTGCCTTCACGATCCGTCGCCGCGCCTCGCGTCTCATCCCGCTCGACGATTATGTGGCCTCGAAGGTGATGACGGAGGCTCAAGCGTCTGCCATCCGCAGTTCCATCGACGCCCGCATGAACATCGTCATTTCCGGGGGCACTGGCTCCGGCAAGACCACCCTCGCGAACGCAATCATCGCCGAGATCGCTTCAGCCGCACCCGACGATCGCATGGTGATCCTCGAAGACACTGCCGAAATCCAATGCGCGGCCGAAAACGCTGTCAGCCTGCATACCAGCGATACCATCGATATGGCGCGGTTGCTGAAAAGTACCATGCGACTGCGCCCCGACCGTATCATCGTCGGTGAGGTTCGCGACGGCGCAGCTCTCACACTCCTGAAAGCCTGGAACACCGGCCATCCCGGCGGCGTCACGACGATCCACTCCAACACGGCGATGTCGGCACTGACGCGGCTCGAACAGCTGACGGCAGAAGCAAGTCAGCAGCCCATGCAGGAGGTGATCGGCGAGGCGGTCGATCTCGTCGTCTCCATCGAGCGAACGGGAAAGGGGAGGCGGGTCCGCGAGGTGATCCACATCGAGGGATACCGCAACAACCACTACCAGACCGAACACTATGCTCAGATCGATGAGGACAGCCATGTTGCGTAAAACCTATCCCACTCTCGCACTCATCACGGTCGCCGCCATCTCCTTCGGCCTTTCGGAGCCCGTGTTGGCGTCCTCGGGCGGTGGCGGTCTTCCGTGGGAATCGCCACTGCAGCAGATTCAGCAGTCGATCACCGGGCCCGTGGCCGGGTTCATCGCCCTTGCTGCAGTCGCGATCGCTGGCGCCATGCTGATCTTCGGCGGAGAACTCAACGATTTTGCCCGTCGGCTTTGCTACGTCGCCCTCGTCGGCGGCGTTCTTCTCGGGGCCACACAGATCGTCGCGCTATTCGGTGCAACCGGCGCGTCGATTGGCGAGCACCATTCTGAGGCGGGTGTTACTCCTGTTGTCGCTGGTCCGGTGACAGCGCTATCCGTAGCAGGGGAGGGTCCTCGTGGCTGACGCCGGTTCCAACCTCATCCGGTCGCGGGTACACCGGGCGCTGTCACGTCCCAACCTGTTGATTGGCGCCGATCGCGAGCTTGTCCTGATGACAGCACTCGCCGCCGTCATCCTGATATTCGTGGTTCTGACCTGGTATGCGGCGCTGTTCGGCATAGCGGTCTGGCTGGTCGCGTTAGCTGCCCTTCGCATGATGGCCAAGGCCGATCCGATGATGCGTCGGGTCTATATAAGGCATATCTCCTACAAGACCTTCTACCGCGCGACGTCGTCGCCGTGGCGCAGTTACTGAGGGCGTACGGCATGGTTGCCCTCAAATCCTTCCGCCATTCCGGACCGTCCTTTGCCGATCTCGTTCCCTATGCCGGGCTGGTCGATAACGGCGTCATTCTTCTGAAGGACGGCTCGCTGATGGCCGGCTGGTATTTCGCCGGTCCCGATAGCGAAAGTTCAACCGACGCCGAGCGCAACGAAGTGTCGCGACAGATCAATGCTATCCTGTCGCGCCTCGGTTCCGGCTGGACGATCCAGGTCGAGGCTGTCCGGGTGCCGACAGGGGATTACGCCGCAGAGGACGATTGCCATTTCCCCGATCCGGTCACGCGCGCCATCGATGCGGAGCGACGGGCGCACTTCCAGAAGGAAAAGGGACACTACGAGAGCCGCCACGCATTGATCCTGACTTGGCGTCCACCGGAGCCGCGGCGGTCCGGACTGACGCGCTATGTCTATTCCGACGTTGGCAGCCGATCCGCGACGTATGCCGACAAGGCACTCGATACCTTTCTCACCTCGATCCGCGAGGTCGAACAGTATCTCGCCAACGTCGTGTCGGTCCGACGGATGATGACGCGCGAAACGCCGGAACGCGGCGGTCATCGTGTTGCCCGTTACGACGAGCTCTTTCAATTCATCCGCTTCTGCATCACTGGGGAAAATCATCCGGTGCGTCTGCCTGACATCCCAATGTATCTCGACTGGCTGGTGACGGCTGAATTGCAGCACGGTCTGACGCCTCTCGTCGAGAACCGGTTTCTCGGCGTGGTGGCGATCGATGGTCTGCCTGCGGAAAGCTGGCCAGGCATTCTCAACAGCCTTGACCTGATGCCGCTCACCTATCGCTGGTCGTCCCGATTCGTGTTCCTCGATGCCGAAGAAGCGAGGACCCGGCTCGAGCGTACCCGCAAGAAGTGGCAACAGAAGGTCAGACCGTTTTTCGACCAATTGTTTCAGACGCAGTCGCGATCACTCGACCAGGATGCGATGCTGATGGTGGTCGAAACCGAAGACGCGATCGCCGAAGCCTCGTCGCAGCTCGTGGCCTATGGCTACTATACGCCGGTCATTGTCCTCTTCGACGAGGGCCAGCAAAGCCTGCAAGAGAAGTGTGAGGCAGTCCGTCGCTTGATCCAGGCCGAAGGTTTTGGTGCACGCATCGAGACGATTAACGCCACCGACGCGTTTCTTGGCAGCCTGCCGGGCGTCTCCTATGCCAATATCCGTGAGCCATTGATCAACACGCGCAATCTCGCCGACCTCATTCCGCTCAACAGTGTGTGGTCGGGAAGTCCCGTGGCGCCATGCCCCTTCTATCCGGCTGGATCGCCTCCGCTGATGCAGGTCGCAAGCGGGTCGACACCCTTCAGGCTGAACCTGCATGTCGACGATGTCGGCCACACGCTGATCTTTGGCCCGACCGGCTCCGGCAAATCAACGCTGCTCTCACTGATCGCCGCGCAGTTCCGGCGTTATGCCGGCGCGCAGATCTTCGCCTTCGACAAGGGTGGCTCGATGCTGCCGCTGACGCTGGGGATCGGCGGCGATCAATATCAGATCGGTGACAGTGCGCCGGAGGAAGGGGAGGGAGGGGTACTGTCCTTCTGCCCGCTGGCTGACCTCTCCTCAGATGCAGACCGGGCCTGGGCGTCAGAGTGGATCGAGACGCTGGTCGCTCTGCAGGGTGTCACCATCACCCCCGACTATCGCAATGCCATATCCCGGCAGGTGGGACTGATGGCAGAAACAAGGGGTCGCTCGCTATCCGACTTCGTCTCGGGCGTCCAGATGCGTGAGATCAAGGACGCCCTGCATCACTACACGGTCGATGGTCCGATGGGGCACCTTCTTGATGCAGAGGAAGACGGTCTGGCGCTCAGTGCCTTCCAATGCTTCGAGATCGAGGAACTGATGAACATGGGCGAGCGCAATCTTGTACCCGTGCTCACCTATCTCTTCCGACGCATCGAAAAGCGCCTCACCGGCGAACCCAGTCTCATCATTCTTGACGAAGCCTGGCTCATGCTCGGCCATCCGGTGTTCCGCGATAAGATTCGCGAATGGCTGAAGGTACTGCGCAAGGCCAATTGCGCCGTGGTGCTGGCGACCCAATCAATCTCTGATGCGGAGCGCTCCGGCATCATCGACGTGCTGAAGGAATCCTGCCCGACCAAGGTCTGCCTGCCGAACGGCGCTGCGCGAGAGCCGGGAACGCGTGAGTTCTATGAGCGCATCGGCTTCAACGAACGGCAAATCGATATCGTCGCGACCGCTATTCCCAAGCGGGATTATTACGTCGTCTCGCCAGAAGGCCGCCGCCTCTTCGACATGGCCCTGGGCCCCGTCGCGCTCTCCTTCGTCGGGGCATCCGGAAGGGAAGACCTCAAGCGCATTCGCGCCCTGCATCTTCAACATGGGGCCGCCTGGCCTCTCCATTGGCTCCAGCAAAGGGGGATCGCCCATGCCGAAACGCTCTTCCCAACCCAGTAGGACATTGCGAGCCGCGCTCGTTGCTGCTCTCATACTTCCGGCTGGTCTCCCGCTTCCTGCGCAGGCCGGCGGTGTCACCGGCCAGGCGACCGAATGGACGCAGCTGGCCAACAATGCCGAATTGGTCTCGCTTGTCGGCAAGTCCGCTAAGCAGGTGAACAACCAGATCACCCAGATCTCGCAGCTGGCCGAGCAGATCCAGAACCAGCTCAATATCTACAAGAACATGCTGCAGAACACGGCGCAGCTGCCGGACCATGTCTGGGGTCAGGTCGAAAACGACCTGAAGAACCTCCAGAGCATCGTCAACCAGGGCCAGGGCGTCGCCTTCTCCATGGGCAACATCGATGATGTCCTGAAGCAGCGTTTCCAGAGCTTCGCCGACATCAAGAGCAATCTGCCTAACGGCGCGAGCTTCTCCACGACCTATCAGAGCTGGTCCGACACCAATCGCGATACGATCGCCGGCACGCTGAAGGCGGCCAATCTGACGGCCGAACAATTCTCCAGCGAGGAGAGCACGATGTCGGAACTCAGGTCGATGTCGGAATCGGCTGACGGCCAGATGAAGGCGCTGCAGGTCGGACACGAGATCGCAGCCCAGCAGGTCGCGCAGATGCAGAAGCTGCGCGGTCTGGTCTCCCAGCAGATGACCATGATGGGCACCTGGTATCAGTCCGAGCAAGCGCAAAAGGATCTGGCTCAGGCGCGGCGCGAACAATTCTTCAGCGGGACCGAGCGTGACATCCGCGGCGGCCAAACGATGGAGCCACGCTGGTGAGCCCGCGTCTGATCCTCATTCTCGCCCTCCTAGCGGTCGTCTCCGCGGGCGGCGCGAGCGTCATCACCTGGATCGTCGTCCAGCCACAGGAAACGCCAATCTCCGGATCGGGCACAGCCGCAATGAATTCGTCATCTGATGAGGAAAAACGCCGACATCCCGAAGAGTTTTTTGGCGGGAATTCCGACCAGGACATCCGCGGCGGTCAGGAGATGAAACCGCGATGGTAGCCGTTTCCTCTTTCCGCACGCTCGAACGGTTATTCGTCGCGATAGCCGTCGTCCTGCTGGCGACCTCGCCGGCGCTGGCGCAACAGGGCCAGGTCCTCACCACGCTCGAAAACTCCGTCGTCACCGCTGCCAAGAGCTGGGAGACGACGGTGATGAACGCAGCCCGCTCGCTGTTCTGGATCCTCGCCGGCATCGAGGTCGGGATCGCTGCGGTCTGGCTGGCGATCAACGCCGCGTCGGTTGACAGCTGGTTCGCGGAACTCGTGAAGCGCATCATGTTCATCGGGCTCTTCGCCTTTATCCTCGACAGGGGGCCGGAGTTCGCCAAGGCGGTGGTGGACAGTCTCTACCAAATCGGCGCCGGTGGCGGCTCGGCGTCTCCCGCCAACATTTTTGACGCCGGCATTCGTGTCGCGACCAAAATGTCGGAACAGGCGAAGTTCGGGCTCTTCGAGGATAATTCCCTGGCGATCGCTGCCGTCTTCGCCATGGTCGTGGTCGTGGTGTCGTTCTCGCTTGTGGCTGCGATCTTCGTTGCCGTCATGGTCGAGATGTATGTCGGCCTACTCGCCGGCATGATCATGCTCGGCCTGGGTGGCTCCTCCTATACCAAGGACTTTGCGATCAAATACCTCGTCTACGCCTTCTCTGTCGGCATGAAACTGATGGCGCTTGTTATGATCGCCAAGATCGGCTCCGACATCCTTCTCGGGCTGGCAGAGGCGCCGACCGCGACATCGGAACAGTTCGTTACGACGCTTGCGATTGCCGGCATCTCGGTCGTGGTCTTCGTCATCGCCATGTATGTGCCGCCCATCCTGCAGGGCGTGGTCCAGGGAGCCTCAGTCGGCGGCGGCATGGAGGCAATCCGTCACGGCGGACAGGCCGCGTCCTTTGCCGCGGGGGCCGGTTTTCTGGCAACGGCAGCCGCGAGCAGAGGGTTTCAGGCGGCGACGACAGCAAGGGCAGGGGGAGCATCTCTCGGCAGTGCCGCGTTGCGCGGCATGCAGGCCGGGATTGGCGGAGCGGCCGGCGCCGTCGGCTCGGCGGCAAAAGAAAAGGCGATCAGCTCGCCCGGCGCCTATGCCGGATCGATGCTCGGCCTTGCCAATGCGAAGCTCGATCAATCATCCGGCCGGTCCGGCACACCGCCTCCACCACCGCCGATCAACGACAGCAAGTGACGGGACGGTGAAAGAATGGCCGGACAGAATATCCCAGATAATCCCTATATCGCCGCGCGCAACGAATGGAACGAGCGTTATGGCTCATACGTCAAGGCGGCAGCCGCGTGGCGCGTCGTCGGCATTGCCGGAATGACCATGGCGGTCATCGGTTTTGGCTATGCGCTCTACCAGAGCACCCAGGTCAAGCTGATCCCTTATATCGTCGAAGTCGACAAGCTTGGTACGGCCATCAATTCTGGCTTCCCGCAACAGATCGAATATGCCGATCCGCGGGTGGTGCGCGCAACGCTTGGCAGTTTCGTGTCCAACTTCCGATCCGTCACGCCGGATGCGGTCGTGCAGAAGCAATATATCGACCGCACCTATGGGCTGCTGCGCACCTCCGATCCCGCGACCGAAAAGGTCAATGCTTGGTTCCGTTCGAATTCGCCCTTCGAGAAGGCGAAGACCGCAACGGTGGCGATCGAGGTTAACAACATCGTCGCTCTATCGAACCAGAGCTACCAGATCGACTGGACCGAATTCGAACGCGACCGCCGCGGCAAGGAAACCGCGACGCGCCGCTTTCGCGGCATCGCCACGGTGACTTTGACGCCGCCGCAGGACGAAGGCGTCATCCGCCTCAATCCCATCGGTCTTTATCTTAGGGACTTCGACTGGACCGCGCAGCTTTGAAAGGCATGGCTCCCAACATGAACATAAGACATTCCAGAATACGGGCCGCCCTGACTTCGAGCGCAGCCATGCTGATGATTTTCCCGATGATGGCTTTCCCCACCTCCCAGGCACGTGCCGCCGATGGCGTCACGGCCAACGAGGCGAAAGGCATGGGGATTTCGACACAGTGGCGCGGAAGCCGTGGCCTGGTCACGAAAGGCGCGGACGGAAAGGTCATCTTCCTCTATGGCGAGGTGCAGCCATCCGTCGTCTGCTCACCACTGCAGGTCTGCGACATCGAGCTCCAGGGTGGCGAGGTCGTCCGCGATGTGCTGGTCGGAGACACTGTGCGCTGGAAGGTGGAGCCAGCGACATCGGGTGCGGCCGGTGGTCAGGCGATCCACCTGATCGTCAAGCCATCGGAGCCTGGTCTGGTCACGTCGATGGTCGTGACGACGTCGCGACGGACCTATCACATTCAGCTGAAATCATATGCCACGCAGTATATGGCCCGCGTCGGATTCGAGTATCCCGAGGACATCTCGGCAAAGCTTGCCGATGTCAACGCGCGGCTGGAGGCCAGTACCATTCCCGGCGCAGGCGTTCCTGCCGAGCAATTGAGCTTTGCCTATTCCGTCTCCGGCAGTGCCGGCTGGCGGCCGACGCGGGTCTATTCGGATGGACAAAAAACCTACATTCAGTTTCCAAGGTCGATCTCCGGGCAGGATGCACCGGTTCTCTTCGTCGTCTCCGGCGGCCAGAACCGCATCGTCAACTATCGCATGAAGAACGACATGATGGTGGTCGATTACAATATCGATCGTGCTGTGCTTGTCTCAGGCGTCGGCTGGAAACAGCAGAAGGTGACGATCACCAGGGGAGGGCGGTGATGCTCGGCCTCCTTCGCCATACCCGTGATCGTTTCGGCCCAATCCGCTGCCTGGCCACAGCCAATATCCTCGCTATTCTCCTTTCCGGATGCCAGTCAATGGATAATGGGGCTCTCGCCACTAGCACAGCACCGCCGGAGGTTTCCGGACCAGCTGCGAGCGCGATCGCGGGCGATATGGTCAGCCGACTTGCCGAACAGATCGGACAGGGGAAGGCAACCGTTGCCCTTAAGCAGGATGGGTCTCCATTCGGACAGGCACTCGAAGCAGCGCTAAAGGGGTGGGGTTATGCCGTTGTCACCGATCAAAAGACGGAGAGTGGCGCGGCTGTCGTTCCGCTCGCCTATGTCATCGTGCCTTACGAAGGCCAGGTGCTTGCGCGGCTTTCGACGAGCAGTGTCGAACTCGGTCGGGCCTACACAGTGACGACATCGGGTGCGACACCGGCAAGCGCTCTGTCGCTGATGCGGCGCGGGTGAACGAGGGTATCATGGTGCAGTCTCTCAAACTCGGTGGTGCGCAAAACAGTCAGGCCACGTCGCGTATCAAACGGGTGAACCGCCTGCCGGTCATCGTCGTGATCGTGCTGTTGGTCGCGTTTCTCGGCATCATCTTCTTTGGGCTCGTCTCGCGCGGGCTTTACTTTGGCAAGAATAGCGGCCCGGACACCACTTCAGGCAATCCTGCCTCGACCTATGCCGACCAGATCAAGCGGGGCGTCACCGACGGCATCATTGGCGAGCCACAGGAGCAGCAGACGTTCCAGCCGGCCCCGGTCGAGACGAAAAAGGCCGAAGTGAAGGCGGCCAACCCCTTTGCGCCACAGGCGGAGCAGGGACAACAGCGGCGCGGGCAGGAACTGGAGCCGGAGGAGGTGTGGCGGGCGCGTCTCGCCCGCGAGCAACAGGAACAGGTTCTGCGCGAGCAGCAGCGCCAACGCATGGCGCGCATGCAGGCGCGAGACTCCGCCTATGACGCGCCGCTCGCCATCGGTCGCGGCAAGCTGGAAGCGCGGTCGGAAAAAGATGAGAGCACGACATCCCGGATGACGACGACAGCCGCCACGAGCGCAAACGCCTCCGATCTTTACGCCGCGGCTTTGCGCGCCGGTCTGGGTCGGCAGAATGTCGATCCGAACGGACAGAGCTCCAAGGAAGACTTCTTCAATGCCGACCTCAAGGATCTTGGATATTTGCCGAACCGTGTCGTGCCACAGCAGTCCCTATACGAACTGAAACGAGGCTCAGTCATTCCGGCGACATTGATAACAGGCATCAATTCCGACCTTCCAGGGCGGATCACCGCGCAGGTCAGTCAGAATGTCTATGATAGCGCGACGGGCGACCGCCTTCTAATCCCCCAGGGCACAAAACTGTTCGGTCGTTATGACAGCAAGGTGTCGTTCGGCCAGAGTCGCGTTCTCGTCGTCTGGTCCGATATCATTTTTCCGAACGGATCGACATTGCAGATCGGCGGCATGGCCGGGACGGATGCGGAAGGCTATGGCGGCTTCAATGATAAGGTGAACAACCATTACCTCAAAACCTTCGGCTCAGCTGTCATGATTGCGCTGATCGGGACCGGCATCGACATGGCGGTGCCTCAGAGCTCAACGCTTGCTACTCAGGATACCGCATCCGATGCGGCGAGGCGCAATTTTGCCGAGACGTTCGGGCGAGTGGCCGACCGAACGATACAGCGAAATATGGATGTGCAGCCGACGCTGCAGATCCGGCCTGGCTATCAATTCAATGTCCTGGTAGATCAAGACATTGTGTTTCCGGGTCAATACCGTTGAAAAATAAGCGCAGACAAATCTCAAGCTAATAGGCGAAGAGGGAAAGTCGTTGAGGGCCAAGGCCGCTCCTCAAACTCCTGATTACGTGGGACTGTCGATTTGTCATTGAGGGTCGTTGGTTCTCATACCTTCAAGCCAAGCGAGTTCCATTTATCCGAACTCGTTGATTGCATCACTTAGCACGCCGTAATCAGGTGTTACGCCAAGCCCAGCGTTCTCTGAGGCTCGTAAGGTCCCCTTTCCATCCGCGGCGCGTCGGCAGCAACACTCACCGCAATGTACGAGTTGAAGTCGGTCGATGAGAACCGAAATCGTGCCGGCGTGGAGTGCGCAAGATGAGCGATCGCCGCCGTCGTAATGTCGCCGCCCCAGGTATCTTCAATTGTCATCGGAATACCGAGGCTGACGCAGAGATCGCGGATTTGGCGGGCTTTGGTCAATCCTCCGACCTTTGAGATCTTCAGATTGATGATATTCATCGCCTTATCGGCGTGGCCCTGCATCAGAGCCGACAGACCGTCGATATTCTCGTCCAGGACAAAGGGAAGGCTGGTAGCGCGCCGGATGCCGAGGCATTCGGAATAGGTCCTGCAGGGCTGCTCGACGAACACCGGAAGATCCCGGACCGCGACGACAACCTGCAGGGCCTCATGAGCGAGCTATCCTGTATCAGCGTCCGCCACCATCACGTCGCTGCTTTCGAGTTTGCCGGAACAGTCCTTGATACGCGCGATGTCGTCTTCTGGCTTGCCGCCCTGGCGTCCACCCATGAGATCGCAGACAGGCATGCCGCTTCGCTTGCCAAGCAAATCCCAGCAGGCCATGTCGATAGCCGATTTGAAATAGGGGTGACCGAGCAGGACCCGGTCCATCACATCGTTGATAATGCCGAGCGCAGTCGGATCAAGACCGATGAGATGCGGGGCGAGTTCAGCGATGCCGGCGCGAGCCTCGGCTGCGAAGGCGGGCAGATTTCACGGATTCGTCGTCTCCCGTGTACACAGAGATGCTGCTGCCGTAGCTTACATTGTCATCGTTGGTTCGCCAGAACGTCACTTGATCAACTGCCGGGCTTTTTACCCTGATGCTCTGGCAATTTTGGGCTTTGCGTCATTCAATGGTATTTACTCCTTGCCAAATCTGGTATCAAATATTGACCAATGTTTTGGCAATTCGGTGGCCATGATTTAATGAGAGAAGACTTCGTTCAATCGCTCAAGCACGAACTCGGCACCGACGTCTTTTTCGGTGCCGATATCCCCGCGCGTTTCCACAACGACTGGGCCGGACTCGAGCCTGTCGTGCCACTGGCCCTCGTGCGCCCGCGTAACACGGAACAAGTCTCGGCGACGCTCCGGCTTTGCGACCGCTTCCGGGTGCCAGTCGTGCCGCAGGGCGGATTGACGGGACTTGCCGGCGGCGCTCGCCCGATCGAAGACGGCATTGCACTCTCGCTCGACCGCATGCGCGGCATTGACGAGATCGATCCCGTGATGGCAACGATGACCGTACAGGCCGGAACGCCGCTCAGTGTCATCCAGGCGGCTGCGGAGCAAGCAGGCCTTTTCTTCGGGCTTGACCTCGGTGCCCGCGATTCCTGTGTCATCGGCGGCAATCTCTCCACCAATGCCGGCGGCAATCGTGTGATCCGCTTCGGCATGGCACGCGAGCATGTGCTCGGCCTCGAAGTGGTGCTGCCGGACGGCACGATTGTGCGATCGCTCAACAAGATGCTGAAGAACAATGCTGGTTACGATCTGAAGCAGCTTTTCATCGGTTCGGAAGGGACACTTGGCGTCATCACCCGCGCCGTGCTGCGCTTGCAGGCAAAGCCGGCCGCGCTCGCAAGTGCCTTTTGTGGATGTCCCGATTTTCCGGCCATGCTCGAACTGCTGAAGAGCGCGCGGCTGCGCATGGGATCGGCTCTCATTTCCTTCGAGGTCATGTGGCCGAGTTTCTACGATTTCATGACCGGTAACCTACCGGATTTGCGCCGTGCCTTTTCCGGGGCGCACGGCATCTACGTGTTGATCGAAGCGGGCGGTCGCGATGCTGATGAAAACCGGGCGATGCTCGAAAACATCCTGTCCAATGCGCTTGAGGAGGGCTGGGTATCCGACGCAGTGCTGCCATCCTCCGAGCGCGAGACACGCGATCTTTGGGCAGTCCGCGAAAGCGTTTCGGAATATGGCCGACTGATGGGGCCGCTGACGGCCTTCGATGTCGGACTACCCACTAGCGCCGCGGGTCAGGTGGTAAACGAAATCGAAGCGGCTATAAAGAGCCGCTGGTCGGATGCGATCGCGCTCAGCTATGGCCATATCGGCGACAGCAATCTGCATCTGGTTTGCAACATTCCTTCGGCCGGCAAGATGCAGCCGCATAAGGAGATCACCGAGCTCGTTTTCGGCGCGATCGGGCAGGCGGGCGGTACGATTTCTGCCGAACACGGGATCGGCCTTCAGAAGAAACCGTATCTGAAGTTCTCCCGCACACCGGAAGAGTTGGTGCTGATGGAACGCATCAAACGCGCCATCGATCCGAATAACATCCTCAACACCGGAAAGGTGCTATCGATTTGAGCCGGGCAATCTCCGAAGCCATGCGCAACGAGGTGCCGACAAACAGGCATTTCAAGCCGGTGCGTGTGGTGCTTCCGAGCGAGGAGGTTGCGCGCCGGCTTTCCGATGCGATCCGGGCGGGTCACTTCCGCCTCGGTTCGAAGCTTCCCTCCGAACGCAGCATCGCCGAGCAGATGCAGGTGAGCCGCCCGACCGTGCGAGAAGCGATGAAGCTGCTTGTCGGGGCCAACATTCTGACGGTGAAGCCCGGTGCAAGTGGCGGCGCATTTGTCACGAGCGAAATCGTGCCCCTAGATGTCGTCGTGCCGGCGCCGGATCTGCGGCCGGGTGACATGAGCGAGGCGCTCGAAATGCGGCGGCTGATCCTGCCATGGGTCGCGCAGATCGCCTCGCAATATGCCGAGGATGCCGATTTCGATCGAATGCGCGAAGCGATCGAGTTCGGCCGGCAATCGCTGCCACCGTCAAAGGTCGCGAAAAGCAGTCCTGAGACGATCAACTCGATCATCATCGCGACGATGCGGTTCGATCTGGCTCTCGCCCAGGCGACGCGCAATAGCCTTGCCATGCATTTGATGGAGCTTTTGCTGCAATGGGTGGAGCCGATGCGCCACAAGACCCTGCAAAGCCGCGCCGATCTCGTGCTGTCTCTGGAGCTTGTCGAGACCATGATGCAGGCCATAGAAGCCGGCGCCCCCGCGCGCATCGCCGAAATCACGGAGCGCCGCCTGAATATTCTGGAAAAGGCGCTCGAAGAGCAGACCGGTCGAAAAATGCGCCGTAGTCAGCCGCCAATAGGTCTAAAATAGTTTAAGCCTAAACTTGTTTTTTCCAGTGCGCGGCTCGATACTGAGGCATCCGTTGGCGATCGGGAACGCCGGGTCAACCGGCCGCCGCCCTAATATAACCGCAGGGAATTTGACATGGCCTTTGCCTATTTTGCGTTCTTCGAAAACACCGATGGCACCGATCTCGCAATCAGCGAAACGGACCTCGCAACCGTCACGGCGATCATCAAGGCAACGCCCGGCCTCACCTCCGCCAACATCTACACGCCCGAAACAACCAACGACATGTACAACAAGACAGAGCAATCGCCGGTCTTCGGCATGCAGCTCTATTTCAACGAACTGACAGAACTCGAAGATGCCGTCGGCCCGACGGGCCATCTGCAGCAGCTTGCAGCGCTAGGCATTCTTTCCAGTATCAACGGCACAAGAGCGACGCAGCAGGCCATGTATGTGCGGCCATTTCCGGTCGACGATAACAAGCTACGCACCGGCGAGAGCGCGTTGCCGTGCAGCTACGTGGTCCACTACACCGGTCCGGCGGAAGACCTGAACGTCTGGCTGCACCATTATGTCAGCAATCATCCGCAGGTCATGCGCACCTTTCCTGGCATCCGCCAGATCGAGGTTCTGTCACGGGTGGATTGGTGCGGCTTCCTGCCCTGGGAGCGCGTCAATCATATGCAGCGCAACCGGGTGATGTTCGACAGCCCGGCCGCGTTGCAGGTCGCGTTGCAATCCCCCGCGCGCATCGCCATGCGCGAGGATTTCAAGACTTTCCCGCCTTTTGAAGGCGGCAACTCGCACTATCCGATGGCGACGCGGATCATCGTCCCGTAAACGGAAAAGTGCCTAAAGTTTGGCATAACGGCGGTCGAGCTCGGCAATCGAGCCGCAGCCGAGAAGCGCCATTGTGCGACGAATTTCCTCTTCGAGGATGGCGATCGCACGAGCCGCACCGGCCTCGCCGCCGGCTGCGAGGCCATAAAGCATCGCGCGGCCGATCATGACGCCATCGGCGCCCAGCGCCAAAGCCTTGACGATATCGGTTCCGCGGCGAAAGCCGCTGTCGATAAGAATGGTCAGCCGGCCTTTCAGCCGGTCGGCGATCTCCGGCAGGACGGACATGGGCGAGGGGGCGCCGTCGAGCTGCCGTCCGCCATGATTGCTGAGCACGATACCATCGACGCCGGCCTCCGCCGCCAGTTCGGCATCCCGACGCGTTGCCACACCCTTGATGATCAGCGTCCGCGGCCAGATCTTTCTCAGGTGAGAGATATGATCCCAATGAAGGCCCGGCTCGATCTGCTCGCGCGACCACATCGCCGTGCGCGCAAAGCTCTGCTGATCTGCAGGCAAGAAATCGAGCAGATTGCCGAAAGGCGGAATTCCATGCGCCATGACCGATAGCGCCCACCGGGGATGCGCAAGAATATCACGCTTGTTGCGCAGCGTCGGTTCCATGCCTCTCCGGTAATTGCGCCGGTCCCATTCGCGATTGCCGAACGTTGCAGCATCCACCGTCACCAGCAGCGCCTGGCATCCGGCCTTCTCGGCGCGTTCGACCAGTTCATCCACAAACGCCCCGTCGCGGAAGACGTAAAGCTGCATCCAGTGCCGCAGTTCATCCACCTTGGCAATCTCCTCGATGCGCATGTTGGAAACGGTGCTCTGGGTGAAGGCGACGCCGGCCTTTGCCGCCGCCTGCGCCATCAGCCGGTCACCCCAGCGGACATAGAGCGCATTGAAACCCGTCGGCGCAACGATGAAGGGAAGAGGCATTGGAATGCCGAAAAGCGTCGTCGAGAGATCAGGCGAGCCCACGCCGGTGAGTGTCGACGGGCGGAATTCGATGGTCGAAAGAACCTCGCGGTTGCGACGAAGCGTCCACTCGTCCTCGGCGCCGCCTTCGAGATATTCGAGCACGAAAGCCGGCAATCGTCTCGTCGCCATGGCACGCAGATCGGCGATCGTGACGGCGCGGCTGACATCGCTGCCTTTGTAATATCCCCGTGCCGCTATCGCCACGATTTTGCGCCTACTCGACTTGGTAGCCGGTCTCGGCAAGCAAAGGCGACCATTCGGCTTGAACATCGTCCGGCGGCACAGAGGCGAGCAGACTTCGTGTATAGGGGTGCTGGGGGTTGGCGAAGACGGTTTCCGTAACCCCGCTTTCCACCACTTCGCCGCGGTACATGACCAAAACGCGATCGCAGAGATAACGCACGACGGAAAGATCGTGCGAGATGAACATCATCGAGAAACCGTGCTCGTCGCGCAGTCTCAGCAACAGATCCAGAAGTTGCGCCTGAACTGAGACATCGAGGCCGGAAACGATCTCGTCGGCGACCAGAATTCGCGGAACCGTGCAAAGGGCACGCGCGATGTTGACGCGCTGCTTCTGGCCTCCGGAAAGCTGCGAGGGAAAACGCATCGCGGCATCTGGCGGCAGGCCGATTTCGGCCAGCAGTTCGGCCGCACGATCCATGCGGTCGCGCTTTCCGGCATGAAGGCCACTTGCCTCATTCGCCTGAGTGACGATGCTGCCGACCCGGCGGCGCGGATTGAGCGCCGATTGCGGATCCTGGAATACCATCTGTATATAGTCGCGCCGATAGGCTTTTTCCGATGCTCTGTTGGCGGTGATGTCGCGACCCGCCAGCGTGAGGCGGCCTTCGGTTGGCGTGTCCAGTCCGACGACGAGACGCGCCAATGAACTCTTGCCGCTGCCGCTTTCCCCGACAATGCCGATGAACTCGCCTTCGCCAAGTGTGAAATCGACGCAATTGACCGCCTTGAACTTGGGATGCTTGTTGAAGGGGCTCCAGGACACGGTATAGGCCTTGGTCAGTTTCTCGGCCTCAAGGTAGCTCTTGCCTGTCGCAATGTCGCGGCTTGGCGCCAGTGGCGGGGGAACGATCTCGGGCGTCTTTTCGGTGCGGATGCAGGCGGCGATATGGCCGGGCGTTATTTCGGCAAGCGGCGGCTCGGCCTTGGAGCAGGCCGCGATCGCATTGGGACAGCGGGAGGCGAAACGGCAGCCGGCGATATTCTTGAGCACGCGCAGACCAGGCATGCGTTCCGGCAGGATGAAAAGCCCGCGGCGTGGGCCGCTGATTGTCGGATTGGCAAGCTGCAGGCAGCGCGTATAGGGATGGGCCGGCGCCGAGAAGAGCTGCTTGGCGGGGCCGCGCTCTGCCGGACGACCGGCATAGAGCACCATGATCTCATCGCTGATTTGCGAAGCCAGGCGCAGGTCATGGGTGATGAAGATGACCGCCGTGCCGTCGCGTTTCTGCATCTCCGCGATCAGCTTGATGATGCGGGCCTGGATGGTGACGTCCAGCGCCGTCGTCGGCTCATCCGCGATCAGGAGGCGCGGCCGGCTGGCAAATGTCATGGCGATCAGAATGCGCTGGCACATGCCGCCGGAAAGCTGGTGCGGGTATTTTTCCAGCAGTGCCGCGCCATGCGGCAGATGCACTGCCTCGAATTCGGCAAGCGCCCGCCGGCGCCAGCCCTCACCGGGAGCAAGGCCGATCCGTAGCAGATGCTCCTTCATCTGCTGGCCGACGGTCAGCACGGGATTGAGACCTGACAGCGGCTCTTGCGGGATGAAGGCGATGTCGCGGCCGAGCAAATTGCGGCGGCGCTCCGGCGCCATCGTCACAAGATCGTCTCCATCGAATTTCAGCGTTCCCTTTGTCACGGCAAAGCCGCTCGGCAGGAATTGCGAGATGGTGCGGCCGATCATCGACTTGCCCGCACCGGACTCGCCGACCAGTCCGAGGATCTTGCCCGGCTCCAGCGCGAAGTTCAGATCGGTCAGGACGGGGAAGGATTCCGGACCGGCGAGGGATTCAACGCTCAGGTTCTGTGCGGCTAATATGGTCACGTCAGGTCCTCTCCGTCTGCGTCAGGCGCGTGTCGAGGGAGCGGCGAAGGCCGTCGCCGAGAATGTTGAAGCCGAAGACTGCGAAGAAGATCGCGAAGACCGGGCAGAGGAGATTAAGCGGCGCCTCGTAGATATTCTGCCGGGCATCGGCGATCATCTGGCCCCAGGCAGGCGTATCCGAGCCGACGCTCATGCCGACGAAGGAAAGAATTGCTTCGACGATGACGGCAACGCCCATTTCGAGGCTCATCAGCGTGATCAGCAGCGGCAGCGTGCCGGGCAGTATTTCCCGGGTGATGGTACGCCAATGGGAAAAGCCGACCAGCTGGGCAGCGGCGACATAGTCTCGCCGCCTAAGCACCAGCACCTCGCTTCGCAGCACCCGGCAAAAGCGCGTCCAGTCGACGAGCACGATGGCGAGGACCACGTTGCGGATGCCCGTGCCGAGACCGACCATCAGGATCAGCGACAGGATGACCGGCGGAAAGGAAAGCCAGATTTCCACGATCCGCCCGATCAGCCAATCGACCCAACCGCCGAAATAACCGGCTATATGGGCGAGGATCGCGCCGATGATCATCGCGCCGATCGAGGCGGTGAAGGCGACGGTCAGGGCGACGCGCGCGCCGAAGATCAGGCGCGAGAGGATGCAGCGACCGAGGCTGTCGGTGCCGAGCGGAAACATCGCATCGCCGCCGTCCGTCCAGGCTGGTGGCGTCAGGATTGATAGCAGGTTCTGTTCGTTCGGGTCGTTGGGCGCGATCCAGGGCGCGAAAATTGCGCAGATCGCCAGGATGGCGATGATGATGAGGCCGATCTGAACGCGGCCGGATCTCAACCAGAGGGGAAGATGTCTCATGGTCAGCGCGCCGTCAATTTCGGGTTGAGGATCAGGTAAAGGCTATCGACTGCGGTATTGATGACGAGGACAGCGACACAATAAGTAAGCCCCGCGCCCTGAATGATCGGCAGATCGGCGTTGCGGATCGCATCCACCATCAGATTGCCCATGCCTGGATAGGAATAGATGACCTCCACCAGCAGCGTGCCGCCGAACAGAAAGCCGAATTGCACGCCCATCAGGCTGAGCGTCGGCAGGATGGCGTTCTTCAGGGCGTGGCGGATGAGGATGCGCTTCTCGGACAGGCCGCGCAGCCGCGCCTGTTGGATATAATCGTCCTGATAGGCGTCGAGCAGGCTTGATCGCAGCACGCGCATCAGCGAGGGCGAAAGTGCGATGCCGAGGGCCAGGCTCGGCAGGATCATGTGCTTCATCGCATCCCAGAAGATTGCGAAATTGCCGGTGATCATGCTGTCGAGCAGAAGAAAACCCGTCACCATCGGTCGCTCGAAGCCGGGACTCAGCCGGCCGGTGAATGGCAGAAGATTGAAGAAGACGCCGAAGATCAGCAGCAGGAACAGGCTCCACAGGAATTCGGGCAGCGACAAAAGCAGGATGGACAGAAAATCCGTCACCGCCTCCGCGCGTGTTCCGCGCACGTAGAAAAGGAAGAGCCCGCCGGCAATGCCGAAGATGGTGGCGACGATCATGGCAAGAACCGCCAGCTCGATGGTGGCGGGCAGTGTCGAACCGATCAGCGACGTCACATCCTGGCGGAAATGGATCGAGCGTCCGATATCGCCGTGCAGCAATTTTCCAAGCCAGATGCCGTATTGTTCGACAAGCGGCCGATCGAGCCCCATTTCCTTGCGCATCGCATCCACTTCTTCGACCGTGGCATTGGGCGGCATGGACATGGCAGCCGGATCGACCGGCAGGACGCGCAGGATGCAGAAGAGAAGCGCGGAAACGATCAGCAGGATCGGTATTGCGGTCAGAAGACGCTTTGCCAGCAGTTTGGCGATAGTCACAAACATGCGCATGCCTTGTCTTACGAAGCCAGGAAAGGGATCCGGAAAACGGCCCGGATCCCATGTCTCTCAAGCCATGCTGCGCAAACTTACGACCATGACATGGTATTGCCCAGAACCCAGGCGTTGCCGTACTTGACGTAGTTGAGGTTCTTCTTGCGGACCAGCGTCTGGACACTCTGCAGGAGCGGAATGGTGGCACCGGTTTCGACGGCCTCCTTGGCGAGATCCCTATAGCCGGCAACCCGTTTTTCATAGACAGGCTCGGCGAAGAGGTTGAGAACCTTCTGACCGATCTCCATACCCTTCCATGCGCCGAAGGGCATTTTCGGATTGAGTAGATAGCCCGAGAAGATCTCGGGGTCGCCGGTGGCGTTGTCGAAACTGTAAAGTGTTGCTTCCGGCAGCTTGCCGCCGCGATTGAGTTCGAAATATTTCGAATATTCGATCTGTTCGATTTCGCACTTGATGCCGACCTTTCCCCACATTTGTACCAGGGCACGGGCGATATCGTAATCGCTCGGGAACTGGCCATTGGTGGCCGCCAGCGTGATGGTCGCCGGCTTGTCTGCGCTGAAACCGGACTTGGCAAGCAGTTCCTTGGAGAGCGTCGGATCGTATTTGAAGCTATAGCCCTCCACGAAACCGGGGGTGCCGGGCGTCGCAGGAACCGAAAGCGGGACAGCCGCACCGCCGTAGAAAGCCTTCGAAAGGGCTGCCTTGTCGATCGCGTGATGAGCGGCAAGGCGAACATTTTCGTCGGCAAAACCCATATCGTTGCGCATCTGCAGCAGGATGATGCGGGTAAACGGATTGATCTCGGCGGCCAGACCCTGCGTCTTGCCGAGACGCTCAGCCTCCCGAACAGGGATATTGACGGTGAGGTCGATCTGGCCGGACTGGATGGCGGCGGTGCGTGCCGACGGATCCTTGATGATTTCGATCGTGACGTTCTTGATCTTCGGTTTCTGCCCGAAATAATCGTCGTTGCGCTCCAGCACGATGCGCGAGTTCATCTGATAGTCGACGAGCTTGTAAGGGCCGGTGCCGACAGGCTTTTTCTGGAAGCCATCCTGGCCGACGGACTGCATGTATTTCTTCGGAACGAGGAAACTTCCGAGAAAGGCCAGCCATTGCGGCGCAGTCGGCGTCGGTGCCGAGAATTTCATGATGCCGCTGGTGGGCGAGGTGACCTCGATTGCGATGAGGTTGCGCCAGGAATTGGCGATATCGAGCTTCAGGCCGGATTTGATGCGATCGACGAAGGTATAGCTGAAGTCCTCCAGCGTCATCGGATCGCCGTTATGGAACTTGACGTCACTGCGGATTTCGAAGGGCATCGAAAGACCGTCGGCGGCGAGTTCCCATTTCGTGATGAGATTGCCGATGAGTTTCAAATCGGGCGCTTGATCGAGCGGCTGATCGAATACCAGCTTGTAGATCGGCTGCGCATCGGGAACGAAACGCTGGTTTGGGTCCCAGGACGGCACATCGCTCGGCCACCCGATGGAAACGCTGTCGGTATCGGCGGCATAGGCGAAGGTCGCGCGCGAAAGCGCAGCGCCGCTGACTGCAGCAAGGCCGAGCATCTGCAGGAGATTTCTGCGGTCTATTTCAAATGTCATTACGATCCCTCTGGTTTGCACATCGGCGTGAGCCGATGAACCTGCGGCGGTTGTTGAACGCAAGCCTGCAATCTTGCCGAGGACTGTCACTGTTTTGCTTTTCTAGCCTCTTTTCGTGGGCTTCCCCTTAGCAATTGGCGGGATCGTAGAACGTGCCAAAAACTACTTCAAGCCTAAAATTTCTGGATCGTGTGATTTTGACCGATCGAGAGTCGTACCAGGGGAAAGTCACTGGAAAATCGGAGTTTCAAGCGACCGCTCGGGTGAGACATAGCTCGCCTTTGCCGAACATTTACAGCTCGATGCCGGGACAATCGAAAAAATCATTGACGCTCTTTCCAATTATTTTATGCTTAAAATGCTGTTTGAGCGAAATGATCGTATCGGCCGGGGAGAACTCGGAGAGGGGACGTTGATGCTAGACCCGCATTGCCATTCCAGCAGCATCATGGTGGAGCGTCCCGCGACCGTCGCATTCGAACTGATGTCAGATGGACTGCAGCAAGGGCGCTGGGCATGGGGCAGCCTCAACCGAACCGAGATCGAAGCCGGTTTGTTCTGCGGCACATCCATTTTCTCGGGCAAGCAGACCTATGTCCGCCTCAACGTGGACCGGGCGCGTTTCCAAGTGGATTATGATGTCGGCGGCTCGAAGGAAACCATGCAGTTCCGCAACATATCGCGGGTCATTCCCGGCGAACTGCTGAAAATGGGAACGGACAGATGCGTCGTCACTCTGCTGACCTGGCGCCTGCAAACACAGACGGATGCGGAATGGATCCAGTTCGGCACGATTCATGAAGCGGAGATGTTCCTGATAAAAGGTCTTCTCGAGCGCGATTGAAGGATAAAATGACCCATTCTCCCTATCTGCTGTTCGAAGACAGGGCGCGTGCAATGCCCGATGCGCCCCTGCTGATTGCGCCGGCCAGCGCCGGGCTCCCCTATGCGCCGCAGGGGTTCCGTTACAGCTACGGCGAAGTGCTCGCAGATGTCGCCGCCCTCAGCAGGAGGTTCGCCGCCGCCGGCTATGGCCTTGGCTCGCGTGTCGCCCTGCTTCTCGAAAACCGGCCGGAATTCTTCACGGCCTGGTTGGCGCTGAATGCCATCGGCGTGTCGATCGTGCCCATCAATCCGGACCTGCGGCGTGACGAACTTCTTTTTCAGCTCGATATGGCCGAGGCGCCGATCCTGATCGCAATTGCCGAGCGGTTGGCGGAGCTTCGCGACATCAATCCCGGCAAGGTAGCCGTTGTGGGCATCGATGAAGAAATCCCGCCGTCGCCTGTTGCCTTCGGAGCTCTTGCGGGCGGGCCGGGTGCCGAATGCGCTTTGCTTTTCACCTCCGGCAGTACCGGCAAGCCGAAGGGCTGCATCCTCTCCAACATCTATTTCATCCGCCTTGCCGAGTGGTATACCACCCAGGGCGGCGTCGCGGAAATGGTGGATGGCAGCGAGATCGCGCTGACCCCGCTGCCGATGTTTCATATGAACGCGCTTGGCTGCACAGCCGTCGGCATGATTATGAAAGGCGGCGCGATCGTGCCGCTCGACCGCTTCCATTCCAAGAGCTGGTGGGCATCGATTGCCGATTCCGGCGCGACCATCATCCATTGTCTAGGCGTAATTCCGGCCATCCTGCTGCAGATGCCGCCCGTTGCGGCCGAGCGCGCCCATAGAGTGAAATTCGCGCTTGGCCCCGGTGTCGATGCCCGGCACAAGATCGAATTTGAGGAGCGCTATCGCATTCCGATCGTAGAGGCCTGGGCGATGACCGAGACGGGGGGCCGCGCTGTGACCACAACGGCGGCCGACGATTATACGCCGGGACTGCGCTGCATCGGCCGGCCGCGTGCCGGCATGGATTACAGAATCGTGGATGAGGCCGGCGGCGCGGTCGGTACAGGCAAGCCCGGCGAGCTTCTGGTACGGGCCGAGGGTGACGATCCCCGGGATGGTTTCTTCAGTGGCTATCTGAAGGACGAGAAGGCGACGGAGGAGGCTTGGGAAGGCGGCTGGTTCCATACCGGTGACGTAGTCTATGCCGACGAGAATGGCCTTCTCTACTTCTTCGACCGCAAGAAGAGCATCGTGCGCCGCAGCGGCGAGAATATTGCGGTGTTGGAGGTCGAAGCGGCGCTCGCCAAGCTTCCGATCGTTAAGGCATCGGCCGTCACACCGGTGCCTGACGATCTGCGCGGCGAGGAGGTTTTTGCCTTCATCGTGGAGGGTGATGCCGCGGCCAGCGATCCGCTGGAGCGTGCTTCCAGCATCATCGAGACCTGCGGCAGCTTTATTGCCTACCACAAACTGCCCGGCTACATCCTCTTCATCGACAGGCTGCCCGTCAGTTCCACACAAAAGCTCCAGCGCGGCGAACTAAAGACCATCGCGGTAAGGGCGGTCGAAGAAGGTTCGGCGATCGATCTGCGCGAGCTGAAGGCTGCCATCCGCAAGGGCGCCTAAAGCAAATCTTTCAAGCAGAGACGTTTTCTGCTATACCGTAAATCAAGACTAAAATCCTTATTAGGAGTTTCATATGACCCCGGAGAAGATCCTCTATGAAACCGCGGTCACCGCGTTTGGCGGCCGGGACGGCAAAGCGCGGAGCGCAGACGGCAGTTTTGCCATCAGTCTTTCCGTGCCGAAGGGACTTGGCGGACCGGGCGGGGAGGGCACCAACCCGGAGCAATTGTTCGCCGCCGGATATGCCGCCTGCTTCCTGGGCGCTGTCAAACTCGTTGCGCGCACCACGAAGATCGCGCTTCCCGACGATACGTCCGTTACCGCCAAGGTCGGCATAGGCCCGGTTCCCGTGGGCTATGCGCTTGCGGTCGAGCTGACGGCCTTTCTGCCTGGCATCGACAAGGCAGTTGCGGAAGAGATCGTAGCCGGCGCGCATGAGCGCTGCCCCTATTCCAACGCCACGCGCGGCAATGTCGATGTGATCCTGGCGGTGGCCGGATGACGGCGTCCCGCGCCCGCAATTCCTATGACGGCGTGGTTCTGGCGGTGCCGGTGACGGTGCCCTATGAGCGTTATTCGATCGAGAGCGCGCCTTGGTGGCTGGGCCGGGCTCTGAGGGCGCTTGCCGATGGAGCGGGCATCAGCCATCGCGACTTCGACGGCTTTGCGGCGGCAAGCTTCACCCTGGGGCCGGACACGGCGATCGCGCTGACGCAGCATTTCGGCCTGACGCCGCGCTGGCTCGATCATATTGCGATGGGAGGTGCGGCCGGCATCGTCTCGATCCGGCGCGCGGCGCGGGCAGTCCAGGCAGGCGATGCCGATATCGTTGCCTGCGTCGGGGCCGATACCAATCAGGTGGATACGTTCCGCAAGACGCTCGCCAATTTCTCCCGCTTCGCGCAGGATGCCGCCTACCCCTATGGCGCCGGCGGGCCCAATGCCAGTTTCGCGCTGATCGCTCGGGCCTACATGGATCGGTTTGGAGCCAAGCGCGAGGATTTCGGCAAGCTTTGCATCGCGCAGCGTGACAATGCGCTCAACTATCCGCATGCGCTGATGAAGAAGCCGCTGACGATGGAGCAATATCTGTCGGCGCGACCGATCGCCCAACCTTTCCATCTCTTCGACTGTGTTATGCCCTGCGCCGGCGCCGAGGCCTTCCTCGTCATGCGCGAGGAAACGGCGTCGTCGCTCGGCCTGCCGTTCGTGCGCCTGCTCTCCGCGATCGAACGACACAATGCTTTCCCTGACGATGCCGTGCAGACCCGCGGCGGCTGGGTGATGGATCGCGGCGAGCTCTATGGCATGGCCGGCCTTACATCAGACGACATCGATTTCATGCAAACCTATGACGACTATCCCGTCATCTCCATGATGCAATTCGAGGATCTCGGCTTCTGCCAGAAGGGAGAGGCGCCGGAATTCGTACGCCAGCACACGTTCACGATCGACGGCTCCTTTCCGCACAATACGTCGGGCGGGCAACTATCGGTCGGACAGGCGGGGGCGGCCGGCGGGCACCTCGGTATCGTCGAAGCCATGCGCCAGCTTCTCGGCACGGCGGGCGGAACACAGGTTGCCGTTGCAAAGATCGGTTTGGTTTCCGGTTTTGGCATGATCAACTACGACCGCGGCCTAGCGTCAGCCGCGGCGATCCTGGCGGGACAATCGGCATGATCGCGCCGTTGTTGCCGCCCTCCTTGCGCAGCCGCAAGGCGCAGGGTTTGACGCTTGCCGCCGCCATCGGTCGCTTTGCCCTGCAGTGCTGCGGCGAATGTGGACGATATACCTACCCGCCGCGCGATGCCTGCCCGCATTGCCTGTGCGCCGAGTTGCCCTTCATCGATGCGCCGACCGGCGGCCTGTTGCTCTCGGAGATCTGCATCCAGGTCACCGGTGATCCCTATTATCGCGAGCACATGCCTTGGCGCATCGGACTGGTGCAGCTCGATTGCGGTCCCAGCGTCGTCACCCATCTGCACGGTGATTGCGCCCGCGCCGGCGGCCGGGTGCAGCTATCGCTGCGGCTCGATAAAAGCGGCCAAGCCGTTTTTTTTGCCGGTCCGACTTCGACGATGCCGCCTGTGGAAGACGATCGTCGGTGGCGTGAAATCGTCGCCGACCCGACGCATCGGCATGTGCTGATCACCGATGGTCGCCATCCTGCGGCGCTGGAATTGGCCGTAGCGCTGAGGAAAGCGGGAGCGCCGACTATACATATCGGCGTTGCCGATTGCCGGCAGCCCTTCGACAAGCGGCAGCAGTTTGAAGCGATCAACGGCGTCGAGATCATTGATTTCGACCCTGCCAGCGAGGGATCGCTGAGGAAATTGGCAGCCGATCTCGGCTCTAAGGTCGATATTCTCATCAATACCGCCGATCACGCACAGCTTGGGCAATTGTTTGATGCAGCGTCTCGCGACCCAATGCATGGGGTAAAGGATCTCGCGGCCCCAGCATTGACGGACTTTGCGCAGTCCTTCGGACCTGCAACGCGTGGGCGTGAGTCTAAGGGCGCTCCCGCCTGGATCAACTTGCTCTCGGTGAATGAGCGGCTTCTCGGCGATCCGAAGGCGACCGAACGGAAGGCCGGTCCATGAGAGCTGACGCAAGATGCTTTATCGACGATGTGGGCGGCACGCTACGTGTGCTTGTTTGGTTCAATCGCGCTCGACAGGATGATGACCGATCGACACGCGCCGGGCAGCAGTGTCGTAAAAACTCGTCAAAAGCTCCAGCATTTCGGTGGCGTCGCCGAGACCCTTTTCTGCGTGATCCATCTTCTGAATCAAGGAAATCAGCAAATGCCGGCGCAGCGCGCGATAGTCCTGGGTCAGCTTGTTGCCTTTGCGTGTCGGCACATACAGCGTATCCTTGCGCGATCGGCCCTTGACGCGCTCGATCAACTGCAAGCCCTGCAGTTTCTTGATCGCATATTGAATGTTGGCGGTATCGTCGCGGCCGAGCAAACGGGAGATTTCGGCAAGGCCTTTCGGCTTGTTGCGGTAGCGGATCGTGTGAAGGACAGCCGTATCGAGGCCGCTGAGGCTCGAGCCGGCAAGCTCGCTGCTGCACTCCGATTGCCAGCGAACGAAGGCCGCGGAAATTCGCCACAGCGACCATTCGAATTCTGTCAGCGCTGCTTCCGACGTCTCCGTCGTCGGCTCATTGAGCGGATTTTCGTGTGCTGCAGGCGAATTCATTGGGCTCTCCAAAGTGCATATGACTGCGATTAAAGCCTTAAATCCTGGTTTTGACGAGAGCAAAACGACGGGTGAGAACGAACAAGAAGAGGGAACAATGCGCATCTTCTGGCAAAGCTTCATCGATGCCACGGCCAGTGCCGCCTACATGGAACAGCTTTCGGATTATCTGAACGGTATCGCAGAACCCGGTACGACGGTCGACGTTTTTGGTATCAGCCCGCCGGACCGGCACTTCGGGCGGCTGGCGGAATTCCGCTGCGCGGCAATCGCGATAGATAACGGGCTGGAGGCGGCAAGCCGTGGCTATGACGCCGTCGTTATCGGCCATTTCCAGGACCCGGGGCTTTATGAGCTCAAATCGGCGCTCACCATTCCCGTGATCGGTGCGGGCGAGGTCTCGATGCATTATGCCGCACGGCTCGGCCGGCGGATTGCGCTCGTCACGCTCGATGACGTTTTCCAGGTCTGGCACTACGAACAGGCTGATCTTTACGGATTAGGCAACCGTGTGAGGCGTGTGGCGGGAATGAATTGCACGCCGTCCGATTTCAGCGCCGCTTTCGCCGGCGACGACGAGGCGCGGCGGCGTATGCTCACCGCTTTCAGAGCCTGCGCCGAACCTTTGGTTCGGGATGGCGCTGATGTGGTGGTGCCAGCCGGCATCCTGCCCGGGCTGCTGGTCGGCGGAGAATATGGCCTCAAGGTGCTGCATGCGCCCGTGATCAACACGGCGGCGGTGACCTTAAAAAGCGCGGAAATGGACGTGCGGCTCCATCAGATCAATGGCATCGAGGTGAGCCGCGGGCCGTTCTGCTCGCTTGCCAGCCCGCAGGCGATTGAGGATTTCCGCAGCTTCGTCGCCCAAGGCAGGCAGGCGCCATTGTTTCCGAACGAAGTCTGACCTAGCCTCATTCCATCGTCAGCACGAGGCGTCCTCGTGAAATGGCGCCCGCTTCCATCAGCCGGTGCGCTTCGGCTGCATCCTGCAGCGGCATGGTTCGGGCGATCTGCGGTTTGAGCATGCCGGCCTCTGCGAGATCCATCACCGATTGCAGCACCTCCTTATCGTCGTTGATCATGGCGCGCGTCACCGTCACACCAAATTCGGCGCCTCGATCGGTGATGGGATCCGCCACCAGCCATATCAGGCGGCCGCCCGGCTTCAGGACCCTATAGGACCTGTCATGGACATCGCCGCCCATCAGATCGAAAACCACGTCCTGATTACGCAGCTCCGAGAAATCCTCCCGGTCGTAGGCGATGACACGGTTTGCACCGAGGCCGAGGACATATTCGCGGTTCGCGGCACGGCAGGTGGCGGTAACTTCAGCTCCGATGTGGTGGCAGAGCTGCACCAGCAATCCGCCCACCGCCCCGGCGCCGGCATGAACCAGTACGTTGTCGCCGGACTTGACCTCGGCTGTCCGCACGCAAATCCAGGCGCTGCGGCCGGGATTGGAAAGTGCGGCCGCTTCCCGGAAATCGAGATTGTCTGGGATGCGCACGGCATTCTTCGCATCGGAGACTATCTTCTCGGCATAGCAGCCCTGGGAGAAAATCCCGGCTACAGCACTTACCCGATCGCCGATAGAGAATTCGGTTACATCGTCGCCGACTGCGATGACCTCGCCGGCACCGTCGCGGCCGGGAACGCTCGGCAGCGGCAGCGTGAAATGATCCTTGAGACGACCAGCCCGGAGTTTCCAGTCGAAGGGAGCGACGCTGGCCGCTGCCAGCCTGACCAATATCTGACCTCGCCCGGCGCTCGGATCGGGCAGGTCGACATATTGCATGACGTCGGCGGGGCCATGCTCGCGGTACTGGATCACCTTCATGTTCTCTCCTTGACGCCGTCGGATTTGCTGGCGCGTCAAAGGCAAAGTTTATGCTTAAAATTATTTTGACTGCAAGCAAGGATACGTTCCCCCGCTCGAGTCTCACATCAACAATATCGGCGGAAATCAGTATACGGATTTCTGCGGTATGTCGCCTATTTCTCCGATTATGGCGATTTTTTCATTGAATATGGCTTAAAACTGAATACAGCTTGTTGGATGGACAAGCCAAGTCAAAATCTGGTGGAAACGATCTACTCCGATCTGCGGCTTAGGCTGCAGCGAAGCGCGGTGTCGCCAGCCGACCGCCTGGTGGATATGGAGATCGCGGCCTCTTACGGCATATCGCGCATGCCGGCACGGGAAGCATTGTTGCGACTGGTGTCCGAAGGCTATCTCGTCGGTACGACGCGCGGATTCGCCGTACGGGAACTTTCGCTCGAGGATATTTCCGGCCTGTTCGAAGTGCGCCGCCAACTCGAACCAAGAGCGGCGGCGAGTGCCGCACGTGACATGACGCCCGATGTCGAGACAGCACTGACTGTTGCGATCGGCCGGATCGAGCAGACGCTGAGTGCCGGTGATATTCCGGGGCTGCTGGCCGCCAATGTCGATTTTCGCAACACCTGGCTTCGGGCGGTGACAAACCCGCACATGGCGGCGACCATCTCGCGTTTCATGGATTATTTTCAGTCGGTCCGGCTCGGGACATTTGCCGACCCCACCGTCGCGGCGCGGTATATCGACGGACTTTCGGCCATCCACAAGGCCTTCTTGGCCCACGATCCGCTGGCGGTTCACGACCGCATGACGCTTTTCATGTTCGCCGCGGAGGAGGCCTATCTCTCCGTGCGCCGAGGCCAATTGGAAGAGGCGGAGACCGTCCGCCCCATCCGCAGAAGACGAAAATGAAGAGGGAAACATGATCAAGTCGCATCCGCTGAAAGGTCCGAACCGGCTGAAGCTCGGCGTATTCTCCGCCAATGCCGATGGCGGGCTGGCAATCACCGATGTGCCCGAGCGCTGGGCTGCCGGCTGGCAGGACAATCTGACGGCCGCGCAGATTGCCGACCGCGCCGGGCTGGAATTCTTTCTGCCGATTGCCCGCTGGCGCGGCTTCGGTGGCAAGAACCGGGTGCGCGAATGGTCGTTCGAGACCTTCACCTGGGCGGCGGCGCTGGCCGCGGCAACCGAGAAAATCGGCCTGTTCATGACCGTGCATGTGCCGTTGGTGCACCCGCTTTATGCCGCCAAATCATTGGCTACGGTCGATCATATCAGCCAAGGGCGAGCGGG
The DNA here is from genome assembly GCA_039593415.1 of Rhizobium sp. Taxonomy (GTDB): domain Bacteria; phylum Pseudomonadota; class Alphaproteobacteria; order Rhizobiales; family Rhizobiaceae; genus Rhizobium. Next base: position 56,480 of record JBCNPI010000002.1, on the reverse strand, counting down.
CCTCAACATCGTCTGCGGCTGGAATCCGAAGGAATTCGGTATGTTCGGCGTTCCCTTGGTCGAAAAGGGTTATGACCAGGCGACGGAATGGCTGGAGATCGTCGAAAAGGTCTACGCCTCCGATGAGCCCATCGACTATATCGGCACCTACTACACGCTAAAGGAAGCCGTCAGCCGTCCGGCGAGCCTGCAGCTGCCGAGGCCGGTGACGATGAATGCCGCGTTCGGCGATCCAGGCCGGGATTTTGCGGCGGCGAGCTGCGACTATCTCTTTACGACCTTCACCGAAATCGCCGATGCCGGAAAGCATGTCGTTAATATCCACGAGCGGGCGGAGAAGAAGGGCAGGGATGTCGGCGTTTACACTGTCTGCCATGTCGTTTGCCGCGAGACGCAGCGGGAGGCGCAGGATTATTACACCCGCTACGCCATCACCATGGCCGACCACGCCGCCGTCGATCAACATATGGCTGGTAAGAAGGAATTCTCCCAATCGCACGATCGCGACGCCTATGACCGGTACCGCCAGCGCTTTGCCGGCGGGGCGGGCAGCTACCCGCTGATCGGTACGCCGCAGCGGATCGCCGACGAGATGATCGCGATATCAGATCAAGGCTATGCCGGCATCGCCCTGTCCTTTGTCAATTACACGCAAGAACTGCCCTATTTCTGCGATCGGGTCATCCCGCTTCTGAAAAAGGCGGGACTTCGTGTTGAATGAAAGGGTGTGCAGCATGACGGAGGGGATGCCGCACGACGACGCGGAGACTGTTCGTCTTGCGTTTCGGGAGGGGATGGCGAAGCTTGCCGCCGCCGTCAGCATCGTCACGACCAATGGGCCGGGCGGGCTAGCGGGGTTCACCGCATCCGCAGTCTGCAGTGTTACCGACACGCCCCCAACGCTGATCGTCTGCCTGAACCGATCAAGCTCGGCCGCTGCGATATTCGATCGCAACCGCTCGCTTTGCGTCAACACGCTCGCCTCCGGTTGCGAGGCGCTTTCGAGGCCGTTCGGCGGCTCGACGCCCCAGCGAGAGCGTTTCGCCGCCGGCGAATGGCTATCCAGCACAACCGGAGCGCCGCGTCTCAAGGATGCGATCGTCTCCTTCGATTGCGACGTCGAAAGCTCGGTTGAAAGCGGTACCCATCGCGTCCTGTTTTGCCGGGTCGTCGATATCGCCCACGGGCGGGAAGAGGATGAGGCGCTCGTCTATTTCCGCCGGCGCTATCATCGCGTCGGTGTTGTCACATAAACCCTGCATCAGCATTTGCAGCATAGGGACGGCAGCATGACAATCTCTGCCATCAGCTAGAAGCGCCATAGGCAGGTCAGTCTGCTGCCTCTCATTAATTTGATGCTCTAGGAAATTGTGTACGGTCATCAAAAGCCTTAGCCCTCACGGATGAAATCCAATCGAGGGCGCCTTAATGGCCAGATGTCTTTTCTTTTGTCTCTTGATATTGGCGGCGATGCCCCGCCACCTATCTGCGGCCGCTGTCTGTGGCGGTCAGATTGCGTGTCGAGTCGAAAACGGAAACTATCGAATCGAGTTGCCGAAAGATGGCGACATTCGCGGCGCCTATGTTTATTTCCACGGTTACAAGAGCTCGGCCGAACTGCAGATGCAACAACGCCCGCTCATCGACACGACGCTTTCTCATCATCTTGCGTACGTTGCGGTGGACGGTGTTGATGGCAGTTGGTCGTTCCCCCATAGCGCACGCCCCGGGCGAGACGAAAAGACCTTTATCGCCGATGTTCTCGGTGATCTGCGACAGCGCTATGGTTTCACGTCTGATAGAACCGTCATCGGTGGTTTTTCCATCGGCGCTTCGATGGCTTGGTACACGGCTTGCCAACAAGGTGAAAAGGCGGTCGCCATGGTCACCTTCTCTGGCGTCTTCTGGGATCCCCTCCCAAAGGCCGAGGATTGTGTTGCGGACGTTCCACCGATCATCCATTTCCACGGTACCGGCGATCAGACCTTTCCACTTGCCGGACGCGCCATTGGGGCAAACTTTCACCAGGGAAACGCCTATGACAGCATGGCGATCCTGCGCGCACGGGCAAAATGTGATGTGAAGGGCGCAAAGACGATCACGCTTGACGGCATCAAGTGCGACGATGTTCCCGGCTGCATCCGGGGCGACAGCATCATGTGCATTCACAACGGCGGCCACGAGGCCCGCGCCGACATGCTCGATGCCGGTTTGACGGCCATCGGCTTTCCAAGATGATCCTTTTCCCAAAAATTAGCTGAGGCTCCTTGTAACAACCGCGCGGCATCTTGCGAACTAATGGACAGCAAGGTGTTCAGCCTTGGCAGAGTTCGACCCAGACGTTCGGTCCAACCGTTACAAAGGAAACTTGATCATGCTGCATTCCATCGTATGTCCCAGCATGGGCCACTCCATTATCCATCACTTCGCTGAAGGTGCGGCCGTCTGGGGGCAAGTGATCACACCGAGTATCGCGCATCTCATCCAGTCCCAGCGAGAACTCTCGATCGATTTCTCTCGTGTCCGCCCGGGTATTGTCTTCGAAGCCGAGACCGGCGTCGCCATGCTGCCGCATGTCATTGATGCTTCGACATTGCGGCTTCACATCGGAACGACTGCGTTTCGTAACGCCGCCGGTCGGCCAGACGCCACCATCGAAGTCGTTGTGCGCATCGATGTCGGTGGCGACTGCACCCTCAAAATCTGGGGACGGGCAACGGCGGAGAATCCGTTGCGGCAGGAGCAATCCCGCGCCCACGACACGGCCCCCACAATTCCGGTCATCTTCAACGTAACATTCTGGGAGATTTCGCGGGCGAGCGACAGCAACTTTGACCACTTGCGGCGCGAATCGGCTGAAAAAGATCGCGAAATCCAGCGGCTTCGAGCCCAGATCGCTCTGGCGATGTGCTCACAGTAGACCTCCGCGAGGACTGCACGAATTCGTGAACGGTGCGAGATGTAACGACGGGCAGTTAACGAGCGTATCGGGATCGTTCCTCTCAACTGCAAAGGAAAAGGCCATGACTTTCATCCCGCGAATTGTGCCCATTGCGGCGGCTGCCGTTCTTGCATTGTCCTCAACGTCGATCGCCTTCGCCGACGAAATTTATGCAACCAATGGCGTGGCCATCAACGGTTACGACGCTGTTGCCTACTTCACCGATCACAAACCGGTGAAGGGCTCGCAGGAATTCTCGACCTCCTACAAGGGCGCAACATTCTATTTTGCCTCAGCGGCGCATCGCGATGCCTTCGCGAAGGATCCGGAACATTTTGCTCCCCAATATGGCGGATACTGCGCCTACGGGACGGCTGAGGGTCACAAAGCCCCCACCCAGCCGCAGGCCTTCACGGTGGTCGATGATAAACTCTATCTCAACTACAACGACAAGGTTCTCGGAACCTGGCGTTCGGATATCAGCGGCTACATCAAAAAGGCAAATGCCAACTGGGAAGCGGTGAGAGCGCAGCCTGCTCCGTGACGGACGCCTTCACCAAGGACCGTCTGCCCAAGTCTCTGGGCAGACGGGACGCTGAAGCTATTTTGGGAACCTAAACAATGATTGCTCCACCACGTCTTTGTCACCACCATCCGAACCGACTTCGTGAATGTCAGAGGTCGGTGGTGACCGATCTCAACGCCCTCATCGATGGTGCGGCCGCTATTGGCTGGGGCAGGCAGGAGGTCATCGTGGCGCTTGCCGATCTCTTGGACGCGGAACATTCCGATGCGGATGGCCTGCTGCGCGCGATGGTGAGCTATGTGGGTCAGCCGGCGCGCTACGTCGCATGACGTTTTGGCATCTCAGAGTTTCCATGTTCGGCGAGCAACGCATGCGATTCCTGGCCACTATCTTCTTTCTCGTTTCCCTGGTTGGCTCGGGGCTCGCGGCCGAGACGCCGCTGGCGATGAACGACGCGTTCAAGTTTTCGCTTGTTCGGTCGAATGGCGGTGGCATTCATCTTCATTGGGAAATGCCGCCTGGATATTACCTTTACCGGCAGTACCTTTCTGCCAAGGCTTCCGACGGTCGCTCTATTCAATTGCTGACTATGCCGGGTGTCGAGAAGGACGATCCCAACTTCGGCAAATCAGAAGTTTACTTCGATCACGCCGATGCGGAGCTTGGTTCAGCCAGTTCCGCGGTGACCGTTACCTATCAGGGGTGTCAGGAACACGGTCTCTGCTATCCGCCAGCTAGGCGTGTCATCGATCCCGCGACGCTTGCTGTCTCCGAGCAGCCCGTGTTTTCGCCACCAACAGGCGGAAAGTCGGCATGGTCCAAGGCGGTACTGGCGGACAACACAAAAGATGCTCAAACATCCGCGCCAGGGGTACCCGTCATAGCTCCGGCAGATCAGGACGATATCGTCGGTGGCTTCCTGTCACGTGGCGGCATTCCGCTTCTGCTTGCCGCTTTCGTCGGGTTTGGCATTCTCCTGGCGTTCACGCCATGTGTCTTCCCGCTTTATCCTATCCTTGCCGCCACGCTTGCGCGCGAGGGAGAGAAGCTTGACGCGCGCCGCGGCTTTGTCCTCTCGGCAAGCTATGCAATAGCACTGGCGTCAGCGTTTGGCATTTTCGGGGGGGCGGCTGCCTGGACAGGGGAGAACCTGCAGATTGCCCTGCAATCACCAACTACGACCGGCGTCGTAGCAATACTTTTTGCCCTCCTGGCGCTGTCGATGTTTGGTCTGTTTGAACTGCAGCTTCCTTCTGCTTGGGTGACCGGTCTTAGCCGCTTCGATAAGGGGCGCAGTGGTTCGGTTGGGTCTGCTGCCGTGCTCGGATTTACTTCCGCCTTTATCATTGGTCCCTGCGTGACGGCCCCGCTTGCGGGAGCGCTGCTTTATGTCGCCCGCACCGGAGATATCGCTCTTGGGGTGGCGCTGCTGTTCGCGCTCGGTCTCGGCAAGGGCATTCCGTTGGTCATTTTCGGGACCGCAGGTGGTCAGGCTTTGCCACGAGCCGGGCCATGGATGACCTCGGTCAAGCATCTATTCGGCTTTGTGTTTTTTGCAATCGCGATCTGGATGGCGGAGCCGGTAATTCCCGAATGGCTGCCTCTTGGTCTCTGGGCTGTCTGGGCTATGGCGGCTGCAGTTTTCCTAGGCGCATTTGATGTCACGAAGGGCCGTACCACGCCGATTCGAATGGGCCTGCAGTCGCTGGGCTTGCTTGCGGCAGTCTATGCAGTGATCCTCGTCGTCGGCCTTGCGGCCGGATCCATCGATCCGGTACGTCCGCTCAACGGGTTCAGCGGCGTGCGAACTGCCGCTCGGATGGACCCGGAGGAGCAGATGGCTGTGCTTGCCTCAAACTCGCAACTCACCGCTCAACTCGATGCGGCGCGTTTGGACGGAAAGGCGAGCCTTGTCTATTTCACGGCCGATTGGTGCGTCAGTTGCCGTTCGATCGATCGCAATGTTTTTCCCAACCGAAGATTGCAGACGCCTTGAGGCCGCTGAAGATGTTCAAAGTCGACCTCACAAACATCAATGCCGATCAGCGCGATCTGATGCGCGCGCTCGACGTCGTCGGACCTCCGACGATGATTTTCTTCCGCGCGGATCAACGGGAAACAAAAGGTGGCCATCTGGTCGGCGAGTTCGGCGCAGGTGACGTTCTGAAAGCAGCTTCGGCCGCGAGTGCCGGCAACTAATCGCACGGCCGTCAAATTCGAGAATAGGAGAATGATATGTTCCATCGCAGGCAATTTCTATCCGTCGTGGCTGGCAGCACTCTTGCATCCACCCTGCCAGTAAGGTCCGGCTTTGCCGCCCAGCTGACACAGAAAGAAGTGTTTCGCGATCCCGATGCTCCCGTTCTCGGGAACCCGAAAGGTGACGTGACGATCGTCGAGTTTTTCGACTATCAATGTCCCTATTGCAAAAAGAGTCATCCGGACGTGAAGGCAGCCGTCTCCGAAGATGGCAATGTTCGGTTGGTCATGAAGGATTGGCCTGTATTCGGCGACGCATCCGTATTCGCGTCGCAAGCGGTGCTCGGCGCAAACGAGATCGGTGCCTACGAAAAAGCCATGGAAGCGTTGATGGTAACACCCGCCTCACTCACCGAAGACGATGTGAAAGGGCTTCTGACCGCTGCAGGCCTCGATCTCGCAAAGATTGCGGAGGCTGTTCAGCGGAACGACAAGAAGATCTCGGACCTTCTCACCCGAAATTATAATCAGGCAATAGCCTTTAAATTCGCGGGTACGCCATCCTTTGTGATCGGTAAGATGACCTATTCAGGGGTGCTCGGGAAGGATCAGCTTCATGATGCGATTAAACAGGCTCGCGCGACCTGATCCCAAATGAAACCCGATATGGGAGGATATGAATTGAACGAGACCCAACAACTGTGGGAATGGCGCGAGAAAATCGCAAATCTCTATTACGAGATCCGTTCCAACCCGGGTGCGGCTGCTGCCTGGCGGCTTTGGTGCGACACCCGTTCGGCCATGTTTCGCGACCACCCTCAGTCGCCAATCGAACCGGCGGACCGTACGACGTACGAAGGACCGACGACATTTCCTTATGACCCCTCGTTGCGCCTGACGGTACAGCTTGCCCCAGTACCATCAGAACAAATCATCGTCCCAACAGGGGCGGATGGTGACCTGTTGATGCATTCGTTCGCTCGCACAATCGGGCTGAAGGCCAGATTTGGCGGTGAATTGACCCTTTACTGGATTGAGGGGTACGGCGGTGGCGTGTTCCTGCCGTTCGCCGACGCGACGTCGGGGACCGAGACGTACGGTGGTGGCCGATATCTCTTTGACACCATTAAAGGAGCGGATCTGGGCGTTGTTCGTCCAGACGGCACATTGGTGCTCGATTTCAACTTCTCCTATTTTCCTTCGTGCGCCTATTCGTCCCGCTATGTCTGCCCATTGGCGCCGTCGGACAATCGACTGAAAGGCCCGGTGAGAGCCGGAGAACGGCTTCCTGTCTTGAAATGAGCAGTGCCGACGCAGAGGCCCGAATCTTGGGAGTCGGTCATTCAATCGTCTTGGAAGTTTGGGCCGACGAGCGAATCTACATCGATTAAAATTGGAATCTTGGCGCCAAGCGATGCTCCCACGTCCACACTTGGCGCGTTGGAGACATGGCAGCTCGTTAGAATAGCTTTCTCGTCAGGCGGCAACTCCTGCGCTAACCGCCGATTCCTTCCGCTTCAACCTTGGTGTTCGCTCCCTTCAGGCTGCCGGTTATCTTGCAGATCCAACAGAAGCGCGAGGATGTCGTCGCGATCCTGGTCGACATGCGGCGGCGCCCGATCAAAGCGCACTGGCGTCGCTGACATCTTCAAACGGTTCCCGAGGAGCCGCAAGGCGCGTCCCTCCTCCGTGTGCATGTTCACAACCATCTCCCGAGCCAGCGTATGCGGATTAGACACGACCTCATCGATCGTCGCGACGCGGCCGGCCGGAATTTCGGCGGCGATGAGGCGTCGTTCCCAATTTTCCGCCGTATCTCCTTTTATCGCTTCGGTGATGAACCGGTCCAGCATGTCGATATTCACCACGCGGTCTCGGTTGCGGGCAAAGCGTTCGTCGTCGATAAGTTCAGGCGTTCCGATGACCGCGCAAAAGCGTGCAAATTGTTGATCATTGCCAACGGCAATCGCGATCTCCCCATTGGCAGTCGGGAAGGTCTGATAGGGCGCGATGTTGGGATGCCGGTTGCCGATGCGCCCTGGCACTTTGCCGGAAACGAGATGGTTCGTCGCCGCGTTGATCAGCCATGCCACCTGCGTGTCGTAGAGAGCGAGATCGATAAACTGACCCTCGCCCGTGCTGTCACGGTGACGAAGGGCGGCGAGAATGCCAACGGTCGCATACATGCCGCACATGACATCGGCGATCCCGAGGCCGACCTTGACCGGTCGTCCACCATTGGCGTCGCTGTCGCCGGTAATGCTCATGATGCCGCCCATCGCCTGGATGAGGAAATCGTAGCCGGTGCGCTCGGCATAAGGCCCGGTCTGGCCGAAGCCGGAAATCGCGCACCAGACGATATCCGGCTTGACCTTGCGGATATCGTCATAGCCGAGACCACGACGGGCAAGGTCGCCAGGCTTGTAGTTCTCGACGACGACATCGGAAATTGCCGCAAGCCGTTTGATGAGGACCACACCCTCGTCGGTGGCGAGATCGATCGCGATCGATCGCTTGTTGCGGTTGGCCGAGAGGAAATAGGCACTGAGATCGCTGTCGCTTCCATCGGCATTCGGGACGAAGGGTGGACCCCAGCCACGCGTATCATCGCCGACGCCTGGCCGTTCGACCTTGATAACATCCGCACCCAAATCTGCGAGCAGCTGTGCCGCCGTCGGTCCGGCAAGGATACGCGAGAGATCGAGGACGCGTAGACCTGCGAGACTGGCGGGTTTCTGATGATCGGACATTAATGCCTCACGATTTCCACGGTGACGTTTTGAACCAACGGACGAGATAGGCGGTGCCGATCAGAGTCCCGAACCCGAACAGGTTGCCGACGGCTTCGGCAGAGGTCGTGCGGCCGGCATGATCGAGCGCGATACCGATGGGTTGAGCGATCACCATGCCGGTGATGAAGACGGCGAGCGATTGCTGGCCGACGACGGTCAGGACCCGAACGAGCCGTCCGCGCAGCCGCGCACCTTTCTCGCCGACCAGATGGACGGCGATGTAGCAGAGCGCCATGAAATGAACGAAGCGCAGGATGCCGAAGTCGGTCTTGTCGGTCAGTGGAGCGATGCGCGCGGCAGCCATCTGGAAGAAGGGATGGACCTCCTGGAAACGGACCCAGGCGAAGGGCACCGTCGCGATCACGATAGCAACGGCAAGCGCCATCAGGCGGCGGTCGTAGCCTGGTGCCGGCAGGGCGCCTCGCGTCAGGAAGAACCCGGTGAAGAAGAGGAACTGCCAGCCGAACGGATCGAAGAACCAGGGGCGTTCCGACCAGGGCTCGGCCGGCAGCCGCGTCAGGCCAAACTGCGTGACAAGCCAAATACCGGTCATCAGCAGGAATGGCAGGTACCGGTTTGCCTTCGACGCGAACACCATCGCCGGCATCAGCGCCAGGATGACGATATACATCGGCAGGATATCGAAATAGTTCGGCACGTAGGTGAGCGTCAGCAAACCGACCAGCAGATGGCCAGGATCCTTCATGAATGGCACGAGGTTCAGGCTGTCGACATAAGTGACGCCATCATAGCGCGTTCCGGCGACCACCATGATGGCGACCACCACGATGAAGACGGCGATATGAGCCCAGAAGATCTGCCAGACGCGCTGCGCGACGCGCGCGATCAGCGCAATGGCGCCGTTGCGGTCATAAGTCGAACCGAATGCGATGGCCGAGGCCATTCCGGATTGGAAGACGAACATCTCCGTGGCGTCGGAGAAGCCGAACCGTGCTGGAATCCAAAGCGCCCAGCCGTCGCTGGGTATATGCGCAAGCAGGATGATGAGCATGCCGACACCGCGGAAGAAATCGAGGCGCGGGTCGCGTGGACGCTTTGTCTTCTGAGCAGCCGGCGCTGTCGCTTGCGCGGCATCAGAAGGCGCCGTTATAGGCGCTGGCATCGAACCGGCAGGCGATGAGGCTGAAGCTCTTGCGTCTGCCTGTAGCCTCAAGCTCGTTACGGAAGTCATCGATCGTCTCCACATTCACGCCGTAGCCGCCGAACCCAAAGGCCACGGCGGCAAAATCTGTCTCACCAAGGGTGACCCCCGCTGGCGCGAGGCCGGCCGAAGCCTGTTTCATCGCGATCAGCGCGAGGCTGCGATCCTGAAACAGAACGATCGTCAACGGTAGGCCGAGATCCCGAACGGTCGCAAGTTCGCCGATGCCCATCTCCAGGCCACCATCACCCATGACCGCAAACACCCGCCGCGAACGGTCGGCGACCTTCGCGCCGATCGCAAGGGGCAAAGCGGCGTTCATCGTGCAGAAGCCCGCCGACTGCAGGAGGGAGAGAGGTCTCGCCGTGCGCCATTTCTGCGAGAGCAGAATACGGTGGGCACCGCTGTCGACCGTGACCAGGCCATCTATCCCAGCTGCTTTATTCAGCTGATCGACAATGGCATGCGGACCCCATGTATTCCTGCTCGAGAAGACGCGATCAAGCTCGGCTTTCGCCTCAGCCGGCTCGCCGCCCGCCCAGGTTTTGCGCTCGATGAGCGACCCATTGAGGGCCTGTAATATAATGCGAGGGTCGGCGGAGATCGACGTTCCAACATGATGCATCCCATGGTCGGGAGGTTCTTTGGAAATATCGATGAGCTTCGTCTGGTCGGCTACGAAATCGAGCCAGCCAAGGCGCATTTCGATCGGATCATAGCCGACGGCAAGCACCAGATCCGCCTTCTCGAACAAGGGGAGCAGAGCGCGGTCAGCAAGCGGCGAGAGGCCGGCGCCGCCAAGCGACAGCGGGTGGTCCTCCGGGATAATGCCCTTCGCCTTGTAGGTTGTGATAACAGGTGCTTCAATGGTCTCGGCCAAGTGTTGCAGCGATGGGCCAGCGCTGCTGCGTACCGCTTCCAGCCCGGCGATAATCAATGGTCGGTCGGCCATGCGGATACGCTCCGACAGAGCGCGAACAGCTGGATCCGTCACCGAAGCGCTTGTGCTAAGACGGCTCGGGGGGGCGGCCACCGAAACCTTCGGAACGATCATCGCTGCCACGGCGGGCGAAAGGTCGAGATGCACAGGGCCCATCGGCTCCGCCGTCGCGATTGCAAGGACGCGAGCGATGGTGGAGGTGGCGCTTTCCGGTTCGATTTCGAACGAAGCTTTGACGAGCGGTCGGAGAAGCTGCGCGTGGTCGATGACTTGATGGGTATAGCGAGCCCGAGTGGCGCGATCGACAATGCCGGACACGACGATCAGCGGAACGCGCTCCTGGACCGCGTCAGCGATGCCGTTGACCGCGTTTGCAAGACCCGGTCCGACGGTCGTCACTAGTAGTTCGGGATTTCCGGTAATGGTGCTGGCACCCGCTGCCATGATGGCGGCTGACGTCTCGTGACGTGCGAGGTTAAATGCGATGCCCACAGCCTGTAAGGCATCGATCAGAGTGACGATCTCACCGCCCGGTACGCCGAAGGCATGACGTACCCAGTATGCGTGGAGCGTCTTTGCCACGATATCGGCAACGCGATCAGTTTTTTGAGATTGAGACATTGCAAGCGAGCCATTTCACGAGGGATATCTTGGGTGAGAAGCCTGCCCGGCGGACGGATGGTGGGGCCGGGCAGACCTCTTCTGCGACACCTTACCGTTCGGTCTGGCGGACGACGAACGCAACGACGGTGCCGAAGAGGATATGGCCGATCAGTGAGGCCCAGGTCAGCGTGATGAAGCCAAGAAACGGCGGCAGTCCCGCGAACAAGTGAGCCATCACATAAAGAGCAAACACCCAAAGGCCGACGCCAAAGCCGATGCCGGTCAAAAGGAGCGGCAGCTTCGGGAAGATCAGTCTCTGCAATGGCCGGGCGATGAACAGATAGCCGATTGGATAGAAGATGATGCCAACAGTCGCGTGAATGGCCTCGGCCAGCAGCAGATTGTTGAAGCCGAAGACCGACTGGACAAGGGCTGCGGGCTCGAGTGGGCCGCCGACCCAAAGTGGCGTAATGAGGCGAGCCCAGATCTCCCAGGTAATGTCGGCCGCGAGGCCGGCGAGCACAATCGTGCGACCGAGGCTCGGTTGGACTTCGGGAAAGACGCTTGTCTTGTGCATTTCCATCATAGACATTGAATTTCTCCTTGTTCGAAAAAGATGATTAGGCCGACAGGCGCATGCCGACAGAGCGTTCGATCGACTGGAAAAGCCGGTCGTCAGCCTTCAGCTGCTGGCGGATTTGGCCTATGCGGTAGACTGCAGCGCCGTCGCCCCCCGCCCCCACTGCCTTTGCCAAGGCGAGAATGAAAAAGTCACGCTGCGCATTGCTGCCACCGATCTTCGGCAGATTGGCAACCATGCGATCGATCATTCGCTGATCGGCCGGCGCGTCAAGGCCTGCCAGAACGCGCGCCATCGGAACACCGATCTCAGCGGCGACACGGCCTTGGTCATCTAATCCGAGCGCCCTGGCGTCGATCTGCGCCACGAGTTCTGAGACACCCGCGCGATCGCCGACGGCCACCAAAGCGGCAAGGTTATGAAGGGCTGCGAAGATCAGTGTCGTATCGCTTTTGCGCCGCTGGGCGATCTCGGCAACCTCCTGCCAGCGGTTGCCGACATGCACGCCCGATTGCTCAAGGCGCCACAGGAGCGAGATCGCATTGGCCATATCGCGGAAGTCGTCCGTCTGCTGAGGCCGAACCTCGTCGTCATAGAGTTCCAGGACGCGATCATGATCGCCACGCTCGAGATGCAGCAGGCCAAGATGCCAAGCCATATGGAACGAAAAATTGTTGCACCGCGACCAAGCCTTGCGACTGCCTTCCAGCCAGTCGATGCCCTGTTTCGCGTCGCCCTTCATCTCAAAAACGTGAGAAACGGCGTGAAGGCCCCAGGAATCGTCGGGCTGCAGCGAAACGGCACGCTGCCCGACCCCGAGGGCTTCGTCATAGCGCCCGTGTTCCTCGAGCGAGAACGCATGGCAGCCGAGGACAAAGCCGGCAGCATTGCTTGCCGGGTCGATAGACTGTACGGCACGCGTGCTGGCGGACAACATGCCGACGGCATCACCGATCATGAAACGCATCGCTTGCGCAAGCTTGAAAGGCAGGAACGTCGTGGGGCGATCTTCGAAACCGGCATCCAGGATACTGGCGGCCTGTGCGAAAAGACCACCTTCCGCTGCTTCGAGTGCAGCCACCAAGATACGTTCGTCGGCTGTACCGCCGCTCTTTTTGACCAGAGCGGCGCGTGCATCCGCGAGAGCTGCGGCTGCGGCTGTCGTGAGTTCGGATCGTGCAAGTATGAGGTTGGCAAATCCCTTCAAAGCATGACCAGCTACATGGTCCGGATCAGCTGCGAGTGTCGCCTGAAGTGCTGCCCCGGTATTCGGCCTGTGCGCGGCAACCCCGAACACCGCATTTTCGAATGCCCGCTGTGCCTCCACGCTGTCCGTGCCTGTAACAAGGCCATATGCATCGCGTCTCATCTACTTTGCTCCTTGACGAGAGACCTTCATCTCTGTGTCCACGATCTGAAATTCTGCTCTGACAAAAGGCTGTACGGTCGCCGGGCCGGCTTCGTTACATCGGGGGCGGATTTTTTCGCTTGCGCAGCAAATTTCGCTCTATGATCAAAGAGACTAGAAAAGTTTTAAAACATCTGTAACAAAATGATGGTGCGGTTTCTCGGCGCCGCGGGCTTGCATTGATGAGGCGACGAAAGGAGCTTTACTGTGAACAAGGCATCTGAAGGGAAGATGGTCGTTATGGTGACGGGTGGGGGCGGTAATTTGGGCCGCGCCGTGATCGCCGATTTATTCGACCGCGGCGCGAAGATTGCCGCGGTCGAGCGGGGTTTCCCGGATCAACAACAAAAGGCGAGTTGGGAGGAGGGCGAAATTCTCGATCTCGGCGGCGTTGATTTGGCGGATATTGGCGCATGCGAGAATGCTGTTCGCCGTGCGCTGGATGTTTTCGGCCGTATCGACGCGCTGGTCAACACGGTGGGGGGCTTCCAGACAGGTCCGGTTGAGGAACTGGGCGTCAACCAATGGGACCAGATGTTCCAGATCAATGCCCGCACCGCCTACGCGATCAGTGCCGCGGTCCTGAAACCGATGCAGGACGCCGGCTATGGCCGTATCGTTCACATCGCAGCGGCCCCGGGACTGAAGGCTGGTGCCAACCAGGCGGCCTATGCAGCGTCGAAGAGCGCGGTGATCCGCCTGACGGAAGCGATTGCCGCCGAGAACCGGAACAGGCGTATCACGGCAAATTGTATCCTGCCTGGTACAATCGACACGCCGCAAAATCGGGCCGCAATGCCGAGTGCAAAGACGGACGGCTGGGTCCAGCCGGCCGATATCGCCAAGCTTATCGGCTTTCTTATTTCGCCGGCTGGTGGAATCGTCACCGGCGCGGCAATCCCGGCGACAGGACCGGTGTGAGGATGTTGGGCTCAACCGATCCAGTGTCAACAGGATTGATGCTGTGGGCAGGCATTGGCCTTGTCGTTGCCGCAGCGTTTCTGCTTTATGGCTTCGACAAGGTCGATCCAGGCGCCCATGATGCCTATGCGGTAAGACCTCTCCTTATTCCCGGCCTCGTTCTCCTTTGGCCGGTGGTCGTCTGGCGCTGGCGGAGCCTCGCGAAGGGAGCGAAGTAAGATGCAGCGCCGACATCGTCGCGCCCACACGGCGATCTGGAGCGGACTTGCGATCGCTCTGCCACTTTTGCTTGCCATCATCTTTGCAAGCGCGCCGAAACTACCGGCCGACGCGCCGGCAATCCGTCTCGACGGCAAAGTCACGGAGGGGGCGCAAAGATGACAGTCTCCTATAAGCCGGTCATCTGGAACCGGACCAAAATGATCTATGATGGCGTCCTCCTGGCTGGGATCGTCCTCTACATCTTCATTTTCCTGAAAGCTGGCCCGCTTCTATCGCCGGCGTTGCGCGACGTCGATCTTCCGACACAGCGGATGCGGGCCTTCGGTTCGCTGGCGCTGCTGATGCTCACGATCGTGCTGGCGATCGGACCACTCGCCCGGATCGATACACGCTTTATTCCGTTGCTCTACAACAGGCGTCACTTCGGCGTGATGACTGCGATCGTCGCCGCAACGCATGCCTATTACGTGCTCGGCTGGTATTTTTCTTACAGCCCGACGCCGCAACTGACGGCACTTTTTGCCAGCAATACCAGCTTCACAAATATTGCTGGTTTTCCCTTTGAGCTTTTCGGCGTATTAGGGCTTGTCATTCTGGCTGTCCTCGCAGCGACCAGCCACGATTTTTGGCTCTCCTTCCTCACGCCGCCCTTGTGGAAAGCGATCCACATGAGCGTCTATTTCGCCTACGCCGCGATCGTGTTGCACGTGGCGCTTGGAGCGCTGCTCGATCGCCGTGATCTCGCCCTTGGGCTTCTGCTGGTCGGAGGCTTGGCGCTGCTCTCAACGCTGCATCTGATCGCCGGGCGCTGTGAGGTTGGGGCAGATGCAGCCGCTTCCCCCAAAGCGCCAGAGGAGCCCTGGATCGTCGTGGGCAATCTCTCCGAGATCGCAGAGGGCAGGGCGATTATTGGCGCGTCTCCAGGGGGCGAACGCATCGCGGTGTTTCGCTCGAAGGGCGGCTTGTCCGCCGTGTCGAATGTCTGCTCGCACCAGAACGGGCCGATCGGCGAGGGTAAGGTCGTTATCGGTTTCATCACCTGCCCCTGGCATGGCTATCAATACCGCCTGGAGGACGGCTGTTCGCCGCCGCCGTTCCGCGAGCGTATCCGTAAGTATCGTGTCCAGCTTGAGGGATCGAGCGTGCTCGTCGATCCCGAGCCGTTACCACTCGGAACGAAACTGGAGCCGTTTCCAATTCCCGCGGAACTGCTTGCTGCGCCTGCAAGCACGTCAAAGCAAGGAGAAGCATGATGCTGAAGCCAGCTGAACGCGGATTTTTCGTTGGCTATTTCAAGAAGGTACCGGCGGATGTCAGAGCACTGATGATCGGCTTCATTGTGTTTTTCGTCGCCGGTATGGCCTTGGCTTCGGTGCTTCTGTCTCATAATACGGACAGCCCCGGCGCGGGGAGCTACGCCGACGAACTGCATGGCGAGCATCTGACAGGCACGATGGAGGTCAAGCCATATCCGATATTACGCGTGCCCGGAACTGGAACGACGCCGCCGCGCGCCATCATGCTGGCGGGTTCGGGCAAATTTGGCGTGGATGACCGGGCACTGCCTCTTGCCGGCAAGGCCGCTCGGGTGGGCGGCATCTTCGTCAAGCGTGGAGATCTCGAAATGCTGCTCGTCGGGGGCGGAGACGAGTTGAAGGCCTCTGACCAGCAAGCGTCCGCGCCTCCGGTGCTCTCGCCGCCGCAGGATCTTGGGCGATGGCGCCTGACTGGCGAGATTTGCGACGGGAAGTGCGGAGGTGGTGCAATGAAGCCGGGGACGGGCCTCGCGCACAAGGCCTGCGCCAATCTTTGCATTTCAGGCGGGGTTCCGCCCGTGTTTGTCTCAACCGCGTCGGTTGATGGCCGCATCTTCTTTATGCTCGCGTCTAAGGACGGTGGACCTATGCCGTCAGGGCTGCTCGACAAGACCAGCGTGCCAGTGGTGCTTGAAGGAACTATCGAGCGGCGTGACGACCTGTTCATCTTCAAGGTCGAGCGGTTCGCTGACGGAGCAGGGGCATGACCGATCGCGTTTCAGGCTTTGGACGTCATTTGTTTGGTCTGTCGCTGGCGACGATCGCAGCAATTGTGATCGTCGTCATTTGGGAATATGGTGTCGATTACCTCGACGGGACGCCATTCGAGGAATTGCGGTACGTGCTCTTCGGCATTGCAGCCATCGGGTTGCTTTCGGGTTTGAACAGCGTGATGCCAAAATTGATGCGGTAGTCGGGCACGTTAAGTGGCAAAGGGCTTGCCTCTTAGTCGTTGAACGATCGCGAACAATGACACTGGCACTTGTGCGCGAAGTGCTTGCAAGGAGGCTTTCACGACTTTGGTGGTTCGCGCTGGTGCTTTATCGTGAGCCCGCAGTCAGTGATCATGTGGAGACCACCATACGAGAGATCAATCGTACGCTCCTGGCGGCAAGGACGGCATTTTTTGCACACCACCGCCGATCTGTAACGTTTTCCCGTGTCGATGCGAAAAGGGTTGGCTCACCTTTTCCCTGCGTGGTGGAGGCCGAGCGTCGATCCTAACACTCGCCCAGAAAGGCAGGTCACCGTGGAAGTCAGTTTCGAAGATACACCCAATGAAATCGATGAGGAGCATATTCGTCATCACGCCTATATGCTCTGGCTTGAAGAGGGGCAGCCTGAGGGAAAAGCTGACGAACATTGGCACAGGGCGCGAGACGCCGCCAAAGATACGGCAGCCGAACCCAAGAGCTTAAAGAAGAAAATCTCGTGATACATTCGGGCAGGCAGTCACCTGCCCGAAAACCACTCGGCGCTCCTGTTGGTTCCATGATTTTTAAAGCTTCGATCTTCGAGACCACCGAAGGCAAACGTCTCCTCGGAACGGCGGATGGCGTTGGTTGGCGCCGATGGGGACCCTATCTGGCGGAGCGCCAATGGGGAACTGTGCGGGAAGACTACAGTGCCAATGGTGATGCATGGAATGCGCTCACCTTTGACCATGCTCGCAGCCGCGCCTATCGCTGGGGTGAAGATGGGATTGCCGGCTTTTGTGATCAGAGCATGCGATGGTGCCTCGGATTGGCGTTGTGGAACGGCCGGGACGAAATACTCAAGGAACGGCTATTCGGTCTCAGCAACGAGCAGGGCAATCATGGAGAAGACGTCAAGGAGGTTTACCACTACCTCGATGCCACACCGACGCACTCCTACCAGAGGATGGTCTATCGCTATCCGCAGGATGCCTTTCCTTATAAAGATCTGGTCCGCGTTAACGGACAACGCTCGCGGTTGGAGCCGGAGTACGAACTTGCCGACACCGGCATTTTTGCCGATGGCCGCTTTTTTGATATCACGGTCGAATATGCCAAGGCGGCACCCGATGACATCCTGATGCGGATATCGATCAAGAATGCTGCACGCAGCGCCGCTCGCATCCACGTTCTCCCGCACATCTGGGCACGAAACACATGGTCATGGAAATCCGGCGGTGAACGACCAGTCCTCAATGCGACTGCGTCGGGCGATGTGCTTGCGTTCCGTGCCGACAAGAAGACGTGGCGCTGGAGCAACGACAGTGCCGCGGAGCTGCTGTTTTGTGAAAACGAAACAAACGCGCCTCTCTTGTTTGGATCGCCGGGAGCTGGCCCGTTCAAGGATGGCATCAACGACTACCTCGTCAACGGGACGAAGACCGCCCTCAGCACCGACGGACACGGCACCAAAGCGGCGGCACACGTCGTTCTCGATCTGCCGGCGCTGGGAAGCCGGGAGATCCGGATGCGCTGGCGCCCGGACGGCATTGCAAACGAACCTTTCGAAGATTTCGGCCTGATCTTCAACCAGCGCATCGCGGAGGCAAACGAATTTTATGAGGTTGTGCAAGCCGGTATCCCTAATGCAGATGCGCGCAAAATCCATCGGCAGGCGGTCGCAGGCATGCTGTGGTCCAAGCAGGTTTATTACTTTGACGTTCCGATCTGGCTGGCTGGGGACCCGGCTCAACCAACGCCGCCAACCGAGCGGCTGAAGCGCCGAAACGCCGATTGGCGCCATCTCAACAATGCGGATGTCATTTCGATGCCGGATACATGGGAATATCCTTGGTATGCGGCCTGGGATCTCGCTTTCCATTGTGTATCGCTCGCTCTGGTCGATCCGAGCTTTGCCAAAGATCAGCTCGTTCTTTTCACACGCGAATGGTTCATGCATCCGAACGGCCAGCTCCCAGCCTACGAATGGGAGTTCGGCGACGTCAATCCGCCGGTTCATGCGTGGGCGGCGCTCAAGGTCTATCAGATGGACCGTAGCCATACCGGTGTCGCCGATACCGATTTTCTAAAGAGAGTATTCCACAAGTTGATGCTGAATTTCACTTGGTGGGTCAACCGCAAGGACAGCGGGGGCCGGAATATCTTTCAGGGTGGTTTTCTCGGCCTCGATAACATCAGCCCGTTCAATCGCTCGGACATCCTGCCGGACGGTGCTTCGATCGACCAGGCCGACGGCACGGCCTGGATGGCCATGTATGCGCTAAACCTCATGCGGATTGCGCTCGAATTGTCGATGACTGACCCCGTGTACGAGGATATTGCGACAAAATTCTTCGAGCATTTTCTCTCGATCGCTGGCGCAATGGCGGATGTCGCCGGCAGCGGACAAAGCCTTTGGCACGAGGCAGACGGCTTTTTCTACGATATGCTGCATACGAGAGGGGGCCAGATCCAGGCGATTCCAGCGAGGTCGATGGTTGGTCTCATCCCGATCTTTGCAGTCGAGGTTCTCGATCAGGCGATGCTCGACAAAGTTCCGCAATTTTCGAAACGCCTGCACTGGTTCCTCCAGCACCGGCCGCAGCTTGCAAACCTGGTTCCCAAATGGACCGAACCGGGATCAGGCGAGCGAATCCTCCTTTCATTGTTGCACGGCGATCGCCTGAGAGACCTGCTTCACCGTATGCTCGATCAGGACGAGTTCCTGTCGGACTTCGGTGTGCGATCCATGTCAAAAGCCCATCTTGCGGTTCCATGTGATCTTGCATTTGCCGGTATGCGCTTCGACGCCGCCTATACGCCAGGAGAGTCGGTGAACGGACTTTTCGGAGGCAACTCGAATTGGCGAGGGCCGATCTGGATGCCGGTCAACTTTCTGCTCATCGACTCACTGCGGAAGTTCCACGCTTACTTTGGCGAGGGCTACCGTGTGGAATGCCCTGTCGGTTCGGGTGTCATGCTCAGTCTCGCCGGCGTCGCCGACGAACTGAGCCGTCGCCTGCAACAGCTGTTCACTGCAGACCCCAACGGGCGGCGAACCTCCCAAGCGTCGGATTCGGTGATCGATGATAACCTGCTGTTCCACGAGTATTTTCATGGCGATACCGGCGAGGGTCTCGGCGCGTCCCATCAAACCGGCTGGACCGCGCTTATCGCGAATCTCATCCAAGGGTAACGTTGTTCTTCTTGGACATCCCGATTGATCGCAACCACTGTTGAAACGGCAATCGATTTTTTGGAAATGGCGTCAGATAATCGGGAGGACGATTGCTGTGTGAAGGTCATGCGAGGCAGGTGTGCAGACGTTGGAGCCACCACCCCGGCCACAGGACGAAGACAGACAGCAATTAATTTTTTGCAACGACTGTAACGAAACAGGTTTCTCCAGCGAAGTCGGACGAGGATTGATCTTGTCGCTTGGGGACATTTGATGACGACTGAAAATTTACAACGAGACCACTCGAAAGCGCGCGAATTCCTAAACGAGGCGATGACATTTCACGCTTCCGGGGATCTCGACAGCGCAGAGCAGTATTATGTCGAGGTGCTGAACCATGGCTACCGGATCGCGGACATTTTGCCGTTGCTTGCGGGGGTCGTGGGCGCAAAGGGGAAGTACGAAGCCGCGATTACTTACTGGAACCAGTTGCTCCAGATCCGACCAGACCATTCGGTTGCGCTTCTGGAAAAAGGCGCTCTGCATTTGAAGATCGGAGAGCCGGCGGAGGCGGTCGATTGCTTTCAGGCCGCTGCGCTTGGCTCTCCAGAGAATATGATTGCGCTCAACAATCTCGCCGTTGCGCTTACCCAGGCCAATCGACAACACGATGCTCTGGAGAAGTTCCGCATCCTGGTGCGCCATCAACCGGCCAACATCCTGGCTCACCATCAGGTCCGTCGCTTGACGTCACGAATCGTGCCGTTCTGGCATATTCCCATGCTGAACGATACTCGACGCAACGATGCCTTCGAGGCGGCCATCACAAAGGCAATCGCCACGCGAGGGCCAGATGCGCACGTTCTCGATATCGGCACCGGCAGTGGACTCCTTTCGATGATGGCTGCGAGAGCCGGGGCAAAACATGTTGTCACCTGCGAGGTCGTGCCGGTGATCGCCGCGACCGCAAAAGAGATCGTCGAGCAGAATGGCTTTTCCGATCGCATCGTGGTCGTCAACAAGAGCTCATCCGAGCTTGTCGTCGGTCAGGACATTGACCGCCGCGCCGATATCCTTGTTTCCGAGATCCTCTCCAGCGACCTTCTTGCCGAAGACGTTCTCCCGACCTTCGAGGACGCGCACAAGCGGTTGATCAATGACGACGCAATCATCATTCCACGTAGCGCGACCGCGGTAGGGTGCCTTGTGGAGAGCGAGATTTTGAACAAATATGCATTTGTCGACAAGGTTTCAGGCTTTGATGTCTCCGGTTTTGCGTCGCTCGCGCCGAACAAGCTTCCGGTGCATGGAACAATGACGGACTGGAAGCGGTTGTCTCACGATGTCGACCTCCAGGTCGTTGATCTCACGGGCACGATCCACAGCGAGGAATACCGAGTGATCGACATTCCAGTTACATTCAGTGGAATGGCGGCCGGCATGGTGCAGTGGCTGAAAATCGATCTTGCCGAAGGGATCGAATTCGAGAACCATCCTGACGATTATTCCGATGGGGGGTGGTTGCAGATCCTGCATCCTTTCCAAACACCGGTTCCCGTCGAAGAAGGTTCGGTATTCAGGGTCATCGTCGGTCATGATCGCAACAGCTTGATCGTGATGGCGGCGCCAGTCACCGGCTGAGAACGTCCTGCAATTCTTGGCTCACGAGAGGAAAGTCGGTGCCACAACAGATCAAGGCCTTTGTCTTCGATGCCTACGGCACGCTTTACGATGTCCAGTCGGTCGAGCAAGTTGTAGAGGCTGCCTATCCGGGCTACGGAAGCCTGATCACAGCCGTATGGCGAATAAAGCAGCTTGAATATACCTGGCTGACGTCGCTGATGGGCAGATATGAGGACTTTTGGGACCTGACGAAGCGTGCTCTCGTTTACACGCTGCGGTCGCTTCATCTGGATGCAGATGTGCAACGTGTCGAAGACGTCGCCACTGCCTATCTCAGTCTCCGACCTTATGGCGACGCACGAGAGTGCCTGGAACGTTTGGCGCCGCAAAAGCGTGCAATTCTCTCGAACGGCAGCCCAGCTATGCTCTCGAATCTGGTAAAGAACTCCAGCTTCGATCGGTTATTCGATCGCATTTTGAGCGTTGACAGCAGACGAGTATTCAAACCGGCCAACAACGCCTACGCCTTGGTCGAGCAAGAGCTTGGCGTGGAACCCGAACAGGTTGTCTTCGTGTCGTCGAACGGTTTCGATATCTGCGGCGCGAAGAATTATGGCTTCACAGTCGTGCGTGTCGCACGCTCTATCGACCGTGTCGGGACCGAATTCCCTCTGAAGATCGATGAGCGGGCATTCTTCGATCTTCTGCGCGCTCAGGCCGAAACGTTGGATCAATCGGCAGATGTGACTGTCCGTTCGTTGGCAGAGATCCCCGACTTATTCGGCGATCACGGACGAGGCGCCTGATGTACCTTTATGTCAAGGCAATCCATGTATTTGCCGTCATCGTCTTTATTGCAGGAATGCTGACAACGGCATTTGCTCTACGGGCAATCGCGACCGTGCCGCAGGATGTAAGCGCCCACCGGTTCGGCGGAATCGTTCTACGGTGGGATGGGCTGGTCACGACGCCGGCGCTCGCTATGATCTGGGTTGCAGGCTTCACGATGGCTTTCGGTGCCGGTTGGAGCAGTTCGCTCTGGCTTTTGCTGAAGTTGGTTCCAGCCGCCTTCCTGACCGGTCTGCACAGCGTCCAAGGGATCGCTTTGAAGCGTCAGCTCCGGGCAGAACGTCCGATCGCACTACTCACCTGGGCGCCGCTTGTGATCCTTGTCGCCTTTGCCACTATCGACTGGCTGGCCATCACCAAACCCTTCTAACGTGAACCCCGCAGCTTTTGCCGCTCGAACGAGGCGATGGGATCGCGATCCGTACTTCGTTGCAAATCTGGCTCTAATTCGAATGTGACGCGTGCTCGTCTTGAATTCTAGAACAAACGAATTAAAACCGTCTGAAGAATGGCAAGAGGGAGGCTTCGGGCGAACGTTATGGGACTGCAGCAGAGACTGACGGCGTTCAAGGAGGAGTTTGCCCGTAAGGCGCCAGAAGGACGCGTGGCGCTATACGAGTCCAAAATTGCAGACCTGCGAGCGAGCTCCCTGTTTGATGGAGCCATTCGAACAGGCGAAAGCGTGCCAGATTTCCGTCTGCCTAATGCGAAGGGAAACTCTGTTTCGCTCCACGGCGAAATTGCCTCGGGCCCTGTTGTCGTCATCTTTTACCGCGGCGGCTGGTGCCCGTACTGTAATATACAATTGAAAGCGTACCAGGAAATCCTGCCGCAGATACAGTCGTATGGAGCTAAACTCATCGCCATCTCGCCCGAGCTTCCCGATCAGTCTCTGACCACAGCCGAAAGGAATGCGCTGGCGTTCGACGTCCTGAGTGATCTTGGCAACAGGGTCGCCAGATCGTTCGGTATCGTGTTTGCCTTGCCCGGAGAGCTACGTGCCGCGATGATTGCCAATGGAAAGGCGCTGCCCGGAATCAATGGCGACGAAAGCTGGGAACTCCCTGTTCCGGCGACCTTCGTTATCGACACAAACGCCACCGCTGTTCTCGCGCATATCGACGTTGACTACCGCAACAGGCTCGAGCCTGACGAGATTATCGCCACAGTCAAATCGCTTTCGCTTCGATGAATCCGGACGCGTCACTTTCCCTGCAGCTTAGGGCCGGCGTCCTTTCACTCACCTGTTTTGGAGATCCAGATGATCCGCTTTTACTTTCATCCGACGCCCAATCCCGCCAAGGTGGCGTTGTTTCTGGAAGAGGCTGGCCTTGCATACGAGACCATCCCCGTCGATACCAGCAAGGGGGAGCAGCATTTGCCAGCCTTCCGGACGATCAATCCAAACGGCAAAGTGCCTGCCATCGTAGACACGGAGGCCCCCGGTGGAAAGGAAAGAAGGGTTTTCGATTCCACGGCGATCCTCATCTATCTCGCGGAGAAGACCGGCAAGTTTTTGGGCTCGCCTGAAGACCGACCCGAATTGCTCTCGTGGCTGATGTTTCTCGCCTCCGGCCTGGGACCGTTCTCGGGCCAGGCTGTCCATTTTCAGCATGCCGCTCCTGAAGGGCTTGACTACGCGGTCAACCGTTATCGCCGCGAGGCTGAACGGCACTATCAGGTCTTGAATGATCATCTGGAAGGAAGGTCGTTCATTGTCGGCAGCGACTATACGATCGCGGACATGTCAGCGTGGGGATGGCTGGACCGGGCTTCGCGGGTGCTGAAGGGAGCGGAAGATCCGCTTGCGGCCTATCCCAATCTCAAACGGCTGTTTGAGATGGTCGATGCTCGTCCGGCGGTGGCGCGCGCCCGCGAGGTCGGAAAGGATCACGCGTTCAAGCGGATCAACGACGAGGAGACCAAGAGAGCGCTCTTCCCGTCGAATTATCCTCCAGCAGCATGAGCACCAAGGAGAAAACCGGGACCGAAGGGCTGGCAACATGGTGCGGCGGACTTGCCGTCCGTCCAGGGCTACCACAATGTGCAACGGTGGGCTGACACATTGCTCAAGCGCCCGGCGGTAACGCGCGGCGGCAAAGTAAACCGCATGACTGGCGAGTTGTCAGATCAATGCGGGAGCGGCATGATGCGTCCGACTTAAAGACGAAAACGCAGGATAAGGTGGCCACAGCCGGACCGTAGTCAACAAGAATTTTGCGATCACGATCGCTCTAATCATCTGGCATGGCGACCCTCTGGACAAACAGGGGGTCGCTGGAGCTTATCAGTCGGTGATGGCGGAAAGGATCGGACCTCCATTGGGGCGTTGGACTAGCACCGCTGTCCTCAAGCCCGCATTTCCCTGGGGAAGGGAAAACGAAGCCTTGCTCCCGTTCCACGTCCCGAGTCGGTCCAGGCGACGAACGACATGCGTATGCTGCAATGTCGCGCCACTGTTTTCTCCCCGTGCAACCGGCACGGCCTCCACCCGCGGATCATAGCACACCAGCCAGACATCGGCGTTGCCGGCATCGGAGCTAGAGCCGACTTCGACACGGTCTTTGTTGAAGGCGAGGGCCGGGCCGTTCAGGGGCGTAGTTTCGGCAAGCAAAGCCTCGACTTCGGAGAGGCTGTTTCCGACAGCCGTCGTCGCGCCGTTGAAGACCATCTGGGGGGTGTAGGGGCCGGCCTGTCTCAGAGCAGGCTCATAGGTCACCTGGCGTTCTGTAAACTCCGGCTTTCCGTAAGTGTCTTTCCAGCCGAGATAATCCCAGTAGGTCACGGAGAAGCTCAGTGCGAGAACATCCTTGCGATTGCTGATCTTGATGAGATTCGCATTTGCCGGAGGACAGGACGAGCAACCTTGGCTGGTGAAGAGTTCCACAACGGTCGGCTGTCGGTCCGCTGCCGCCACGGGGAATGCCGCAAATGCTCCCAATGAAGAGAAGAGCGCAAATCTGCCGATCCTTCCGAAATAAGTCATGGTTGACTCCCGATCAAGGCCGCCTCAGACGATCCGAGCGGTTGATAGGAGTTCGCTTTGAGAACGGACATCGTTACATCTTCACGTCTTAGTGATCGGGAGGTGGCGATGTAACAGCGGATCATCGGCGCGCGTATTGGAGACGGTACACATTACTGTCCGAGAGAGAAAGATGAATCCGCTCCATCCTATGCTTCTTGCCGCAGCCCTGGCTGTCAGTCCAGCCCTGGCTGCTTCGGCCCTTGCCCAACCGGTCTCCTTCGCTGCGAAGGACGGTGTAAAAATTTATGGAGACTTTCGCCAGGCGGAGGGGCGTTCGCGTGCAACGATTCTCCTGTTTCACATGGCCGGCTCCAACAGGAGCGAATATGCGCCCCTGGCTCCCATTCTCAATAAGGCCGGGTTCAGCACCTTGGCTATCGACCAACGCTCGGGCGGCGACCTCTGGGGCAACATTAACAAGACCGCTGCGAACGCAAAAGGTGACTCGGATTTCGCCGACACAATTCCTGATCTTGAGGCCGCCATCGCCTATGGCAGTCTCCAACATGCAGGCCCAATTGCCGTTTGGGGCTCGAGCTATTCGTCAGCGCTCGTGTTCGTTCTTGCCGCTCGTCATCCGGAGGTGAAAGCGCTTCTCGCGTTTTCGCCGGCGGAATATATCCAGGGTTACTCCATCGAGAAGGCGGCGGCCAAGCTTTCGATCCCCGTCTTCATCACCTCTGCGCCCGACGGCGATGAGATATCGAGCGGTGAGGCGCTGGCGAAAGCGGTGCCCGATCACAGGGCGGTTCAATACATTCCGAAGGACGGCGTGCACGGATCCTCAACGCTGCGGACCGACGAGGACCCGCAAGGAGCGTCGGAAAACTGGAAGCACGTCATGGCGTTTCTCGACGACGCCTTTCCGCGGACCTGACATGACAGTCTGTCAGAGCCAGGGTAATGCACCTGCTCTGACGTGATCGTTTCAACCCGGCTGGTGATCGGCCAATACGTCGGGCTGCTTCATCTCCAGCGGACCCTCGAAGAGTGCGTCATATTTCGCCATCAAGGCCGCTGCAATCTGGCCACTGAGATGAGCCTGGCGCCCCTCTTCCCCTTCGAACGCGTCAAAAATCCCAAAGGTCGACGCATCGAAACGAACCGCAAACCATGCAACGGTCAACGGTTCCTGCTGCGCCAGCGCCTGTGCGCTTTTAAGGAAGTCTGCCACAACCTCCTCCTTCCCGGACTTGGCTTTCAATTGAACAAACAGTGCAACCTTGGTCATGATCGTCTCCTCTTTCTTAGAGCGCCGAATGGCCGCTGACAGCCTCTTCAAGTGCTGATTTCATCGCTAGGAATCGGTCGTCAACGGCGGCGGGATTGAGACGATTGGCCTCTATCATCTTCGCGCGTGTCTCGCCCCCTCGGATGACTTCAAAGGCGTCGGTCTCGATTCCTTCGATCAAGGCGGCAGCCACCGCTTCTGCGGGTTCTCGCATGAAGCCGAGTTCAGGCCCGGCCTTGGAGGATTGCATCATTGGCGTGTCCGTTGCCCCGGGATACAGCGTCAACACATGGATGCCTTCGCCTTTCAACTCGCGGCGCAGCGCCTCGCCGAAGCGTGCAAGGCCCGCCTTTACCGCGGCGTAGCTCGTATAGAAGGGCGCGCCGATGAGGGCGATACCGGACGTTACGTTGACAACCAACGCATGGCCCGACGCTCGCAAATGGGGAAGGGCTGCCTGCGTCAGGAGGATCGGGGCGACAAGGTCGACCTCGACCATCGTCCTTATCTCTTCCTCGGTCGTCGTTTCCAGACGTCCCGCGCGAACCCCACCGGCATTGTTCACTAAGATATCCAGGCCACCAAGGATCTCAATTGCCCTATCGAGCGACAAGGCTCGTCCATCAGCCGTCCCAACATCCGCACAAAAGCCGGATGCTGGCAGGCCGCCCGCTTGAAGATCTTCGACGGCTTTGGAGAGCCGTTCGGCATTTCGTCCGGTAACCACTACTCTCGCGCCCTTTCCAAGCAACGCTCGGGCGATGGCCAATCCGATACCACTGGATCCGCCGGTAATAAGAACACGTTTTCCTTCCAGATTCATCACTTGACCTCGCTTAGATTATTTTCGGTTTGGCTCATGCAGCCCAGGAAGACCGGAGCGCCTCGATAATTGCTTCCGGAGAAAGCCGCCTGCGATAGTCTATTTCCGCATGAACCAGCTGGACCCGGCCATTGTTGCCGATGACAAATGTTGCGGGTATCGGAAGTTCACCGCTGTCATCTCCATTGACAGCTGGCAGATCGACACCAAAAGAAGTGGAATAGGCAGCTTTAAGGTCGTCGGGAAGCTTGTAGACGAGACCGAACTGTCGAGCGACCGCATTGCCGGCATCGCTGAGGACGTCGAACGTCAAATTGTTCTTCTCGATCATCCACAAGGAGCCGTCGGGCTTCTGCGGTGAAATCGCAATAAGGCAGCCGCCAGCATCAGCAATTGCAGGCAAAGCCCGTTCGTAGGCGGCAAGCTGGACGTTGCAATACGGACACCAGGCGCCGCTATAGAAGGACAAGACCACTGGGCGCCGGCGAGCGTTTCCAGCAGTGAAATTACTTCACCCCTGACGCCGGGGAGGGAGAATTCCGGGACTAGGTCACCGGACTTTAAAACACTGTCGAACGGAAACGTAGCTGTGAGTTCCTCGATCTTTGCGTTCAAGAACGCCGCGGCGCCGGGAGGCGCACTCGCCTCGAAGCTCGCATTTTGGTCAGCGAGTTCTTGTTCAAGGCTCATTACCATCCATCCCTGCCTATGTTGGACACGTCCACGATTGCGTTTTAAATCAATCGTTATAAAATGTATCTCGCAAACTTCCGGTTATGCTGGAGGCGCGATCAAATTTTTGAGAGTTGATTCCATGGCGCGGCCCAGAGAATTCGAAGAAGAGAAGGTTTTGCTGCTGGCTGTCGAGCAGTTCTGGGAGCGAGGATACGAGGCAACATCGATCCGAGACCTCGCTCAGGCAATGGGGCTGACCACCGCCAGCGTTTACAACGCCTTCGGCGACAAGCGCGCCGTTTACCGCCGCGCTTTGGATTTCTATGTCGAGCGGAGTTTCGGCGATCGTGTCGGACGGTTCGAAGCAAAGCCACCGCTGCTCGCCATCAAGGCGTTTTTCGATGAAATCATCGAGCGATCGCTCAGCGACGTCAAACGCAAGGGCTGCATGTTGGTGAACTCTGCGCTGGAGGTGGCGCCGCACGACGAAGAATTCCAAAGGGTCGTAGCGGAGGTCCTGGTGCAAGTCGAAGGCTTTTTCCTGCGTTGTGTGCAGAGGGGTCAGAAGGATGGAACGATAACCAACGGGCAGGCTGCCTCCGATCTCGCCGGAACGCTTCTGAGCACTTTGTTGGGAATCCGGGTCCTAGCGCGCACGCGACCCGAACGAGCACTGCTTGAAGGCCTCATCAAACCCGTTCTCGGCTTGCTTGAACCTGCTGCGGCAACGCAATTGGAATCTGCTGTACCATGATCACATGCCACTTCGTTCAATATCATTTTGCCATGCGTGCAGCCTTCGAAAAAAAACGGGAGCCCAGCTGTAACGATTATTCTTTTTCTCTCGAAATAGAGCGTATCGGATGAAGAATCCGGCGCGTGAAGAAGAATGGGCTTCCTGGATGCGATCCGCAGTCGCGGGCGATAGCAGGGCCTATCAAAGACTGCTGATAGCCGTAACGCCCCATCTGCGTGTGATGGCCCGCAAACGGTGCGAGCAGTATGGCGCGCCGGCGAGCGAGGCTGAGGACGTGGTGCAGGAAGTGTTGCTGGCTATACATCTAAAGCGCGGTACCTGGGATCCATCTCGACCTCTGGGTCCATGGATGGCAGCCCTTGTTCGCAATAAATTGATCGATAGCCTTCGCAGACGAGGGCGGCAGGCGAGCGTTCCACTAGAGGACGTCATCGCGATACTCGAGAGCGAAGAACGGCTGGAGGCTGGCGATCGCATGGACGTCGAGCAGATCCTGGCGCGCCTCAAAGATCCCCAGCGGACGATCGTACAATCGATCTCGATCGAAGGCTCGAGCGTTCGCGAAACGGCGGAACGATTGAAGATGACCGAGGTTGCCGTTCGTGTGGCGCTCCATCGCGCCCTGAAAGCACTATCCGCTCTGTATTCGGAGCAAGCCAGATGAAGACAAACCATCTCATTGAACTGATCGTGCAGGATGCTCCCGTTCGTTCCAACCTGAGCCATATGCTTCATCAGGCCACAATCGCCGCGATACTGATCGTCGCGATCGCCTTTTTCTCTGCTATCGGTTTCCGTCCCGATATCGACAGCGCGACGGAAACCGTACGCTTCCTGTTCAAATTTGTGATCACCATCGCGTTGGCAGCAACCGGTGGCATTGCGATGTTCCGTATCGGCAAGCCGGGTGTGCCCTTGACGTTATCGGCCTGGAGCCTGTTGATCCCCTTGGCCCTGGCGGTTGGGGCGGCAATCGTCGAGCTATTGGTGACGCCTGCGGCAACTTGGGCAGCGCGCATGGTCGGGCATAACTCCAGACTCTGTCTGACGATCATTCCCTTGCTTTCGGTAGGGCCGCTGGCGTGTTTCCTGCTTGCACTTCGCCACGGTGCCCCGGCGCGACCAGGACTTGCGGGCGCCGTCGCTGGGTGTGCTTCAGCCGGGATTGCGGCCACGTTCTATGCCTCCAACTGCAACGATGACAGCCCACTTTTCGTCCTCTTTTGGTATCCTATGGCCATATCGGCCGTGGTGGCGACCGGAGCTTTAATCGGTCGCAGCTTCCTCCGCTGGTAGAGTGACATTATTGCGCTCTCCCCGCCGCTGATCGTCGAAGACAGTCACATCGATGAGATCGTGACCACCTTGGGACATGTCCTACGATCGATAGCGTGACGACCAGGCAGAAAACAGGGAGGCGCTTGATGCGTTAGGCTGAAGCCCTCATATCAGTGAGTGTAGAGTTTAGATTTAATATGGTCCGCAAGTAGCGGATCATCGAGTTGGGGTCGCCCTTGTGAAGACAGAAGATTTGATAAACCTGATAGCGCAGGACACCCGGCGCCCCATGAACCCTTCCTATATATTGTCGAGCGCCGTGATCATCGGAGCTCTGGTTTCGGGTGCGGCTTTCTTTCTGACGCTTGGGTTTCGACACGACATTTCTCAGGCAGTGGAAACGGTCAGATTCTGCTTCAAGTTCGTCGTCACTCTTTCCCTGTTTGCCACCGCAGTGACGCTGGTGGACCCGACAATTCGGCCAGGCAGCGATTTCGGCAGACGGCATTGGTTGCTTCTTGTCGCGCCGATTCTGCTGCTGTCATCGACCATCGTCGAGCTACTGGTCACGCCATCTGATCTTTGGGTGACCAGGTTGATCGGTCACAATGCTTTGCATTGCCTGACAATCATTCCGGCCTTGTCCGCTTTTCCTGGTTTTTTTCTCTTTCTCGCCATGCGCCAGGGCGCCCCTGAAAATCCGGGGGGCGCTGGTGCACTGGTGGGTCTCGTCTCCGTCGGAATTGCGGCGACGCTTTATGCATCCAACTGCTTCGATGACAGCCCGCTATTCGTTGCAACCTGGTATCCGCTTGCAACGTTGATCGTGGTCACCATCGGCTATTTCGCGGGCAAACGGTTCTTGCGATGGTAGCTAAGGGCTAGGCTGCCGCAAGCCGCCGATACTTGAGCCCTGTGGCGGGTATCTTCTCGATCAATGGAAAACTGAGCCAGGAGCGCATTCAGGTCTTCAGCCTGCCGAGCCAGAGTACGGCTAGCGTCTGTCATCTGCTGAACCATCGTCGCATTGTCCTGCATCGCACGGTCCATCACATTGACGGCTGCGTTGATCTCCCGCCGGCCCGTTGCTTGCATTGTTTGGAATGGGCACTTGGCAATCCGCTCACTCTGTAGCCTCCTGAGATACCGGCTGACCATCTGGCAGCTTATCCCAGCCGCTCGATGAGTTGCGTCGGTCACTCGCATATCTATGAAACTGCGCGACAGCGTAAGCGAAGTATTTTGAAAATTTGGGCAGCTTTAGAACGATCATTATAAGCGAACGGCCTTGAGCCGCCGGATCACAAACTTGTGATTGCCTCTTCGGTAACGATCGGACCCGCGTCTGCGAACTCTCGATGCGCTCAACAAGAGCGTTATCCAATATGGAGACTCGCATGTCTGTTAAAACTGCAATTTCATCGGTTGTGCTTGCCGGCGCCGTTACCACCGCACTTGCTTCGATGGTCAGTGCTGCCCCGCTGACGAAGGCCGAAGGCGCTGCCGCTATCGCCGCCCATAAGGAAAAGTGCTTCGGCGTTGCTCTCAAGGGCCAGAACGATTGCGCCGCTGGGCCGGGTACGACCTGCCAGGGCACCTCGACCGTCGATTTCCAGGGCAATTCGTGGAAGTTCGTTCAGGGTGGCACTTGCACGTCGATCAAGCTGCCGAACGGCAAGCACGGCTCTCTGAAGGCAATCTAACTCACAGCGCAAGCCAACAGAATTGGAAAGCGGAGAAGAACGATGAAACAGACCGACACTGCCATGCCCGCGTCACCGAACGTCGCACTTCCTCTCCGCTTTCCGACCCACCTGATCGCCGGTCTGGCGGGGACAAGCTTCAAGCACGAACATTTGCCGGCCATCGTCGCCGAAGGCCCGCAGAGTGGCTTCTTCGAGGTACACGCCGAAAACTATATGGGCGCCGGCGGGCCACCACACCGAGCACTCGAACAGATCCGAGCCGAGAATCCGGTTTCCCTTCATGGCGTCTGCATGTCGATCGGCGGGCCTCAGCCTCTCGACAAGGCCCATCTCGAGCGCTTTCGCTCGCTTGTCGAACGCTACGAGCCGGCCCTTGTGTCAGAGCACCTTGCCTGGTCGACCCACCAGACGACTTATTTGAACGATCTTTTGCCCCTTCCTTATACGCCGGAGAGCTTGGCGCGGGTCTGCGAGCACATCGAGCAGGTGCAGGACGCGATCGGGCGCCCGATCCTTCTCGAAAATCCGTCCACGTATGTGACGTTTAGAGAGTCGACGATAAGCGAGACTGATTTCATCCGCTCGATCACCCGGCGCACCGGTTGCGGTCTGTTGCTCGACGTTAACAACGTTTTTGTCTCCGCGACCAACCACGGCTTTTCGGCACTGGATTATCTTTCCGATTTTCCACTTGCTGCAATCGGCGAGATCCACCTCGCAGGGCACGCCGAGCAGTCCGATGACGAAGGCGATCTCCTTTTGATCGACAGTCACGATGGGCCGGTCGCCGACGCAGTCTGGAAACTCTACGAGATCGTCATCAGCCGCCGCGGTCCGATCCCAACCTTGATCGAATGGGACAGCAATATACCCGATTGGCCGATACTCCGTGGTGAGGCAATCGCAGCCCAGGCGATCCTGGATCGCTTCAGTTCCATCGCATTGCCGGATCACAGCCATGCCGCAGCTTGATACCGTTTCCGGGCATACGACATGCTTCGCCTACGCGGAGGAGTTTGCGCCAGCTCTGACGAACCCCGACATCGAAACGCCTGACTGCGTCACAGGACCATATGGCAAACGGGCGACCAAGCGTTTCAACGTCTACCGAAATAATGTCACGGTGAGCCTTATCGATGCGCTTGCCGGGATTTTCCCGGCTGTCCAGCGCCTCACAGGACGAGACTTCTTCCGTGCCATGGCGCGCTTCCATTTAAGAGAGACACCGCCGAGCTCGCCACTGCTGTTCGAATATGGCCGGGATTTTCCAGGATTTATCGAACGATATGAACACGCCCAGTCGTTGCCGTGGCTCGCTGATGTCGCGAGAATAGAGCGAGCCTGGCTGGATGCCTACCATGCGCCGGATGTTCCCATGCTTGCCGCCGGCGCACTCGCGTCCGTGCCGCCCGAGCGTCTCGCCGAGTTGCTTTTTACGGTTCATCCTGCAACCAGGATTATTCGCTCGGACTACCCGGTGCTGACAATCTTTGCGGCCAACCGAGGTGATGATCCTGTCGGCCCCATCGAGGCGATCGACCCGGAAGACGCGCTGATTACGCGACCGGGTATGGAGGTGGTCGTGCGACACCTTCCTCCGGGCGGCGCAGAATTCCTGGGCTATCTCATTTCTGGCGACCCGTTGGGTGTTGCCGCGGCCAAGGCCGTCGATGCCTACCCATCCTTCGATATCGCGGCCAGCGTCGCGGGCATGATCGAGGCAGGCGTTTTTTCATCGATCACTCTCGGAGACTCATAATGATATCGACCATCACGCAGCGACCTTCGATCAAAGCCCGGCTACAACCGATCGTGACACTCGTGGAGATGGCGCAGAGCCTCGTTCGCGTGGTCGCACAGCCGACGCTCGTGCAAGCTGTTATGCGCATCGCCCTCGCCGTACCCTTCTGGAAATCCGGTATTTTGAAATGGGACGGCTTCCTGCAACTGAACGACACAGCCGTCACCCTGTTCACCGACGAGTTCATGTTGCATCTGCCGGGCGGCCCTTATCCCTATCCAGCGCCAGTGACCGTGGCCTTTCTCTCCGGTTCGGCGGAGATAACTTTTCCGATCCTGCTGGTCCTTGGCTTCGCCACACGTTTTGCCGCGACTGGCCTGCTGCTCATGACGTTGATCGTTGAGCTGACCGTGCCGGACGGGTGGCCGATCCATATTACCTGGGCTGCGATGGCACTGTCGCTTATGGCCTGGGGACCGGGTAAGTTTTCAATCGATAGCATGTTGGCGGGATGGGTGAGGGGCGGCGCGATATCGCCTGGGGATCACCGGGAAACTCATCTTTGAGGAACATGCCCCTTTACGGTTGTTGGGTTTGCGCG
Source organism: Rhizobium sp. (assembly GCA_039593415.1). Taxonomy (GTDB): domain Bacteria; phylum Pseudomonadota; class Alphaproteobacteria; order Rhizobiales; family Rhizobiaceae; genus Rhizobium. The sequence continues at coordinate 22,466 of JBCNPI010000002.1, read as the reverse complement.
GCGTCGTTGCGGTACCGGTCACCGTGTCGCTTAGAGCGAGCCGCCGTCATGCCGGGAGGAACGCTCGAGCCACCTCCTACGCATCACCGCGCATCAACGGGCGGGCCTACTGAATCTTTGCCAACGTGCGCTGTAAAATTCGATTGGGAAATCAGCAATCCGATAAACATCACGATAATACCAACCACACGGCCGAGATGTACCGGTTTTGCAACCAGTCCCAGCATGTTGGGCTTTAGCTCGATTTGCGCCACTTCTTCATTTCGCGGTGTACCAGCTGATTGCATTTATGGTGTTGATCGAAAACATTTTCTTGCAGTGTGGGCGAATCCGTCCGAATGAAAAAGTGGGTCAAATTCATGTGATTATCAACATGTAGGGAGTGGAAGAATCGATATGGACGTTTTACCTTTTCCGTGCAGTCGTGAGACCTTCCTGTCGGCTCTGAAGGAGACCGATCTTTCCGACGAGATACAAAGAACGCTCGCTGCGCAGGCGCGGCCCGCGATCCTCATATCGACATCTTCCTGCGACGAAGGTGAATTGCCACTCGGCGTGACGAAAATCGGCGGCAGACCCGATCTGCCGGCTGACATGTCATGGCCGAACCGTCCAGCCTATCCGGATGCGGAGAACCGTGCAGCCGCCCATCGTCGCGAAGCAGATCGCCTGCTGGCGAATTCCCGAAAGCCAAATTCCTGGATGACACCGGAGCAGGGTGATCGGTTCAGTCGGGAAAGGCGCAATAAGGCGGATGCTATCGAAAAAGAATTTCCGCTCGCGTTTCTGGGGCAGTTCGATCTTGCAGAGCTCTCGACATTCGAGGGTTTTGACCCTGCGTTTCCCGATCACGGACGTCTTCTGGTGTTCTACGATTACTGGGAGCAGCCGGAGGATTTTACACCGGCCGCCTCCGTAGGATGGCGTGTCATGTGGGATGATACCCCGGTCTCGAAACTGATTCGCGCCCGCGTCCCAGCGCAGTTGTCGGCGCTCAATGGCGACGAATGGTCGTGCATCTTTAACGCAGCGCGGGCTAAGGCGAGCACCATATGGACGCCGATGCCGCCAAGCGACTGCTCTTGGGCCGCGTTCCCGCTTAACGATGACGAAGCCCTCGAAGCCTATCAGGAGTGGCTGTCAGCCTTCGGGACGCCGGATATGAATCGCCGTGACAATCATCAGTTCGGCGGTTTTCCGCAGCCCTTGCAGAACGGTCTGCAGGTTAGGAGCCAGCTTGCCGCCAACGGCCTCGATTGCGGCGGGCGCGCTGTTTGGCAGTCGGAGGAAGCCGTAAGACTGCTTGCCGATGCGAAGGACTGGCGGCTTGTCGTGCAGATCGGCGTCGACCCGAATGCCGGTCTAACGGGGCCGGGCGCCTATTACGTAATCATGCGAGACGAGGACATCCGGGCAAGGCGTTTCGAACGCGCGCGTGTTACCTATCAGTGCGACTAACTCAGCCGGTTTGGTTCTCAGTGGCAATCAGCACCAAGTGTCGTTTTGCATTTAAACGGGTTCATCCTCAATTTCTGTTGCTAACAGAGTGTTGGCGCCTCAACCGCTATCCGCGGGGATGCGAGCGCAATTAAAATGGTTACCCCAACCCGGGGGTTAAAATTCTGGGCATCACCGTTCAAGATGAAGGAAACTGGGTTGTTTCCGCCGCTGCGAAACTGGTCGGTCCGAGTCGCCGTTGCCGATGGTTATCTCAAGCAGACAAAGCTCAGTCGCGTAGCGTAACTCTCATCTTTTCGAGCATTCATATCTGGTTCAGATGCAGCATGCACAAATACATACGTCCCTTAAGACACCCCCTAACTTTCGGAGGCAACACATGAAAATCACCTATGCTCTCGCTCTTGCGGGCATGCTCGCATTCTCCGGCTCGGCCTTTGCAGCATCTTCAACCGCCACCACCACAGGCACAAATACTATTGCCAAGCCTGCTGCTGCAGCAACCGCCGATACAGCAAAGCCGGCAGCAACAACGAGCACGGCCGCAAAGCCGGCTGTTGTCGATCCGCAAAAGCAGGCCATTTCCAAGAAATGTTCGGCGGACGCTGACGCAAAAGGTCTGCATGGCAAGGATCGCAAGAAATTCCGCGATCAGTGCAAGACTGCTGCCATGAAGAAGAGCTGAAGGCCTTCGACCCGAACTGTTAAATTGCACCAATATACGGGCGCTATGATAGACAAATGAAGGGTGGAGAATCTCTCCGCCCTTCATGTCTTCATGGTATTCAAGTCCTTCCAGCAGATGTTCGATGTGTTCAAAATCTAACAAAGCCTACCCCAAAAAACGGCGACGATCAGGAACCAAATGTCGAAACGATCTTGATCGATCGACAAGGCGCTGGATAATTCCTTCCTGGCTGCAGTAATGTCTTCAAAGACAGCCTCAATGATCCCCTCGCTCTGCGCCTTGGTGAGGCTGTCCTCCGACGCGATCTTGTCCGCAATGTCGTCGGTGACGGTCATGATGATCCCCTTGTTGAATATGGAGGATACTCGGCTCGGGGGCTTTCTCGGACACCTGTCATGCACTGGGCTCAGGACCGCTCTCTGCGTTAAGCGATATTGCATTGACGCAGATGCTGATCGTCTCATCCGGGCTCGCGCCAGCCTTCGTCCATGTGGCTGCACTCGTCAAAACCCCTGATGCTCACTATCCCGCAGGCCTCGCCGGTCTCGTCGTCGATGGCAACTTCCAGAGAACCGACATGAAGGCTGCCCGGAGCGAGGTAAATGCCAACGCAATGGAAATGGACTTCTGAGCGATCCGCCACCGCCGATATCAGTTCCGGCTCCACCTGGTCCGCGGGCATTTGGAGATAAGGCTGGAAAGCGCGCGGCGGCGGCTGGAACAGGGCAGTCAAGTTAGCCGCGTGGCGCTTCGCTGTGGTTTCTGCGTGGAAGAAACCATGCGTCGTGCCTTCATTAGGCATTTCGGAGTCAGTCCAAAGGCCTATCGCGAGCGCTTTTCAAGCTGAAGGCAACAGATAGCTGGTGAAATCGTATATTCGTTTTTGAATTCAATTATCTAGCGAGTAGCGATGAAAGTCTATCGGTTCTAATCCCTTCACATCAACGGAACCGCTTCAGGCGCGCCGGAAGCGGTCATATCGACATTGTCAGCGACGATTTCCCCTGTTGTCATATCTAAGAAACATTTGCATTGATGTAGAAGCTCTGCAAAGCGCGGTATCGACGTTTGATAAGGTCGGGCAAAGAGCTCTGTTCCGGTGATATGCCAGCTAAGCTTAGGGGCTCGGCCGGCAGGTTAAGGCTACTGCTCCGAAACGGCGGCGCCCATCGGCTGGGAACAAGTGCCGGCAGGAGACCGGCGCCTGTTCGATTTGCTTTAGAAACGATAGGTGACGCCGGCGCCGATGAGCCACGGATCGAGGTTGGCTTTGCCGCTGACATGGGCACCGCCGACATTGGCATCGAAATCCGGCCTCAGGAAGATCTTCTTCGCATCGACGTTAAGGCCCCAATGCTCATTGAGCATGTAGTCGAAACCGGCCTGCAGCGCGACGCCGAACGCGTTCTTGACGTCGAGGCTGCGGGCGTTTTTACCTGATTGATCGTAGAATATCGTGTAGTTTACGCCCGCCCCCACATAGGGCCGAAACGCGCCGAAATCGGTAAAGTGATATTGCAGTGTCAGCGTCGGCGGCAGCAACCATGTTTTGCCGATTTCGCCGAGACCTGCAATCGAGCCGCTGCCATACACCTTGGCAGAGGTCGTGCCGAGAATCAGTTCCGCTGCGATATTGTCGTTGAAGAAATAGGAAATATCGAATTCCGGAATGACCGAGTTCGAGTAGGACAGGTCAGAACCCGCCAACCCGTCGACGCGGCCCGAGTCCCTGGTGATCACGCCGAGCGCGCGCAGGCGTATCTGCCACGGGCTTTGGCTCGTCACGGCGGGCGCCGCACCCTGCGCGGCAGGCAGATCAGCCGCTTGCGTTGTGCAGGCTGTGGCCAATGCGGCTGCCGTTACGATGGCGCGAACGATGTTGCTGGATATCATCTCTTTCTCCTTCAATCCAAGACTCGTGTCGGTTAGGGAGAAATATCCGCTCCCGGGAGGGTGATGATTTGAGCTAGATCAAATTGGGAACGCCGCTTTGGCCGATGCAAGCAAAGCCTGCCACACTGTCTCAATCATGCAACAGGGCGTTTAAAGCCGCGCGGACCTCGAGCTTGGAATGACAAGCAGACTTCGATGACTCATTTGACAATCATCTTGGCACGGTTCCTCTCCGATAGAGAACGACCCAAAATCGGCCATTCCATTGAGGTCAAGCTGAGGTGGGCGGTGAAATATTTGCCGGGGAGAACTTTTGTAACAACAGGGGCGCCCGTTCGAATCCCTTCAAGAGCAGAGCAAGACGGATGGATCGGGGCGTTACATCTTGGTGGCGGTCAAGCTTAGGTTTTTGATGGTGGCTGCTCCTCCTATGGCTGCAAGGCCAAGATCGAACCAGTAGGACGTGCCAGGCGTGAGATTAGGCGCACGCCTATCGGTGCACATGCAGTCTGCCATGGACGTGAAATTGTCCTGCGCGCGATGACGATAGATCCAGATGGTACTGGCCAGAAGGTGGCTGTAGCTGGAAAGCGCCCTTACGCGGAAAGGACCGGGGAAGAAACTGCGCTAATTCTTCTGAAGAAAGCACGTTCGGAAGTTACTTTGTCACCTTGATACCGCGGTGCCGTCGCGTGATTAGTCGTATCGGCCGTAGCCGATACGGTATCCGCAGATAGACGGTCGGGCAGCGACACCACCCAAACCGTCAGGGGTGTGACCTCATGCTGCCCGTCGTCTGCTGTCTCATGTGCCAGGCGAAAGCTTCCTCAAGAAGATGGGGTGTATGGCCTCCTCGAACAGTCGCTCGACGGAAATAATCCTGCAACGCCTCGCGGTAATCAGGATGGGCGCAATGGGCGATGATCAGCTCGGCTCGCTCGCGTGGCGCGAGCTCGCGAAGGTCAGCAAGGCCGTTCTCCGTCACGATGACATCGACATCGTGCTCGGTATGATCGACGTGTGTTACCATGGGGACTACGGAAGAAATTCGACCGTCCTTTGCCAACGACTTGGTAACGAAGATCGACAAATAGGCGTTGCGCGCGAAGTCCCCCGAACCACCGATGCCATTCATCATATGGGTGCCATTGACATGGGTGGAGTTGATATTGCCATAGATATCCACCTCCAACGCCGTGTTGATGCCAATCACGCCGAGCCTGCGTATGACTTCCGGATGATTGCTGATCTCCTGTGGTCGCAGCACCAGTCGATCCTTATACTTGTGGAATTGTCCGAACACCCGTTTGCTGCAAGCGGCAGATAACGTGATCGACGAGCCCGAAGCAAATGCCAGCTTGCCGGCGTCAAACAGATCGAAGGTGCTGTCCTGCAAAACCTCACTGTACATGCGTAAGTGATGGAAAGGGCCGTCCGCGAAGCCCATCAATACGGAATTGGCGATTGTGCCGATGCCTGCCTGCAACGGTTGGAGGGTCAAGTCGAGCCGGCCGCGTTGGACTTCGCCCTCGAGGAAACCTATCAGATGGCGAGCGATCGCCTTTGTCTCGCCATCCGGAGCCTCGACCGTGGAGAAACTGTCTTTTTTATCGGTGACGACGATCGCGGCTATTTTGTCCGGATCGATCGGCACATAAGGAAAGCCCACGCGGCTATCGCAGGCGACGATCGGGATCGGCACGCGTGTTGGTCGTCTTGTCGGAATGTAGACGTCGTGCAATCCCTCGAGAGCCAATGGCTGGCTGTGATTGATCTCGATGATGATCTTTTTGGCGAGGATTGCAAAACTGGCGGAATTGCCGATCGAAGTCGAGGGCACGATTGCGCCATCCTCGGTGATCGCTGTCGCTTCCACCACTGCGTAGTCGATTGGCCCTAGGTGGTTGGAGCGTAGATGCTCGACGGTTTCCGACAGATGCTGGTCGATAAACATGACCTCGCCACGGTTGATTGCGGCTCGCAGCGTTCTATCCACCTGAAACGGCATGCGACGCTCCAAGATGCCTGCCTCGGTGAGCATCCGGTCGATGTCATGGCCGAGCGAGGCGCCGGTGATCAACGTAATCTTGAACGGATCTGCTTGTGCTTTTTCGACCATGGCGATTGGCACGGCTTTGGCATCGCCGGCTCGGGTGAACCCGCTCATGCCGATGATCATGCCGTCCTTGATCAGGCTCGCTGCCGCTTGCGGCGTGGTGACTTTTTCGAGCAGGGCTTTTCGGCGGATACGGTTTTCAATCATGATGATCTCGAAAGCTGGTTGGCGATGTGCATTCTTGAACACTCTGTGGCTGGTGAGAGCTGAACTAGTGTCAATCCTGCAGATGATCTCGCGTCCTGAGGGATCGGAACATTCGGATGGGAAAATTCGTCGCCCACTTCACGCGGTTCCGCGGGACAAATGCCGTAGAGCATTCCTGATGCGGATCTCGTCCAGACCGGGCTCGAAGTTCGCGAGCGCGGTCCAGATGGGCGGTTCGCCTATTCGGTGAAGCACCGGTGCGTCACGACTCCCCTTTTGTTTATTTTGCGAAGTCGATGACGATGCGTCCCTGGATGTCTCCTTTGTGCATGCGAGCGAAGATATCGTTGATATTTTCGAGCCTGTCGGTCGCGATCGTCGCCTTAACCTTGCCTTCGCCGGCGAAGTTCAAGGCCTCTTGGAGATCGAGGCGCGTGCCGACGATCGAGCCGCGCACGGTAATTCCGTTCAAAACCGTGTCGAAGATCGACAAGGGGAAATCGCCTGGAGGAAGCCCATTGAGGGACACCGTGCCGCCGCGCCCGACCATGCCGAGGGCCTGTTCAAAGGCCTTGGGAGAAACGGCCGTAACTAGCACGCCCTGGGCGCCCCCGACCTCTCTCTTTACAAAGGCGATCGGGTCATCCTTGCGAGCATTCACGGCAAGCGAAGCGCCGAGAGATTTCGCAAGATCGAGTTTTTCGTCGTCGATATCGACAGCGATGACGTTGAGACCCATCGCCTTGGCGTATTGAACAGCCAAATGTCCCAAGCCGCCGATGCCGGAGATCACAACCCAATCGTCGGGCTTGGTGTCGGTGACCTTCAAGCCTTTGTAGACGGTGACACCCGCACACAGGATCGGCGCGATATCGATGAATGACACGTTGTCGGGCAAATGGCCGACGTAGTTCGGATCGGCAATGACATATTCGGCAAAGCTGCCGTTGACCGAATAGCCGGTATTCTGCTGTTCCTCGCACAGCGTTTCCCAACCGCCCAAGCAATGCTTGCAATGTCCGCAGGCCGTGTATAGCCACGGCACGCCGACGCGGTCGCCTTCCTTGACATGTTTTACGCCCGACCCGACCGCCACCACTTGGCCGACGCCTTCATGGCCCGGAATGAAGGGCGGCTTGGGCTTCACCGGCCAGTCGCCTTCCGCGGCGTGGAGGTCCGTGTGGCAGACGCCGGTCGCGGCGATCTTGACGAGGATCTGGCCGGCGCCAGGCGTCGGAACGATCGCCTCCTCGATAATCAGTGGCTTTCCAAATTCGCGGACGACCGCGGCTTTCATGGTCATGGCCATTGTGGCGCTCCTTGGTTTGGCGATTGTTCATAAGGGGACGCTAGGCAAAGCGCCCCGCTTTCCGCTTCAAAAATGCGAGTCGATGTCGACGACATCGATGAGTTTGTGATTGACGAACTCCTTAAGGCCGAGGCCGAGAAGCTCGCGGCCGTAGCCTGAACGGCGGATGCCGCCGAACGGCAGGTCTGCCTCGACTTTGGTGGGATGGTTGACAAAGACCATGCCGGTGGAGATGCGCTTGGCCACATCCGCGCCATGCGCCGGATTGGACGTGAAGACCGAACCTCCGAGGCCGAAGGGGGAATCGTTGGCGATGCGCACAGCATCATCCTCGTCCTTTGCTCGGAAGAGCATCGAAACCGGGCCAAAGAATTCCCAATGGCGCGCCGGGTTCTCTTCTCCGACGTCGGTCAGGATCGTCGGCTGAACGAAGGCGCCCCGGTTGGGCACAGGCTGCCCTACCTCCTCGGCCTTGGCCCCAAGCTTGACTGCTTCGCGGATCTTGTCCTTCACTTCGTCGGCCGCACCCTTGGAAGACAGCGGCGCCAGCGTGGTCTTCGAATCGAAGGGATCGCCGGCGATAAGGCCGGCCACACCCTGGCGATAACGATCAAGGAACGCGTCATAGACGGGATCAACGACAATCATCCGCTTTGACGAAACGCAGACCTGGCCACCGTTCCAATGGCGCCCGAACACAGCCCATTTGGTAGTCTTTTCGAGATCGGCGTCCGCCAGCACCACGAAGGCATCCGCGCCTCCGAGCTCCATCGTCGATTTCTTCAGTGCTTTGCCAGCCTGCGCCGCAACGACCGCACCGGCGCCTTCCGAGCCGGTCAGGGCTACGCCGTGAACGCGATCATCGTTGAGGATCAGCTCGATCTGCGAGCGCGTGGCATAGAGGTTCTTAAACGCGCCCTTCGGCAAGCCGGCCTGCGCCATCAGCTTCTCGAAGGCGGCCGCGCTCTGAGGAACATTGGAGGCATGTTTCAGGAGCAGCGTGTTTCCGGCAGCAAGCTGCGGTGCCAGGATACGCGCGATCTGATAGTAGGGAAAGTTCCAGGGTTCGATCGCCAGAAGCACCCCGAGCGGTTCATGGACCAGAACGGCATCGCCCTCGGCCGGATCGAGAACCGGGAGCTTCTCGGGCTTCAGCAATGCCTCGGCATGGCGGACATAATATTCGAAGATTTTGGCCGACAGCTCGACCTCGGCCTTAGCCTCGGAGAACAGCTTGCCCATTTCAAGCGTCAACAGCCTAGCATAAGCATCGCTATCGTGGCGCAGGATGTCCGCCGCCTTCTGAAGGACGCGTCCTCGTTCGGGGAATGACGTGCTGCGCCACCCGAGAAACGCCTCATGTGCGCCGGTGATTGCCGCACGAACTTCGGCGTCGGTCGCGTCTGGGAAATTGGCAAGCGTCTCGCCGGTATAGGGGTTGATCGTCTGATAGGCCATTTTCCATTCTCCTTTCGAATATTTCTTGCATTGGCTCGCCGCTTCAGGCTGCGGCGGCCAGTTCTTTCACGGATTGAACCATTTGCGTGAGCACCGCTTGGGCGTCGCCGTAGACCATCGAGCAGTTCTCCTCGAAGAAAAGCAGGTTCTCGACACCAGAATAGCCTTTGCCCTGTCCGCGCTTAACGACGTAAACTTGACGGGCCCTGTCGGCGTCGAGGATCGGCATGCCGTAGATCGGCGAGGATTTATCGGAGCGCGCCGCCGGGTTCACCACGTCATTGGCGCCGATTACCAGTGCAACATCGGTGTTTGGAAAATCGGCGTTGATCTCGTCCATGTCGAAGATGATGTCGTAGGGGACGCCAGCTTCCGCGAGCAGCACATTCATGTGACCTGGCATGCGGCCCGCCACCGGATGGATGGCGAATTTGACGTCGACGCCGGCCGCCTGGAGGATCTTGACGAACTCGTAGAGCTTCTGTTGTGCTTGAGCGACGGCGAGACCATAGCCGGGAATGATGACGACACTCGACGCGTAGCGCATATTGATCGCCGCGTCCGCGGCGTCGGCGGATTTCATCTGTCCGTGGACCTCCGCCCCAGCGGAAGCGGCGACATCGCCAAAGTTGGAGAACAGTACGTTTGCCAGCGATCGGTTCATCGCCTTCGCCATGAGTAACGTCAGCAGCGTGCCCGCTGAGCCGACGACCATGCCCGCGATCATCAGGGCAGGGTTTTGCAGCGCGAACCCTTCCAGGCCGACAGCAAGACCAGTGAAGGCATTAAAAAGTGAGATGACGACCGGCATGTCGGCCCCGCCGATAGGTAGCGTCATCAGCACACCGAAGGCGAGTGCTCCGGCAAAGAACAAGACCACTAGCCCGGTGCCCGTGGGGAAGCCATGCAGAAGGATGACGCCTATTCCAACGAAAAGCGTTGCCAGGAAGATCAGACCATTCGCGAGCCGCTGACCGGAAAAGCGCCAAGGCTTGTTGATCCGGCCATCAAGCTTCGCCCACGCGATTATGGAGCCCGTCAGCGAGATAGAGCCGATCAGGGCGCCGATGAGGGTAACCGCAAGCAGTAACGCTCCCGAACCGGTTCCGTTGGAAAGCTCGACAGCGGCGATCGCGGCTGCGGCTCCGCCACCCATGCCGTTATATAATGCCACCATCTGCGGCATCGCGGTCATCTCGACCTTCGCGCCGCGCCACCAAGCCCAACCGCCACCGGCAAACAGCGCCAGGATCGCGAGACCGAGATTGGTCGCCAGGTGAGATCCAGCAGCTTCATCAAGGTCGAGGAGCACAAGGAAGCTCGCCACGACGGCAACGATCATGCCGACGCCGGCAGTCATGATGCCCGACAGGGCCGTGATCGGCGACGCCATCCGCTTCAGCCCGAAGATGAAGAGAGCGGCGGCGAGAAGACCGCTTAGGCTGACGAGGTGCTGTGCAATCATCCTACTTCTCCTTACCGCCGCTCGACTTGAACATTGCGAGCATCCGGTCGGTGACCACATAGCCCCCGGACGCATTTGCTGCCCCGAGTGCCACTCCGACGAAGCCGACGATCTGGGCGAACAATGTGGTAGCGTTCAGTAGCGTGTGGAGAGCGCCGACGACCACAATGCCGTGGATGAAGTTCGAACCCGACATCAGTGGCGTATGCAGGATCGAGGGCACCCTGCTGATGACCTCGTAGCCGGTAAAAGCCGCCAGCATGAAAATATACAGGGCGATAAGCCACGTCATGGATGTGTCGAGCGTCATCATGCGACCTCATGGCTTGAGTGCGATGCGCTCTCGATGATGTGGCGAAGCGCTTCATTTCGGATCTTTCCATCGTGCGTCACCACCGTGCCGGCGACGACCTCGTCCCCGAAATCGAGAAGAATCGCACCGTCCTTGACGATCAGATCGAGGACGTTAAGGACATTTTTTGCGTAAAGTTCGCTGGCGTGCTGGGCGAGTGCCGAGGGCACATTGAGCGGGCCGAGAACCGTGACTGCTCCGACATTCACTGTTTCACCCGGCTTGGTCTCCTCACAATTGCCTCCGCTTTCCGCCCCGAGGTCCACAATCACCGCGCCGGGCTTCATGGCTGCGACTTGCGCTGAAGAGATCAGCTGCGGGGCCGGGCGGCTGGGCACCGACGCGGTCGTAATGATCATATCCGCTTCAGCGATATGCTGCGTGAGCGTCTGTTCGACCTTGGCCTTTTCCTCGGCCGTCAATTCGCGCGCATAGCCGCCTTCACTGCGTGCATCGATGCCAGTGTCGATGAACTTGGCACCCAGCGACTGGGCCTGCTCACGTGTCTCGGGACGGACATCATAGCCTTCCGTGACTGCACCTAATCGGTGGGCGGTGGCGAGGGCCGAAAGCCCGGCGACGCCAAGTCCCATCACCAAAACTTTCGCGGCTCGTAGTGAACCCACCGCAGTTGTCATCATCGGCAGGATACGCGGCATGTGAACCGCACCGAGCAAAGGGGCATAATAGCCCGCAAGCGCTGCCTGGCTGGAAAGGACGTCCATCGACTGCGCCCTACTGATGCGGGGGATCTGCTCCATCGCGAAGGCCGTCACCCTTCGATCTTTGAGAGCAAGCACAGTGCCGGGATTGCTGTTGCCATACAGCAATGAGATCAGTATGCCACCAGGCTTCATTGCCTTGATGAGATCCGCTGTTGGTGGTTGGATGGCAAGCACGATGTCGGCTGAGGACACTAGGGTCTTTGCGGCGTTCTCGATTATAGCACTTTGATAAGTGGTATCGGCAAACGTGGCCGCTAGTCCGGCATTCGCCTCGACAGCGAGAACCGCGTTCAATCGCTCAAGACGGGCAGTATGGCCAGGCACCATTGCCACGCGCTTTTCGCCTAAGGCTTTCTCTTTCAAAACAGCGATATGAATAACCATGGATCGGTAGTTCCAAAGGCAATCAATTCCGTAAAAGCGTGCGCCCAAATAGAGGGACTTGTGTCAGCCACACATTGATTGCGATCAAATAGCGCTGAAGATTATTCAGCCGATTAGATCATTCGTTGCGCATCATCGGCCTCACGTTTCGAACGCGCGAGGGCACACTGGTGCGGTAGCTGGGTTGTCGTTGCCACTTAAGCCAAGACAAGTGAGCGCACCTCCGACGGCGGTGGGGTGTCCATCCATGAGGATATGACAGAACACAGCGATGAGGAGAGCGGCCTAATGGTCGAACTCAGGGCATGCATAGGTCCTGTGTTCGGCTTGCGTTGAAGTAGATTCTAGCCGAGCGAACTGCCCATCGCAGTCCATCTGTCGCCAGTGTGTTGATTTCCGTAATGAATTAATCCAATTTTGCGTTTGGCCATGATCCAACCGGAAATTTAAACCATCAATCTTTTCAGGCCATTGCATCTGCCTTGGCGGGTTAGCGCGAAATGGCAATCATGGTCAAAATCTCGCGGAACTCAACAATGGGCGAGGCGGCGGTTGCTCTCCTGCTGGCAGCCATCGATCAGTCGGAGCAACAGCCGGAAATGCGACATGTCATTCGCAGCCGATTTATTCAGCGTGAGAGCATGACTGCGCCCGCACAAGGGGCAGGGCGGCCGATTTCGCCTGCTCAGCTAGGGGAACTTTGAGCACCTGCATCAGGGCGATCTACGCTGGGGGATGGAACGGACGGCAAGTGATGCGCCTCGTATGGTATTCCTACCAAGGCAGCTCGATCCTGACGTCGAGAAGCGCGCATCGGTCGTGAATCGGCCCTCTTATCCCTGCAAACTCGGTCGATTCAGAACCTTTCCCAATTTGACCTCGCGTAGAATAGCACACAAAGCGATGCAGAGCGGTCCGTGTTGAGTTTCAGCTCGATTTGCGCCACTTTTTCATTTCGTGTTGCACCAACTGATTGCATTTATCGAGTTGATTGAAAACATTTTCTTGCAATGTGGGCGGATCCGCCCGACATGAAAAAGCGGGCCAAATTCGTGCGATAATCAACACCTCGTTGGCCTGCCGTCAGCAACGATCCGGACCGCTGATGTCGCTTGGCACGTAATTGTAAGAATGCGTTTCGCCGGTCCGGGCTGTTTTGCAGCAATGGGCGATAGCATCAAGCTCGATCGGGATCTGGGTTTGTGACCAACTTGGCGAGGCAGTATCAATCGGCTCTTGCTCGCCTTTACCTAGAAAAGCGTTCGATGGTCATGAATAGCCCAGAAATGAACCGCGAAAATGTCCGGGTACTTTCTGTTTAAGTATTGGAATGGAACCGTCTTGCCGGCTTATAAGTGAAACGACAATCCGGGCGACAACGGCTGAGGGTTTGGCGAGGCTTCCGTTTCGCTGAACGTAGATTCTCCGCTCCGTCCAACCGGCGTTGGAGGTTTTTGTAATTAAGCACTTAATCACTTTACCCGCTCATGAAGGAAATGCTGTGAACAGACTTCACCTGACAACCGTGACCCTTGCCACCATACTTCTCACCACTGCGTCCGTCGATGCCGCCGATTTCTCCGTCACGCCACTGAAAGATGGCGACAACTTCATCGGTTGCCTCGCTCAGAACACCGCGACAGGCATCGGCTTTCTTGCCGTTGGCGACAAGGTCGCCCTGTTTGCCAATTCTTCGAAGTTCACTTTCGCCAAGGGCGATCAGGTGACCGGCTCCTGGTCGGTCGATGGTGGCACGGCCACGGATTTCTCGTCGACTGCTGACACCGCAGCAACGGCAACGATCGACGTCCCGAACACGACCGAGGCAGTTGCGGCGTTGACCAGCGGCAAATCGCTGAGCCTGACCGCAAACGGCGCCACTGCCGATTTCAGCCTCGCGGGCGGGGAGAAGGCCTTCATGGGCCTGTCCGAATGCATGACCACAGAGACGGCGCCGACCGATAACTAAGCCGCGCCCATTTGCGAACAATATGGCGGGCATCATACTGCCCGCCATAACGGGATAGCCATCACCTAAGGCATTAGGCACTTTCATGTGTAAATACGGAAAGGCGACTTAGTATTTGGTTCTGCTCCGGCTTCACGTTGGCGAAGGCTTGATAGCGAAGGCTTGATCGAAAAAAATGTCACCGGGACGAGGGAGCGGAAATTATTCATGACCGGTTCAGGCGTCCGGTTTCAGGATCTCGACAGTAATGGAGGTTCGCTATGAAAATCTTTAAAAGTCTGCTCGCGTCGCTTCTTGGTGTTGGCCTGTTGCTTGGTGCGGGTGCTGCATCAGCGGCACCGATGATGAACATGAAGAAGCCGGAGATCCAATCATCCGTTCAAACGGTCCGTTATCATCACCATCGCCATTGGCACGGCCCGCGACATCACCGGCCTCACCATTGGGGATCGCATCGCAGCTACCGGAGCCACTACTGGCGCGGTCATCATCGCGGTTGGTACAAACACCAACATCACCGCTACTGACCGGCATCGGCGGAAAGCGGCATAAAGGTAGCAGCTCGCTCATCTTGCGCGATCCCATCCAGTTTTGCATTTCGCTGCGTCCCTGCTCAGATGCGACATCGCTGGTTCGTCAACGGTATATTCGCGACGGAATGAATCAGCGCCAAATGAAAATGCAGGCTGGAGCGGTCTAAGATCGACATGTCGCTTGTCCGGCCTTTACGAGGCGGCGCATATGGCCGCAGGCCCTGATGAAGTCGCGGATTGGGCTCCAATCAAATTAGCGCGCTCGAAGCGCCTTGAGAATCTCGGATTGATCAATCCCCGGTTCGACCGGTTCGTCATCACGTCTCATCACTCTCACCATCTGCCGTCCAGCTTGCAATCTGGTATCGCCGAACGGAATATCCTTCATGCTGTGCCAGCACCTGCGAGATAGGTTTGGTCATGTGCCAGCAGCGCCCATGCGATGCGAGCTGTCTTGTTAGCCAGCGCTACCGAGACCAACCGTGCCGGCTTACGCGCAAGCAGTTTGGCAGCCCAGCTCTCACTGGCATTGTCCTGTCGCGCCCGTCGGATCACCGCGGTGGCACCGATAACCAGTAAACGCCGAATGTAGCTATCGCCCTGTTTGCTTATGCCGACAAGTTTCTCCTTGCCACCACTGCTGTGCGAGCGCGGAGTTAGACCAAGCCATGCTGCAAAGGATCTGCCCGAGGGAAATAGTGTCGCATCCGAGACCACCGCCGTGATCGCGCTCGCTGTGATTGGTCCGATGCCTGGGATCGCGGCCAGACGCTGGCTCGCCATATTCTTGCGATGCCAGGTCAAGATTGTCTCCTCGATCTTTTCGATTTCGCGGACAAGGGTGCGCATCTGGTCGATTAGCCCGTGCAATGCCTTGCGCGCCAATGCAGGCAGGCTGTCCTGGGCCTTATGAAATGCCTCGATGGCTGCTTTCACACCGGCGGTCCCCCCGTGAAGCGATGATGCCGAGTTCAGCAAGGTGTCCGCGCAGGGCGTTGATCAGCATGGTGCGTTGCCGGACCAAGATGTCTCGAGTTTTGTGCAGCATCAACATGCTCTGCTGTTCCACGCTCTTGACTGCGACGAAACGCATGGTTGGTCGGGTGACTGCCTCGCATATCGCCTCCGCGTCGGCCGCATCGGTCTTGCCTCGTTTGACATAGGGCTTCACGTAGGCTGGTGGCATTAGCCGCACCGTGTGGCCAAGTTTTCCCAACTCCCGGCCCCAGTGATGAGCTGTCGCACATGCCTCCCGCGCGGGGAGTGGTGGTCCTAGTTCCGCGACATTCCGCATCCAAAAGCGCTTTTACGACGATCGCAACATAGACAGGACAACGCGGCCATTGGTGAACGATAGCTTGATCGCGGTCAACGGAAGTCGCAGCACGCCGCGCACCTTGCAACTACTAGACTGTGTGGCAACCCGTCTTGGGTTAGCGGCTCAGGAAAGCCGGCCCCACTTGCTGGATTACAAACTTACGACGAGAACGCCGTAGGGGGCCAGGTGGGTGTTGCCTTCGACCATTGTGCCGTTCAGAAGATCTCTTCCCTTTGGCAGCTTGACCGTCTTCTCCTCATGCGTGGTGTTCAGCACGAAGAGGAGCTTGCGATCGTCAGCTTCTCTCAGCGATACTTCCACCCCCGGCGTCAGGTCCTCCACCAGAGGTATAGCCACACCATCTGAGGTCAGCAGGTTGCGCAGGGCGTCCGCCAGTGGCGCGGTGAGGTAGGTGCCGAGATAATAGACCTGTCCCTTGCCATGCTTGCGGCGCGTCAGCATCGGCGTGCCATCGAGGAAGCGGTTCGACCAGATGCCAATGGTCTGAACGTCGGTTTCCGTCTCGAGTTTCTCGTAAAGGTGTCCAGCCACGAACTGACGGTTGCCGATCGTGTAGGTGTAGGTGCGCAAGGCAGAGCTCGCCGCCGGGCGAGGCGACGGCTGATAGCTGCCGATGCCGCCTTCACGGAATCCGGTGAACAGCCCGTCCGCGCCCGGTGCGGAGACGGGGCCGAATTCGTAGACGCTGACGCCGGAAAGCTTGGAAAGCGCTGTGCCTGGCGCCTGGGTGCGGATGATATGGTTGTTGTCGTCGCGGGTCCCTGTCATTGCCGACAGGATGAGCGTACCGCCATCCGCGACGAACTTCTCCACTGCTGCCGACCACTCCTCCTTCCACATGACCCAATGGGGAACATAGAGCGCCTTGACGCGCGACAGATCATCTTCCGGATGGATGAAACCGCAGGCAATGCCGGCCTCATAGCATGCGCGGTGCAGATGGGCGGCATCCTGCATCGGGCTTGGCAGGCCGATCGCGTAAGTCTTGTAGGCTTCCTGGTTGTCGAAATCGGCGCCGGCAATGGCAATATCCATACGGACGGTGGTGCCGAGCAGCTTGTCCCCGATCTTGCGGATGTCGGATGCGAACTGCTTGGCTTCTTCGTAACGGCGGCGTGGAACATCGTCGTGATCAATAATGCCGTTCCAGTAGATCTCGGCGCCGAAATGCGCCGGCCGCCAGCGGAAGAACATCAGTCCGTCCGCGCCGCGCGATACCGAGGTCATCGCCATGCGACGCATCTCGCCGGGTTCCGGCACGGATGAGGAGAAGCCCGGCTGGCTGCCGAGGCCGGAGGCCTGTTCCGGAACGATGAAATTGCCGGAATAGGCGCGGCATTGGTCGAGATGGAAGGCCTGCGTGGTCGCATGACCGCCGCCGCGGCGCATCTCATCGTACAGGAAGGGATAGATGTCGAAACCGATGAAATCGAGATCCTGGCCGAACTGGCCGCGGAAATCGATGTCCGCAAGGTTCCCGAGGTTATGGAAGATGAACCATGCGGGATTGGTAGCCCTCAGGATGTCCACCTGATCATGCTGGAAGAGAGCCGTCGCGAAGGCGAGGAAGCGGTGATAGTCCTGCACATGCCCGGGGCTGGAAAAAGACGGGTTCATCGGCTTCGGGAAGACGATCTGGTCGAAGGTCTGGTACGCCGTCGCCCAGAAGTCGCCGCCCCAGGCAAAATTCAAGGCCTCGATCGTTCCATATTTCGCGCGGCAGAACTTCTGGAACTCGATGAGCGCCGATGGCGAGTAGCTTTCGGAAGTCGTCGTGTTGAGCTCGTTATCCGTCTGCCAGCCGATGACATCAGGATTGTCGCGGTAATGCTCGGCCATCGCGTGGGTAATGCGCTGGCTGTGCCGGCGCAGCACGGGGCTCGTCGTATCGCAATGCTGGCGCGATCCATGGCTTGCCTGTCTGCCGTTTGCATCGACACGCAGGACTTCCGGGTACTTCGCCGTCAGCCAGCGCGGCGGCGTTGCCGTCGGCGTGCAGAGAATGGTCTGGATGCCCTGCTTGGCCAAGCCGGCAATCGCTTTGTCGAAGAGCGAGAAGTCGAAATGGTCTTCATGCGGCTCCATGATGTGCCAGGCAAATTCCGCCATGCGAACTGTGTTGAAACCGGCAGCCGCCATGCGTTCGGCATCGCGGTCCCAATAGCTTTCGCCGACATGTTCGGGATAATGCGGCACGCCGACCATGAAGCCGTCGAGATTGAGCGTCCGCCAGACGGAGAGCGGCTTTCTTTCCAAAACTTTCATGAGGTCACAAGCTTTCTTTACAGAGAGGCAATGATTGACTTCGGCCGGCTGAGGGTTCTGCCATCGGGACCGAAGAGGTAGAGGGAGGGTGTCGAGGCGGACAGCTTGACCTGCTCGCCGACCGAAAACCCGGTCGCGTTGCCGAGCTGAACGGTGAAATTGCGTGTGCCGCTTTCCGAACCGATCGTGGCAAGCGAACCTGCGTCGACATAGAGAATGGTTTCGCGGCCGAGCTGCTCGACGAGGCGGACCTTGCCATCAAAAGAAATGGCGGTGTCCTCGCTGGAGGCGCCGATCTTCAGCGATTCCGGCCGAATGCCGAGTGTGAGGCTCGCCTGCGCTTTAAGATCGCCGACATCGGCCACGGGAACATGGACCATCGTGCCGCCACCTTCGAGGGCGACTTCAGCGATGCCGTCGCGAAGCGAAACGAGCTTTGCGTTGACGAAATTGATCCGCGGCGCGCCGAGGAAGCCGGCGACGAATTGGTTTGCCGGATTGTGGTAGAGATTGAGCGGTGCGCCTTCCTGTTCGATGATGCCTTTGTTGAAGACGACGATGCGGCTCGCCATGGTCATCGCTTCGACCTGATCGTGCGTCACATAGATCATCGTCGAGCCGAGCTGCTGATGGAGCGTCGAAAGCTCGACGCGCATCTGCGTGCGCAGAGCGGCATCGAGATTGGAGAGCGGCTCGTCGAAGAGGAAGACCTCGGGCGAGCGGGTGATGGCGCGGCCGATGGCGACGCGCTGGCGCTGACCGCCCGAAAGCTGCTTTGGGCGCTTGTCGAGCTGGTCCGATATTCTGAGGATTTCGGCCGCGCGCTTGACGGCAGCATCGATCTCGGTTTGCGACCGCTTTGCCATCTTCAGGCCGAAGCCCATGTTCTCGGCGACCGTCATGTGCGGATAAAGTGCATAGGACTGGAAAACCATGGCAATGCCGCGATCGCCCGGTTCCTCGCGCGTCACATTGCGGTCGTTGATCCAGATTTCGCCCGAGCTGATAGTCTCTAGCCCGGCAATCGTCTTCAGGGTGGTGGATTTGCCGCAGCCCGACGGGCCGACCATGACGATGAACTCGCCCTTGTCGACGGAGAGATTGACCGAACGCAGGGCGTGGTAGCCGCCATAATATTTGTCGATATCGATCAGCTTTACATGGCTCATGAGTGATACTCCAAATCTGTTCGCGCGATGCGGGACATGTCAGCCCTTGACGGCGCCCATGGTCAGGCCCGCGATGAAATGTTTTTGCATCAGGAAGAACATCAGGACCGGCGGAACGGCGACGAACAAGGTTGCCGCCGCCACGATGTTCCAGGCGGATGTCCATTCGCCTCTCAGATTGTTCAGGCCCGCCGTCACGGGTTTCACGACATCGCTCTGCGTCAGCACGATCGCCCAGAAATAATCGTTCCAGACGAAGGTGAAGATCAGGATCGCAAGGGCTGCAAGCGCCGGCCGCATCAGCGGTATGACGACGTGGCGCATCGTCTGCCAGGGAGAGGCGCCTTCGGCACGCGCGGCCTGGAACAATTCGTCCGGCAGCGCCGCGATGAAATTGCGCATGAACAGCGTCGCAAAGCCTGTCTGGAAGGCGACATGGAAGATGATCAGCGCGAGATAGGTGTCGTAGAGGCCGAATTTGACCATGAGATCGCGCACCGGGATCATCATGATCTGCGCCGGCAGGAAGTTGCCGCCGACGAACAGCGAGAAGAGCAGGGCGTTGCCGCGAAAATTATAACGCGCGAGCACATAGCCGGTCAGCGTCGAAAACACGAGAACCAGCAGCACCGAAGGCAGGGTGATGATGAGGCTGTTGACGAAATAGCCCCACATGTTTGTCTGCTGGAAGACCGCCTGGAAGTTCTCGACAAGATTGAAGTGCTCGGGCCAGGTCCAGTATTTGCCGGCCATGATTTCATCGGCCGTCTTGGATGCGGTCAGCATGACGGCAAAGAGCGGCAGCAGCCAGAGTATGAGGATCAGACCGACAAAACCGGCATAAAGGCCGCGAAGAGCCGGCTTTTCTTCGGGAATGGGGCGAGGATACATCAGCGTGTCTCCCGTTCCATGCGCACCATGACGCGCAGATACCAGGTAATGAAAACGATCATGATTGCAAAAAGGACGGTGGCGATCGCCGCGCCGTAGCCGAAACGGTAGGAGAAGATCGACTGTTCGTACATCTGGTAGGCCAGGACCTCGGACGAGCCGAACGGGCCGCCCGATGTCATGACCGCGATCATGTCGAAGGATCGCAATGCGCCGACGACGGTGACAGCAAGGGCAATGAAACCCACCTCGCGCAATTGCGGCAGAACAACGTGCCAGAGCATGCTCCAGCCGCGGGCGCCATCGACACGTCCGGCCCCGATGATATCGGAACTCAGATTGTTGAGGCCGGCGAGAAAGAGCACCATGCAGAATGCGATCTGCGGCCAGAGCGCGGCGGCAACCACGGCGAAGGTGACGAAATGCTCGTCGGCGAGCAGGGCAGGCGCTGTCGCGCCGAAGAGGCTGAAGATCAGCGCAAGAAGCCCGTAATTCGGATCATAGACCCAGCCGAACACGACGCCGACCGTGACCGTGGCGAGTACGAGCGGAATGAAGAAGAGCGACTTCAAGATCCGCATGCCGGCGATCTGCTGATTGACGAGCAGCGCCAGCGCCAGTCCGAGCGGCGGCGCCGCCATGAACATCACAAGCCATATGAGATTGTTCTTCAGCGAGACGTAGAACTGGGGGTCGGACAGAAGTTCGGAATAGTTCGCCAGTCCGACCCAGGTCTTCTGGCCGACGCCGTCCCAGTCGAAGAATGATATCCAGACCGATTCTACCGAGGAAGCGATGATGATCGTCCCGAACAGGATGCATCCCGGCACAATGAAGAGGACGGGCGTCAGCCAGTTCCTGTGCTTTTTCCACATGGTTCAGACTTCTTGGTTCGATAATTCAAGGCGCCTTGACAGGCGCGCCTTTCTAGGGTGGCGCGGCAGGGACGACGGGCCGCAAGACCCGTACCGCCGCGCCCTGGTCCGGGAGGACTATTTGAAAATGCGTGCGCGGGTCTTTTCGAGACGCGCCAGGATCTGGTCGCGCCGCTCCGGCTTGACCGTGAATTCCTGGAAGCCCTTCATGCCGTCCTGCGCCATATCCGGATCGGTGTCGCGATCATAATATTGCGAGGTTCCCTTCACGGACTTGAGCGATTCCACCGCGATATTGACCAATGGGTCCTTGCTCGGCGGGCAATCGTTGCGTGGCGGAATCGTGCCTTCGGCTTCGAGGAACGCGCCGAGATTTTCCGGCTGATAGAAGTAGGCCAGAAAATCGCGCGCACCTTGCCGGTTCTTCGCCTTGGCAGGGATATGCACGGAGTTGACCGAGAAATCCTCGTAGCGTTCGACGCCGGGGACGATTTCCGGGAAAGGTGCAAAGGCGATCTGGCCCTCGTCGCTTGCCGGAAAGGCAGACTTGATGAAGCCTCCAAGGTCCATCATCGCTGCCTTCTTCTGCGCCAGAGCGGCACCTGCCTGCTCCCAGCCGAAGGACGGACCGCTTGCGGAGAAGAAATTGGCCTTGATGAGTTCCTCCCACTTGTCGAAGACTGGCTTCAGCATAGGATCGGTATAGGGGACCTTGCCCTCCATCAGCGCAAGGTGTTTGTCCAAGCCGTTGATGCGCAGGTTGAGGTGGTCGAACCAGCCGCCGGTCGGCCACAGCTCCTTCGTGCCCATGCTGATGGGGGTCATGCCGGCGGACTTTGCGGCCTCGCCGAATTTCAGGAAGTCGTCCCAGTTTTTCGGCGCTGTCCAGCCCTTCTCGGCAAAGACGTCCTTGCGATAGAAAAGACCCCAGAGAATGCCGCCGAGCGGCAGACCGTACTGCTTGCCATTGACGGTGACGGCCGTCATGGTGGCGCCCAGCTTGTCACTGTAGCCTTCCTTGGCGAACAGGTCGGAAATATCGTCGAACAGTCCGCGATCGACGAAGGCCTTCATTCGATTGCCTGAGAACCAGAAGCAGATATCAGGAGCGCCGACGACGAGGTAGCTGCGGATGGCCGTCTTATGGGCCTCGTGATCCATATTGTTGATGGTGACCTTCGTCCCCGTCTTCTTGGTAAAGTCGGCGGCAATTCGCTCAAGGACGGCGCGCTGACTGGCATTGCCGATATCCGAAATGATCGTCACTTCGCCGCCGTTGGCTATTGCCGGGCGATAAAGCGCCGTGGCCGCCAGGGCGGCACCCGTGCCGACTATGAATTGACGCCGAGACGCCTTGATTGCATTGATGAGTGAAAGTTCGTTCTTCGATGCCATCTATTTCCTCCCGAGACACATCAAATCCAGGCCCG
>JBCNPI010000199.1:0-11439 GCA_039593415.1 Rhizobium sp. | reverse complement strand
CCTCGCACGCATCGGCGAGCTGCTCGATCTCGTCGGACTGGAGCGCGAATTCGCCGATCGCAAGCCGCGCAGCATGAGCGGCGGCCAATGCCAGCGCGCCGGCATTGCAAGGGCGCTTGCGGTCGATCCGAAGCTCATCATCGCCGACGAATGCGTGGCTGCCCTCGATGTCACCATCCAAGCGCAGATCATCGATCTCTTCCGCGAATTGACGCGCCGGATGAACCTGACCTTGATCTTCATCGCTCACGACCTCGCCATCGTGCGCGACCTCTGTGAGCGAACCGTCGTGATGTATCGCGGCGAGATCGTCGAAGAAGGCCGCTCGCAGGAAATCTTCTCCCGCCCGAAGCATGCTTATACCGCAGCGCTCATTGCAGCCATTCCCGATATCGATCCGGACAAGCCCTTGCATGGCGAGCGCGATGCGGCACCCGCCGGGCAGACACAATCAGCCAAACGCATGCGATAACAACGAAGGGAACGAATTCATGATCAACAAATGGAAGACAATCGGGCTTGCCGCCGTCCTCGCCGGCCTGACGCTGAGCGCGAGCTATGCGGAAGCCGCCGGCGTGCTGACCATCGGTCGCCGTGAGGACTCGACGACGTTCGATCCGATCAAAACAGCGCAGAATATTGACAACTGGGTGTTCTCCAACGTTTACGACGTGCTGGTGCGCGTCGACAAGACGGGGACTAAGCTGGAGCCGGGTCTCGCGGAAAGCTGGACCGCCTCGGAGGACGGCTTGACCTATGTCTTCAAGATTCGCGATGCGAAATTTTCCGACGGCTCGCCGCTGACGGCTGATGATGCAGCCTTCAGCCTTCTGCGCATCCGCGACGATCCGGCGTCGCTCTGGAGCGATTCCTACAAGGTTATCGATACCGCCGTCGCGACGGATCCGCACACGCTGACGGTCAAGCTCAAACACGCATCGGCACCCTTCCTGTCGACGCTTGCGCTTCCGAATGCCTCGGTCATCTCGAAGGCCGGCATGCAATCCTTGGGCGCTGATGCCTATGCGGAAAAGCCGATCGCCTCGGGTGCTTTCTCCGTCGAGGAATGGCGCCGCGGCGACCGCATCATCCTGAAGAAGAACCCGAATTTCTGGCAGGCCGACCGCGTCAGGCTCGACGGCGTCGAATGGATTTCCGTGCCGGACGACAACACCCGCATGCTGAACGTGCAGGCAGGCCAGCTCGATACCGCGATCTTCGTGCCCTTCTCGCGCGTCGAGGAGCTGAAAAAGGACCCGAACCTCGATGTGCTGATCGATCCGTCAACACGTGAGGATCACCTGCTGATCAACCACGCCCACGGCGACCTCGGCAAGAAGGAAGTCCGCCAGGCCCTGGACATGGCGATCGACAAAAAGGCGATCGTCGACGCCGTTACCTTCCATCAGGGCACGGTTGCAAATTCCTATATCCCCAAGGGGGCCCTGTATTACTATGCGGATAATCCGCAACGCCCCTACGATCCGGAAAAGGCCAAGCAGATGCTTTCGGCGGCAGGCGTCTCCAATCTCACGTTAAAATACCTGATCCGCGCCGGCGATGAAGTGGATGAGCAAACGGCCGTCCTGGTGCAGCAGCAGCTCGCCAAGGCCGGCATCACAGCCAATCTACAGAAGGTCGATCCCAGTCAGGAATGGGACATGACCATTGCTGGCGACTATGACATCTCCGTCAATTACTGGACCAACGATATCCTCGATCCGGACCAGAAGACGACCTTCGTTCTCGGTCACGATTCCAACAACAACTATATGACCAACTATAAGAACGATGTGGTGAAGGATCTCGTCGCCAAAGCGCGGCTGGAGCTGGATCCGAAGAAGCGCGACCAGATGTATATCGATTTGCAGAAGATGGCGAAGGACGACGTCAACTGGATCGACCTCTACTACAGCCCCTACATTAACGTCGCCCGCAAGAACATCGATAGCTTCCATCAAAACCCTCTCGGCCGCTTCTTCCTGGAAGATACGATCAAGAATTGACACAGCCTTAAGCTCCGCTGTCCACAGGGGTAGCGGAGCATTGCTTTGTAAGATGCCCCTTTCGCAAACCCACGAAGCGGTTATTCTGTCATCTTGATGCAAGGCAAGGATCATTGGCGAATGCACATGCCGCAAGGTGAATTTCGAGAGCGCATGACGATACTGGGTGATCTTAACACGGCCTCGTTCGTCCCATGGATACAGCGTCATGCCAATAAGCTCGGACTTTCGCAGACGTTTTTCCATTCCGATGCGGGCCGGATCGAACTTGAGGTCACCGGGCCTGCGGAGCTGATCGACATGCTGGAGATGGGCTGCTCGCTTGGTCCGATCGACGTTTGGGTCGACGAGATCCAGCGCAGAGTCATGCATGGTCCCGCAACATCCCATTTTAGGAATTCCTGATTTTCTGCCTTTTATTTAATCATTATTGCCAATGCGAATTATTTATGCAAACCTTTGAGCACTGTGGGGGCAGGCATCGGCGCCTGCTTATGGCCGTCGGTTCTAAGCCGTTGGTGAAATTAAGAAAGTTTAGGCTATGCCACTTGATGGGGCCGGATCCTGGGCACCAGTCGCTCTTTCCTCCGATCTGCCACCAGGAACCGTTATCCCGGCTTGGACATCGGTTGGCCCGATCGCCCTGTGGCGCAGTCAGTCGGGCCGCGCAACTGCATCTTCCGATCGCTGCCCGCATCGCGGAATGAGATTGTCGCATGGTTTCGTCCGCGGCGAAGTGCTCTCCTGTATCTATCACGGATGGGGCTATTCGCTGTCGGGCGGATGCGTCCGTATTCCCGCTCATCCCAATCTGGTTCCGCCGGAAACCATTCGCGTCGCCGTCCAGAAGATCGAGGAAACGGGGGGCATCCTATGGGCAGCCGTCGGGCAGCCGGCAATGCAACCTCCGCAATTCGACGAACTCAAGCCGTTACGCTCTTTGAGCGTCGAAACGAACGTTGCGGCAATCGAGGCAGCAGCAGGGGCGAAAGCTGACGCAAGGGGGCTGGTCCGCCTGCCCGAATTTCCCTGGATCGGCCTGCTGCTGGCGCCCCAGGAGAGACATACGCTCGTTCTTCTCATAGTCGGAAAAGATCGCAGCCCAGCAGATCGCATTGCGGCGTCCCGGATCGTCGAATCCCTTCGCCGTACGGCGGAAGAGCGCCACAGGGAGATTGCAGGATGAAGGGTGGCGCGATGATCGACGAATGGTATCCGGTCGGCCTCTTCAGCCAGCTCAGCGGGAAAGGAAGCAAGACCCGGCTGATGGGCGAGGCGATCGAGGTCGCGCGCGATCAGGATGGGAATGCGCGGGTGGTGACAGCCGAGGGAAGAGCTCTCCCCGTCCGCATTCGGTATGGCCATGTCTGGTCCTCGCTCGGAAAGCCGGAGAAGGAGCTTTTTGACATTCCGGAGGCTGATCAGCCGGGCCGCCGATTCGTCGATGTCGGCGTGGTGCGGGTACGCTGCTCGCCGCTTCGCGCCGTGGAGAACTTTCTCGATATCGCACACTTCCCCTTCGTCCACACCGACATCCTCGGTGCGGAACCGCATACGGAGGTCGAAAACTATAAGGTCGAGATCCGCGAGAATGAGGATGAAGTCTGGGCAACGCAGGTGAAGTTCTACCAGCCGCAGGCTGCAAAGTCGGCAACCAGTGGCATTACCACCGAATACATGTACCGCGTGCCGGCACCGACCTGTTCCGTACTCTACAAGACATGTCCTCCGCGCCCCGGCGAATGGGACGTCATCACCCTGTTTGTTCAGCCTCTTGCGGAAGACCTTTGCGACGTATGGCCGTGGATGGCCCTCTTCGATGACGAAACGCCGATGACCGACCTCATCCATTTTCAGCAGACGATCTTCCTGCAGGATCGCTCGATCCTCGAAAACCAGATACCCGCGCTTCTTCCACTCGATCCCGGCATGGAAATTCCGACAAGGGCAGACCTTACCTCGGTCGCCTACCGGCGATGGCTCAAGCGCCATAATTATACCTACGGCGCACAATTGGTCGCACAATGAAGCTCTACGACTATGTTCTATCGCCGAGCTGCTACAAGGTACGGCTCATGGCCGCGATCCTCGGCATCAAGCTCGACATCCGGCCCGTCGACTTCCATCCCGGCGCGGAGCATCGCGGGCGGGAGCTGCTGGCGCTCAATCCGGCGGGCTCCATTCCGATCCTCGAAGATGGCGATCTCGTGCTCACCGAATCCTCCGCCATGCTTGCCTATCTCGCGGCCAATGCTGCGCCGGAATGGCTGGGCCAGGGTTCGCCGCAAGAGACGGCGCGCGTAGGGCAATGGCTCTCCTTCTCGCATCGCCTGACAGCCAATCTTGGTGGCGCACGGCTCCACGAAATGCTCCTGCGACCGGGTGACATCAAGGTGCTACAGGCTCAGGGGATCGCGGCATTGCGCGAGCTCGAAGCCGGCCTCTTCGAACAGGGCGAACGCGGCATGCAATTCCTCGCAGGAAGCCAGGCGACCATCGCCGATATCGCCTGCTTTCCCTATGTCGCGCTTGCGCCCGACGGCGGTATCTCGCTTGACCCCTACCCGTTGATCCGGCTCTGGATGCGCGCCATCCGCAGCCTGCCCGGGTTCATCGAAATGCCCGGCATTCACCGCCTGCATGAGCTGAAACCCGATCCGCACCCGGCGGTGGAGACGTGATGGAATGACCGGCTATCTCCTGAAAAATTGCGCCGCTGTGATCGTCGATGAGGGCAAGGGAACGAGCGTACGCCGAAACGTCGACCTGCTCACCAAAGGCCCGGCGATCCAGGCGATCGGCGAGAACCTCTTGCTGAATGCCCTGCCCGAGGGCACGATCGTCCAGGACGCATCCGGCTGGTTCGTCTATCCGGGACTTGTGAACACCCATCACCACTTCTTTCAGTGCTTCGTGCGCAACCGGGCGGATCTCGACTGGACGAAGCTTTCCGTCATCGAATGGCTCGACCGGATCTATCCGATCTTTTCGCGGCTGACGGAGGACTGCTTCTATCATTCTTCCGTCACGGCGATGGCCGAAATGATCAAGCACGGCTGCACGACCGCCTTCGACCATCAATATTGCTTTCCCCGCCATGCAGGAAAGCGCCTGATCGATCGCCAGTTTGAGGCAGCCGAACTTCTGGGCATGCGCTTTCATGCAGGCCGTGGCGGCAACACCCTGCCGAAATCCGAAGGGTCGACGATCCCGGATGCTATGCTCGAGACCACGGATGAATTCATCGCCGACTGTGCGCGGCTGATCGACTGCTATCACGATGCCGGCCCCTTCAGCATGCGCCAGGTGGTGGTAGCCCCTTGCCAGCCGGTCAATTGTTATCGCGAAACCTTCGTTGAGTCGGTCGCGCTGGCGCGTGATCGCGGCGTTCAGATGCACACACATGTCGGCGAAGGCGAAAGCCCTGTTATCGAAGCGCGGCATGGCATGCGCACGGTCGACTACTGCGCGGAATTGGGTTTTGCAGGCCCTGATACGTTCTACGCCCATTGTTGGGAGCTCACGAACGGCGAGTTGCGCAAAATGGCGGCAAGCGGCACCGGCGTCTCCCATTGCCCGGAGCCGGTCTATCTGGTCGGCGCCGAAGTCACAGACATCCCGGCGATGCAGGCTTTCGGCTTACGCATCGGCCTCGGCTGCGACGGAGCGGCATCGAACGACAACTCGAACCTCATGCACTGCATCCATTCCGCCTATATGCTGCAGTGCCTGACGGCCTCGACGCGGCAGCACGCCGTCCCCGCACCGCTCGATTTTCTGCGCTATGCGACAAGCGGCGGTGCAAGCCTGCTGGGGCGCACGGATATCGGGCGTCTCGCACCCGGCATGGCGGCCGACCTTTTCGCGATCGATACGCGACGGATGGACTATGTCGGCACACGGCACGATCCGCTGAGCCTGATTGCCAAGGTCGGGATCGGCATGCCCACCGATCTGACCATGATCAACGGACGGATCGTCTGGAAAAACGGTGAATTCACCGGACTGGATGAGGCAGCACTCTTTGCCGCGGCCGAAGCGGCACTTGCAACAGTGGAATTCTGAAAAACCAACAAGGGGAACTGGGATGCAGAAGAATCTGACCCGCAGAACATTGATGAAGAGCGCGGCTGTCGCAGGCCTCGCAACAGCCTTTACCGGTCGCTCCGCTTTCGCCGCCACCGAGCAGCTCGGCATCACGCTGGTCGTCCCCTCGCCGATCGGCGATGTCGGCTGGGGCCATGCGCTGGCCGCGGGCCTTGATCCGGTCAAGGCCGCCTATGGCGACAAGGTCAAGGTGACGGTGATCGAAAACATCGCCGAAGGTCCGGATGCGGATCGCATCATGAACAAGACGGTTGCCGACGGAAATCATTTCCTGATCGCCGGGTCGTTCGGCTATCAGAACGGCGCGCTTCAGATTGCCCGCCGCAATCCCAAGGTGAGCGTTCTGCATGCGTCCGGTTTCCAGGTCGCTCCGAATTTCTCGCCCTTTGCCGCCAAGTATTTTCAGGGAACCTATCTGCTCGGTATGGCGGCAGCCGCCGTCTCCAAGACGGGCAAGCTCGGTTCGGTCTCAGCCTTCGCCATTCCCGAACTGATCACGTCGGTCAATGCCTTTACGCTCGGCGCACAGGCCGTCAAGCCTGACATCGAAGTATCGGTCGTCTGGGTCAATTCCTGGTTCGATCCGGCCAAGGAGCAAGAAGCAGCCAAAGCATTGATCTCGCAGGGATGCGACGTGATCTTCTCGAACGCGCAGGATACGCCCTCGGTCATATCCGCCTGCGAGGCAGCCGGCGTTTACGCCTTCAACCTGAACTCCTCGATGAAGAAATATGCGCCGAAGACCTATCTCGGCTGCGTATCCACCGACTGGTCGCCCTTCTTCAAGGCATCGGTCGACGCGCATCTGGCCGGCACCTTCAAGGGCGCCAATGCCTTTCTCGGCGTGGCGGACAAGGTCGTCGAAGTCGTCGACTGGAGCCCCGCAATTCCGGCCGACACCATGGCCAAGATCAAGGAGATTGAAGCAAAGATCGGAAGCGGCGGCTTCTCGCCGTTTACCGGCCCGATCACCAAAGCCGATGGCGGCGAAGGAGCTGCTTCGGGCGCGACGCTGACGGACGCCCAGATCGTTGCGATGGACTGGCATGTCAAGGGCGTGAAGACGCCTTTGCCGAAGTAAGCCTCTCATGACCATCCCGCTTCTGTCGCTGCGCGGCATCTCCAAAAGCTACGGCCAGGTCCGCGCCAACCGGCATATCGATCTCGATGTCGCGCCCCGCTCGATCCATGCGATCCTTGGCGAAAATGGTGCCGGCAAATCGACCCTGATGAAGCTGATTTACGGCATCGAGCGGCCGGATGACGGAACGATCGCCTGGAATGGGCAACCGCTTAGCCTCGCCTCCCCCGCGGAGGCGAGGCGCGCCGGCATCGGGATGGTCTTTCAGCACTTCTCGCTATTCGAGAGCTTGACGGTCGTCGAGAATATTCGCCTGATCGTGGCAGGTCGGCGGGGAGAGCTTGCGCAGCGCATCCGCGCACTGGGGGATGAATTCGGTCTCGAAGTCGATCCGCTCGCTCATGTGCACGAACTGTCGGTCGGCGAGCGGCAGCGGGTGGAAATCATCCGCTGCCTTATGACCGATCCGAAGCTGCTGATCCTCGACGAGCCGACGTCCGTGCTGCCGCCGCAGGCCGTCGAGAAGCTGTTCGAGACACTCCGCAGGTTACGCGACGGCGGAGTGTCTATCCTTTTTATCTCGCACAAGCTGGAAGAGATCCGGTCCCTGTGCGACCGCGCGACCATTCTGCGAGATGGATGCATAACGGGTCATGTGGACCCGCGCGACCATGACGCCCATGAGCTTGCCCGCATGATGATCGGCCGCGACGTGCCGGAAGCAATACCCGCTATGCCTATGGCCGCGGGCGAAAAGCGGCTGGAGGTCATCGGCCTTCACTATCGGCCGGACGATCCCTTCGGCATGCCACTCTCCACCATCAGCCTGACGGTGCGCAGCGGTCAGATTCTCGGCATTGCCGGTATCTCTGGAAATGGCCAAAAGGAACTCGCATCGCTGATTTCGGGGGAAACGACGCTGCCCCGGGACAAGCGCGACCAGATCTTCATGATGGGACGGGATGTTGGTAGCCTCGATGCCGCCAACCGCCGGAAGCTGGGCTTTGCCTTTGTTCCGGAAGACCGGCTCGGCCATGGCGCTGTCCCCGAAATGTCGCTGACGCTCAACAGCCTCCTGACAGCTCATCCCATGAAGCTCGTGAGACATGGCCTGCTCGACAGCGCCAAGGCGACCGACTTCGCAAACGAATGCATCCGGACCTATGACGTGCGCACCCCCGGCCCCGATGCGGAAGCAGGCTCGCTTTCGGGAGGAAATCTGCAGAAGTTCATTGTCGGGCGCGAAATCATGCTGGCGCCGAAGCTGCTCTTCCTCGCGCAACCGACCTGGGGCGTCGATGTCGGCGCGGCCTCCACCATTCGCAAGCGGCTGATCGAGTTGCGCAATCAAGGCATGGCCATTCTTGTCATATCTGAAGAGCTCGAGGAATTGTTCGAGCTCAGCGATTTTATCCAGGTCCTTTATCACGGCACGCTGAGCCCGCCACTCGTCACCCGCGCTACGCAACCGGAAGAGATCGGTCGATACATGATCGGCGCACAGCCCCTACGTGAAAAGGCATCCGCATGAGCGGTTCGTTTTCCACTGCTCTTCCCACCCTGGCCCGGCGCGATCGGGCCTCGTTCGTTGCGAAGCTGCTCGCACCGGTAATCGCTCTCATCGCCACTATCCTCCTCAATCTCGGCCTTTATATAGCCATGGGCCGCGATCCGGCGGCAGTGCTCTACGCCATGCTGATCGAGCCGTTCTTCTCATGGGCCTCGTTCTCCGAAGTCTTGCTGAAGACCGGGCCGCTGCTTCTCATTGCACAGGGTCTGGCAATCGGCTTTCGGGCAAAGGTCTTCAACATCGGCGCCGAGGGCCAATTCATCCTCGGCGCGATCTTCGCCTCCGCCATACCCATCTGGATGCCGCAGGCAACGGGCCAGTGGATTTGGCCTTCGGTGCTGCTGCTCGGCACGATCGGCGGCGCGTTATGGGCCTCGCTGACAGCCTTCTGGCGTGTCAGGCTCAATGCCAATGAAATCCTCGTTTCGCTGATGCTGAGTTTTGTTGCCGCCCAATTGCTCAATTACCTGCTTCTTGGTCCATGGAAAGATCCCGGCGGCTTCAATTTCCCACAGTCGGTCATGTTCCAATACGATGCGATGGTGCCGATCCTGTTCGAAGGCACACGCATCAACGTCTCGCTTCTTCTCGCTGTTGCTCTATCGATCGCGGCATGGTTCTTCATGCAGAAAAGCTTCGCTGGATACAAATTGCAGGTTGGCGGACTGGCTCCTCGAGCTGCGGGTTATGCCGGCTTCAGGGAGAGCAGGGCGATCTGGCTTTCGCTGATTATCGGCGGCGCGGCAGCCGGCCTTGCCGGCGCTGCCGAGGTTGCCGGACCTCTTGGCCAGTTGCAGCGTTCCATCTCGACGGGATATGGTTACGCGGCGATCATCGTCGCTTATCTTGGCGGTCTCAATCCGATCGGTGTCGTCGTCTCTTCGATCATCATGGCGGCGCTCTACATTGGCGGTGACAATGCCATGGTTTCAGCCAATCTGCCTGTCGCCGCCGTCCGCGTATTCCAGGGCAGTCTGCTCCTCATCTATCTCGTCGCCGTGACCTTCGTGCGCTACCGCATCGTATGGCGGCCCGCTTCACCGGCTCGGAGTCCGTCATGAACGCTATTGAGTTCATTCTCTCGGGCATGCTGGCAGCCGCAACGCCGTTTCTGCTGGCAGCCTTGGGGGAGCTTGTTGCCGAGCGCGCTGGCGTCCTCAATCTTGGCGTCGAAGGGTTGATGGCGTTTGGTGCCGTCATCGCCTTTATTGTCGTCTATCACGGCGGCGGGCATTTTCCTGCTTTCCTCGCGGCGGGTCTCGGGAGCGCGCTCCTGTCGATGATTTTTGCCGGGATCGTTCTCGGCTTCAACGCCAATCAGGTCGCCGCCGGCCTTGCGCTCGGCATTCTTGGCCAGGGTCTCTCGGCGCTGTTTGGCAAGAGTTACGAGAGCTTGACCGTCACGACTCTGCCGAAGATCGCAATCCCCGGGCTTTCGCAAATTCCTGTCATCGGCGGCCTGTTCGATCAGGATATCGTCGTCTGGATTTCGCTTGTCATGACAATTGGCATATGGGCCTCGTTTGCCTACGGCAAAGTCGGTTTAGTTCTCCGCGCCGTCGGTGAAAATCCGAAAGCCGCTCACGCCATCGGCTATCCGATCATTGCGATCCGCGTGGGCGCAGTTGCGTTCGGCGGCATGATGGCAGGCTTTGCCGGTGCCTACGCCTCGACGATCTACACACCACTCTGGGCAGATGGCATGATCGCCGGCCGCGGGTGGATTGCCATTGCACTCGTCGTATTCGGAACCTGGCTGACAACGAGGATTTTCCTGGGCGCCTGCCTGTTTGGTGCCGTATCGCTTATGGGGCTCGCCGCCCAGGCGACCGGAATTGCCGTGCCCTCGCAACTGCTCGCTTGTCTTCCCTATCTCGTGACGATTATCGTCCTGGGCATCATCTCGGCAGACCGTCGCTTGCTCAAGCTTAACGGTGTCGCCTCGCTCGGCGAACCGTTTGAGCGGTGAGTTTTGCTGCCGCTTGTTTGATGGAGTTTCAGTGGATGCCTCAATCATCAGGGTGTGCATAATTTTCGCGCAGCTGCACACGCCGGCCAAGCTGGTTGATGATAGGGAAGACGCCCACAAATGAGCGCAGCCCCCGACTTGGCGGCTCGGGGGCTCGCAAAGCTGAGCCTGGACGCGCTATGCAGCCCGACACCATCAAGGGCAGCGGAGACGAAACCGGCAAGCTCGGAGCAGGGATGCGCTGGACCATTGCCCTCACCGCAGCGGTGACGATGCAACTGGCAGCATCGCGTTTCGCGCCAAGAAGGCGATCGACCTTGGAGCAGGGAGAGTGACGACGCCCTGGGTGTCGCGATCGTACTTAACGCAGATGCCGCGCTGACATATTCGGCCCGCGTCTTCGACGCGATCGAAGTCTTGCCCAGGAAATGAGGTAGGAATGGGCGAACCGGCGCTTCAAGCATTCGCTCGTTCATTCGCCGGCAGAGCTTTCGGCAGCGGCCGCCTCCGGTCCTTTTCGGAAGCGGCCGGACCCAACTAACTTACTTGGCGTTCTTGACGAATTCCGTCGTATAGGTCCTCTTCAGGTCGATGGACTTGCCCTGGACGTTCTTGGAGAACTCGGAAAGCACGGCAAGAACGGTCTTCGGACCGTCTTCCGGCATGACGCCATCGGGCGTGAACATCGCCTTGCCGTTTTCGAGCG
>JBCNPI010000198.1:0-11449 GCA_039593415.1 Rhizobium sp. | reverse complement strand
CCGCACCGCGCTTGGCAAGCGCCGCATCGAAAGCCTCGGCATTCTCACGAATCCATCTGATATCAAGCATCTTCGTTCCAGGTCGTTTGACATGAGTACAACTCCGACCGAGGTCTCGGTCGGAGGCCGAACCGGCAAATACCTGGGAAACTGGGCGAGAGGCTTCCTTGCCTAGGCGTCGTCCGCCTTGGAGATCTCCGAAGCCCCGCCACTCTCTTCAAGCGCTTGCCGGGTACGCTGGCGTTCCACGAGTCGCGCCGCGTAGATGGAAATCTCGTAGAGAAGGATCGTCGGCAGTGCAAGGCCGATCTGAGACATCGGGTCAGGCGGCGTGAGCACCGCGGCAACGATGAAGGCAAAAACGATCGCGAATTTACGCTTCTCCGCAAGCCAGGACGAGGTCAGCAGGCCGACGCGCGCAAGCAGCGTGGTGATGACAGGCAATTGGAAGACCAGACCGAAGGAGAAGACCAGCGTCATGATGAGGCTCAGATATTCCGAGACCTTCGGCATCAGCTGGATACCGATCTGCCCGTCGCCCGGCGTCTGCTGCATCTTCAGGAAGAACCACATCACCATTGGCGTGAAGAAGAAGTAGACGAGTGCGGCGCCCATCAGAAACAGGATGGGGGATGCGATCAGAAAGGGCAGGAAGGCATTGCGCTCGTTCTTATAGAGGCCCGGAGCCACGAACTTGTAGATCTGCGCGGCGATGATCGGGAAGGAAATCACCAGCGCTCCGAACATGGCGACCTTGACCTGGGTGAAGAAGAACTCCTGCGGAGCCGTATATATCAGCTCGGCCTTTGCCAGATCGAGATGCGCCCATTCGACGGCCCATTTATACGGATAGACCAGATAGTTGAAGAGATGCTTCGCCACTGCGAAACATCCGATGAAGGCGATAAAGAAAGCTGCGATCGACCAGATCAGCCGCGTGCGCAATTCCATGAGGTGTTCGATAAGCGGCTGCGGCTTATCGTCGATATCACCCGTCATGCCTGGTCCTTCTTCGTGGATGTCTTGGCTGTCGCCTTGCTGGCTGTAGCAGTCACGCGCTTGCTGGGAGCCTGAGGCGTTTTCTCTACGGCTGCGGCGGACGCGACCTTGCGCGGAACTCGCTTCGGTTTTTCGGTCGCAACGGGAGTCTGGACGACAGCGGCTGCAACATCTTCGGTCTTGGCCGGCGCCTTGGCGCGAGGCTTGCGAACGGTTTTCGGCTTCCCGACGGTTTCACTCACAACAACAGCAGGCTGCGGCGCAGCAGCAACCGCCGGCTGGGGAGCGGGAACGTCCGCCGGCGCCTGATTGCCCGATACGCTAGGTACTGCGGACGTGGCTGCAAGCGCCTCCTGCAGGCCGGATGAGACACCGGGAACCGGCTCGGTCGGCAAGGGTGTCGCGGCGGGAGTCGTCTTTTCCGGCGTCGCGGTGCGCTGCAGGTCGGCTTTTATCTCATTGCCCATCTCCCGCAGCGGGTTCATGGCTTCCCGCAGCGAGTTGACCGGATTGAGTTTCTGGGCGTCGGCTATCGTCTGACGCACATCATCCAGATCCGCCTCTCGCATGGCTTCATCGAACTGAGCGCGAAATTCGCCTGCCACTTTCCTGGCTCGTGCGGTCATCTTACCGATGGTACGCAAGGTCGCCGGCAATTCCTTAGGGCCGATGACCACCAAGGCGACGACGGCAATAATCACCAGCTCCGACCAGCCTATATCGAACATGCAAAGGCTCCTGGGCCAACGGCAAGCCTCTCGGCTTGGCGCCTGCCGACATGATTACTTCGTTTCGTCAGCCTTGTGCTCGACCGTACGGGAAGTCGTCTGCGTCG
The DNA here is from genome assembly GCA_039593415.1 of Rhizobium sp. Taxonomy (GTDB): domain Bacteria; phylum Pseudomonadota; class Alphaproteobacteria; order Rhizobiales; family Rhizobiaceae; genus Rhizobium. The sequence goes on along the minus strand of JBCNPI010000198.1, from coordinate 9,615 downwards.
ACGTATCCTCGTCGTCGCTCATGCCTTTCTTGAAGCTCTTGATGCCCTTGGCGACATCACCCATCAGCTCCGGGATCTTTCCACGGCCGAACAATAACAGCGCGATGGCCAGGACGATGAGCCAGTGCCATATGCTTAGAGAACCCATTGCTTTAACTCCCAATTACAGTGTCTTCCCGATGTAAGACGTTTGCGGATGTTTTTCAAACAACAAAATGCAGTGCATCCACGCATATCGGGATGACGAAGGCCGGTGAAGGCGCCCAAACATCTCCAAGTCGAGAGGATGATTTTTACATTCGCACTTACTAATGGCAAAAGAGAGACTTTGCCGGCGGTTTCGCGAAAATCGCAAACGCGACTACGACCTCATCTCGGGACCGGCCAATGGTCAATCGCCGGAACTTTCGCCGCTCGGCGGCAGGATGCCCAGCTCCTCCAGATCCATCTGCGTGATCGCATCCTCGTCTTCCGTGAGCTCGTCGTTCATCAATGGCGACGGGATATTGAAATTGGCCGGAATGCGGCCTGACAACAGCCCTGCCCCCTTCAACTCCTCAAGACCGGGCAGGTCGCGCAACTCCTCCAGGCCGAAATGATCGAGGAAATCGCGTGTCGTGCCGAGCGTGACCGGTCGCCCGGGCGTGCGGCGGCGGCCGCGGAAGCGAACCCAGCCGGACTCCATCAACACGTCGAGCGTACCCTTGGAAGTCTGCACGCCCCTAATATCTTCGATCTCGGCACGCGTCACCGGTTGGTGATAGGCGATGATGGCGAGCACTTCCAGCGCCGCGCGGGACAGCTTGCGCACCTCGCTCTCATCGCGCCGGATCACAAAGGAAAGATCCGCAGCCGTGCGGAAGGCCCAAGCTCCCTCCACCTGCACAAGATTGACGCCGCGCATCGCGTAATCAGCCTTGAGCTTCTGCATGACGGCCGGAATATCGACGCCACGCGCCACGCGCTCGGCAATGAAGGCCTCGGAAACCGGCTGGGCGGAAGCAAAGACCAGCGCTTCGGCAATCCGCTCGGCCTCGCCCAGCTGATGCTCATCGACTTCGGCTGCTTCTGCCCCGTGCCTCACATGCTGCTGCTCGTCGTCCGGCTCGTTCACGCTGTTTCCTGCCCCTATTCCGCTGCTTCCAGCGACGAATGCTTCGGCCCGCGCCGCATGTAAAGCGGCTGGAACGCGCCTTCCTGACGAATTTCCAGCTGGCCTTCGCGCACCAGTTCGAGCGAAGCCGCGAACGCGCTGGCGATCGCCGTTACACGCTCGCTTGAAGTCGTCATGTAGCTTAGCAGATAATGTTCCAGGGCCGTCCAATCGGTGATCTCGCCGATCATGCGGTCCAGAATGACGCGCGCATCGGCGAGCGACCAGACACGGCGCTTCTCGATCGTCACCTGCGTCACGGCCTGGCGTTGACGCAGGCTCGCATAGGCCGTCAAAAGATCGTAAAGGCTGGCGTCAAAGGCCGACTGACGCCGATCCGGGATATGTTCCGGCGCGCCGCGGGCAAAGATATCGCGGCCGAGGCGATTGCGATTGACGAGATCGGTAGCCGCGTCACGCATGGCCTCGAGTCGTTTCAGACGGAAGGCAAGCGTTGCCGCCATCTCCTCGCCCGTCGGTCCATCTTCCTTGCTTTGCTGCGGGATCAGCAGCTTGGATTTCAGGTAGGCCAGCCATGCGGCCATGACGAGATAATCGGCCGCGAGTTCGATGCGGATGCGCCGGGCGCTGTCGATGAACTGGAGATATTGCTCGGCAAGCGCCAGAACGGAGATTCGGGCGAGATCGACCTTTTGATTGCGCGCGAGATGCAGCAGAAGATCCAGCGGTCCTTCAAAACCGGCAAGATCGACGACAAGCGACGGTTCGTGCGAGCCGCGCTGCGTCTCGGCTTCCTGCCAGAGCTTGTCCATCGGCGTTGCCGATTGCTGGAGCTTATCCGTGCTGCCACTCACCTTGTCACCCGTCCATTCCTTGAAGCTCGGTTTTACGCCACCGCGAACATGGCGTCGAATTCCGCGCGAACCGCGGCTTCGTCGGCATCGTCATTCCTGCCGAATGCCGCTTCGACTGCCTTGGCCCTTGCCAGCGATGCGCCCGCCAGCGCGGGAACATTGCGAACCACCTGCCGCATCTCGTCCATGACGCCGTTGCAATGCAGTACTATATCGCACCCGCCCGCAACAATATTTGCCGCACGCTCGCCAATCGTGCCCCTCAGCGCGTTCATCGAAGTATCGTCCGACAGGAGCAGGCCCTGAAAGCCGATATACCCGCGGATGATCTCATCGATCACCTTGCGCGACGTCGTAGCCGGATTCTCCGGATCGATGTCGGTGAAGACGACATGGCAGGTCATCGCCATCAACTCGTCCTTGAGCGCCACAAAGGGAGCAAAATCATGAGCCTCCAACTCGGCACGCGGCACCGAGACGACAGGCAGCTCGTGATGCGAGTCAGCGAAACCGCGGCCATGGCCGGGCACATGTTTCATCACGGGCAGCACGCCGCCGGCTTTCAAGCCTTCCGCAGCCGCACGTCCCATTTCCGTCACCGTCACCGGATCGCCGCCATAGGCACGGTTGCCGATGACATTGCTCGATCCCTCGACCGGAACGTCCAGCACCGGCAGACAATCGACATTGATGCCGAACTTCAGCAAATCGAAGGCATGAAGCCGCGACATCAGCCATGCCGCGCGCAAGCCGCGCTCGCGATCCTGGCGATAGATATCGCCGAGCGCGTGTCCGGACGGGTAATGCGGCAGGATCGGCGGGCGGATGCGCTGCACCCTGCCGCCCTCCTGATCGATCAACACCGGAGCGTCGCGACCAACGCTGTCACGCAGAGACGCAACGAGATCGGCAATCTGCGCCGGCTCGGAAATATTGCGTCCGAACAAAATAAAACCCCAGGGCTGCTCCCCCTGATAGAAGGAACGCTCTTCGGAGGTGATGGTGTGGCCGCTGCAGCCAAGGATCATGGATTTCGATTCGGTCATACCCGAATCATAAGCCTTGCGCCGGGAAATGCGAGTGACGTCAAGCGTGGATGCACAGGAACAACTGTTTCGGCAGGCTATTTGGGCGGTATATGGTAGACGACTGAGCGGTATTTGGGATTTGACTTGCGCTCCCTCACCTCGCCACCATAGGCTTCGGCAATCCGTCTGCTGGCGATGTTCTCCTCCGCGACCGGATACTCGAAATATCGGATAGAAAAGCTCGCGCTCGCCCATTCGATAATCGCGCCGATCAATTCGCGGCCCAATCCCAGACCATGCGCTTCGCTGCGAAGCCAAATTCCAAGCTCCGGCGTGTCAGTCAGCGCAGCATGCACACCGATAACCCCCAGAAAACGACCGTCACCCTTGTAGCGGGCTGTGAAGTGGAAATCCGAGCCGTCTTCGATTGCCTTTGGCCACCTTCGCCAAACATCTGCGAAAGCGGCCTCTGTCTCAGGCGGATCCCAGGCCATGAACCGAGTAATGTCGGGCAATATGCTAGCGAAGATGTCTGACGCGTCCTCTGGAACAAACGGCCTGATGGACGCTCGACGCGTCGATAGCTGTAGATGCCGCATCCCTCGCCGTGTCCCGCGCTCAGCTCGCCAAAAGCAAATCCGCCCGCAGCTTGATCTCTCTGCGGGCGGATTTTTCAACCCGATTAGAACACTTGGGTCTGGAACTCCAACTCGACTACTTCGAGATCAGGCAGGTGCCGCCGGCGGCGCGATAGCGCGTGCAGATGGCCGCGGCCTCGTCCTTCGATCCGGCGACGACGCGGACCCGATAATAGGTGCCCTTGCCGGCGATCTCGGCCTTACGAATCTCGAGCGGATGATTGCCGATGACGCTTGCGAACTTGACCTTGAGGTTCGCCTGCGACTTCTGCGCATCGGCTTCCGTCGGCAGGGATGCGATCTGCACGCCATAAGCGCCGCCGCTTGCAGCAGAGGTCGCGGCCGGGGCTGCCGCCGGGCTCGCAGATGCGACCTGCTTCGGCTGGACCTTGGGCTGGGGCGGGGCATCCTGTGCCGGAGCAGCGGTATTTGCCTTGGCAGGCTCAGGGCGCGCCGTTGGGACCGGATTGGTCTTGACGACGCGGATCGGCGTGCTTTCGGCGCTGGCAGCATCGCCAGCACTAGGCTGGGCTGCCGGCTGCGTATTGGTTGCGGCCGGGCGCGGGCTCGCCGACGCGACCTGATTATTCGTCGGCTTGACGGCGGTTGACGTATCAGCCGCCGGTTCATCACGCGGCACCAGCGAGCCATCCGGCTTGACGATCATCGTGCGGACCTTGCGCGGCGATACGGCTGGCACCTGATCGTCGCCGTTGGAGGCAACATCGGTGTTGCCGCTGTTCTGATTCGGCAGCAGGCGCGGATCCTGGGTGTCGCCAACCGGCGTCGACGTTGCCTGGTCGCCACTACCGTCATCCGGGGATATCGATTCGGGAATGAGCGTCTTCTGAACGACATCGACCGGCTGCTCGTTGGAAGAGACAAGCTCCTTCTGTTTCGGCGCTGCGGTGCTGTCGCCGGCAACACGGTCATAAACCGCCTTGTTCTGATTCGGGACGACGGTGCCGCCCGGATTTTCCGGAGCTACCTTCACCGGATCGCTATCGGCCGTAATGACGCGCGGCTCACCGGAGAAGCCGGAAATCGGCGTCCCATGACGGACCCAGCTATAAGCGCCATAGGCACCGACGCCAAGAGCCACGACGACGGCAGCGGTAGTGGCGATCCCACGCACCGAGCGAACCGGACGGCGGCTACCCGCGGCCGGATTCAGCGTCATCCTCGCGACATTCTCGACAGGATTGGAGGCTTCGCGATAGCTGCGGCGGAAGTCTTCTTCCAACGCGCGCTCGAACTCGTCGAACTCCTCCATAGGCTGCTTTGCAACCGGCGCGGCAGGCTGAGCCGCCGCATTTTTCGACCAGGAGGCGGCGACTGCAGCACCGCCAAGCGCCGCGGCGACTGCCGGCTTGATCGGGTCGGGCGCGGCTTCCTTGGCCGGAGCACCCAGCAGGCTCGCCATTTCGGAATCGAGATCGAAATCAAATTCCGGCGGAACCGCGATCGGCTCTTCCGGCTCGATTGCCGGCAGATGCGGAACGTGCGACCCCTCGAAGGTTTCGACGCGATCCTCGGCCTCGGAAATTTCCGCCGGATCGAAGGGCAGCGCCTGATCGGCTTCGAATACCGGAGCCGCCTTATGTGCAGCAGGCGCAGCGGGTGCCGACGCGGCATGGATCGGCTGCTGCGCTATCGCGGCAACCGCTGGCGCGACCGGTGCCGGCGCAACGGGCGTCGCGCGGGAAACGACCGGCTCAGCAATCGGAGCGACCGGAGCCGGCTGCCGTGGAGCGGGAGACTTGTCGGCTTCGGCGAAATCGAGGCCAGCAAGTTCCATTTCGATATCGGCCAGATCGAACTCGAAGTCCTGGCCGGCAAATGGATCTTCCGCACCGAAGGTGAGCGGCTTAGGCTCTTCGCGCTGCGCGTCCGGCGCCTGAGCAACCGGCGTTGCTGCAAGCTCGGGGAATGAAACGCCGAAATCCCCGAAATCCGGCTCTTCCTTTGCTACGGGCTCGCTGGCTCTGGACGGAACCGGATAGCGGTTCACATCGGCCAGCAGCGCATCGATCTCGGCTGAAAGTTCTGCCGGATCAGCCTTGACGACCTTTGGCGGCTCAGGCGCCCTGAAGACTGCGGGAGCCGGCTGAACTGCAACAGGCTGCGGCACAGGCTCCGGAGCGCGCGCAGACTCGACAGGATCAAACGCCTCGAAATCAAGGGCGCCATCGAACATGGCGTCCTCAACGGCGGCCGTCGGAGCCGGCGGAGCGACGACCGGTGCGGACTGCTCGCGCGGCGCGGCGGGCGTTGCGAGCGTAAAGTTGGCAATCGGCAACCGCATGGTGGCGGCAGCAGACTGTGGCGTCTTGGCGACGGGCGCAGCTTTCGTCGCAGGCTGCAGAACCGGCGCTATCGACATTTCCAGCTCGTCGATCAAATCGCGGGCACCGATCGTCGGCTTGACCGGAGCCGCAGCCTGCGGGGCGGGCTCGACAAACCGAGACTCGGCAAAAGCAGATTCGGGCCGCACCGGCTCGGCAGGATGCGAAACCTGCTCCTGGCCAGATGACGAGACCTGCTCTATCGGAGCGGAAATGTCATTTGCCGGACTCATTCGCGGCGTATCATACCGCTCGAATTCGCGAAGGAGCTCATCTTCGAGATTGAAAGCCGGCTCCTGCCGCTGAGCCGCAGGAGTTGCCTGAGCAGCGGGGCGCGGCTCGAAACCTACGATACGAGCGAGTTCTGCGAGCGGATCATCATCCGCAAAGAACTCGTCGTTTCCGCTTGCGCGATACGCCAACTGTTTTTCTGCCATCACCCGTTCCACTCGAAAACGCTTCAACTAATGCCAGCGCAATGTGGGTAAATGGTGACGTTTATCGCATTTCGTCCGGTGCTGCGGTCCCGGTTATACCAAGACCTGACTTCAAAACCGACGCGACAGCGTACACCAGCCCAAGTCTGGCAATGCTCAATTCTCGGTTCTTATCGTTAACAAAACGTAATTCCGGTAAATCTTTACCTTTATTCCAGTGTCCGTGGAAGGAACTGGCCAAATCGTAAAGATAAAAAGCGATGCGATGCGGCTCTTGAGACTGTGCTGCAGCTTCGATGATTCGCGGGAATTCCGCAATCTTAGCAACCAACTGCAACTCGGCCGGATCGGAGATGGCACCCACGACGGTCTTGGATAGGTCGAGCGAGGCGATATCGAGGTCGGGGAAGGCTTCCCTGGCCTGACGGAAGACGGACATGCAGCGCGCATGCGCATACTGCACGTAGAACACCGGATTATCCTTCGACTGCTCGGTGACCTTGGCGAAATCGAAGTCCAGAGGCTCGGAATTCTTCCGGTAGAGCATCATGAAGCGCACCGAATCGCGACCGACCTCATCGACAACTTCGCGCAGCGTGACGAAATCGCCCGAACGCTTCGACATCTTCACCGGCTCGCCGTTCCGATACAGCTTGACGAGCTGGCACAGGAGCACCGTCAGCTTCGCCGCGCCGTCGGAAACGCCGCGCGCTACCGCTTCAAGCCGCTTGACGTAGCCGCCGTGGTCGGCGCCGAGAATGTAGATCATCTCGTTAAAGCCGCGATCGAACTTGTTCTTGAAGTAAGCAACGTCGGCTGCAAAATAAGTATAGGAACCGTCCGACTTGATCAGAGGACGATCGATATCATCGCCGACTTCCGTCGAGCGGAAGAGCGTCTGCTCGCGATCTTCCCAGTCCTCCGGCAACTGTCCCTTGGGCGGCGGCAGCGCTCCCTTGTAGACATAACCCTTGAAAGTCAGATCGTTGATCGCGGTGCGGATGAGGGCCGCGCCGTTGGCGTGCAGGGTGCGTTCGGAGAAGAACACGTCGTGATGGACGTTCAGCGCCTCCAGATCCTCCTTGATCATCGCCATCATCGCGTCGATGGCGCGATCCTTGACGATGGGAAGCCATTGCTCTTCCGGCATGCCGCGCAGCTTCGTGCCGAACTCCTGGGCGAGAGCCTCACCGACCGGAACGAGATAATCGCCGGGGTAGAGGCCAGACGGGATTTCGCCGACTTGCTCGCCGAGCGCTTCGCGATAACGAATGAAGACGGAGCGCGCCAGCACATCGATCTGCGAGCCGGCGTCGTTGATGTAATATTCCTTGGTAACCTCGTAGCCCGAGAAGGCCAACAGGTTCGCCAGCGCATCGCCGACCACGGCGCCGCGGCAATGGCCGACATGCATCGGCCCGGTCGGATTGGCCGAGACATACTCGACATTGACCTTCTGCCCCTCGCCGGCCTTCGAACGGCCGAATTTCTCTCCTTCGGAGATCATCGTTGCCAGCAGCCGCTGCCAATAGCCGACCGACAGGCGGATGTTGATGAAGCCGGGGCCTGCAACCAAAACCTCGGCGACGTCGGCATCCTCCTTCAGCTTGGCGACGATAATTTCGGCAAGCGCCCGCGGATTCGTGCCCAGCGGCTTGGAGAGGACCATGGCCGCATTCGTTGCGACATCGCCGTGGCTGGCGTCTCGCGGCGGCTCAACGCCAATACGCCCGAAGTCGAGCTCAGATCGCTTTTCCCGCACAATATCAATTTGCTCGAGAGCGTTCTTAATTCTTACTTCGAAGTCGGTGAAAAGGTTCATGATATGGTCCACGCATAGTTGGACGGGCCGCTATCGGCCCGACGCCGCCGCTGCCTACCGCAAATCGGGAGTCTGGTCAAACAGGCGCTTGTGGGCACTGATGGCGTAGGTATCCGTCATGCCGGCCAGATAATCGCCGACATGCCTTGCCTTGGGAGCGATCGAAAGCCCGGCGATATGATCGACCCAGTAGTGGCTCTGCATCTCCTTGGGATTGTCCATATAGGCATGGAAGAGATCGGTGACGATCTGCGCCGCGCCGGCGCGGATGCGCATGATGTCGGGATGGCGATAGATGCGCTTGAACAGCATCTGCTTGATCAGCCTGTCGGTCTCCGCCATGTCAGGCGAAAACGTCGCGACGATCCGGCCGGCGGCGCGGATGTCAGCCACATTGCCCGGTTTTACCTCAGCGAGCGCCCGCTGCGAAACGGCGATGACATCCTCAACCATGCGGGTGATCTGCCGGCGCATGATCTCGTGCGTGAAGCGGCTCGGCTCCAGATGCGGGTAGCGCGCCCTCACCTCGGCCATCAGCCCGGCGAGAAAGGGCACTTCCTCCAGCATGTCGAATGTCAGATAGCCGGAACGCAGTCCGTCATCGATGTCATGTGTGTTGTAGGCGATATCATCGGCGATCGCGGCGACCTGCGCCTCGAGGCTGGCATAGGTGGCAATTTCGAGATCGTGGATCTCGCAATAATCGAGGATCGGCTGCGGCACTGGTCCGCGAATACCCTTGCCGTCGGGTGTCATCAGAGGGCCATTGTGCTTGACCAGGCCTTCAAGCGTTTCCCAGGTCAGATTGAGCCCATCGAAATCGGCATAGCGGCGCTCCAGCTTCGTAACGATACGCAGGGATTGGGCATTGTGATCGAAGCCGCCATAGGGCAGCAGCACCTCATGCAGCGCATCCTCGCCCGTATGGCCGAAGGGCGTGTGGCCGAAATCGTGGACAAGCGCCACGCCTTCCGCCAGATCTTCATCCAGCTTCAAGGCTCTCGCCAGGGCGCGGGCAATCTGCGCGACTTCGATCGTATGCGTCAGCCGGGTGCGGTAATGATCGCCATCCTGAGCAATGAAGACCTGCGTCTTGTGCTTCAACCGCCGGAAAGCGGTCGTATGGACGATCCGGTCGCGATCGCGCTGGAATTCGGAGCGTGTCGGGCTCGATCCTTCTTCATAGAGCCTTCCGCGCGATTCCCAGGGATTTGTTGCATAGGCTGCCTTTTCCCCATACCCGAAACCCAATGCATGCGTATCAATCGTCATTATCAATCCATTCCGGCATTTGGCTCCCGCACCGCCATCGGCGCGACAGTCGTTTCCCTGCATTCGGTCCCTGGCTTTGCTTGCGACGTGGTCAGCCTCGCGCGC
>JBCNPI010000197.1:0-11503 GCA_039593415.1 Rhizobium sp. | reverse complement strand
GTTAGCTTCGATTTCGAGCGTACGGCCGACGGAACGAAGGAGATCGAGGCAGGCGCCATCCACCTGCGGCTGGCAGCGGATGCAATAGGGGTCCTGCACGCGTTCGTCGCCCTCGATATGGCTTTGACGGATCACGGAGCCGGCGAGCAGGCCGCGAAGGGCGGCGGCGGTATCGATCTGGCCCTTATGGCCGCGCAGCGTGTGGATATCCGGATGGAACGGGGCCGAGGACCCCATGGCAGCGTCCGTCGACATCGCGCCGGTGATGAGAGCGGCCTGGCCGGCGCGATGAGCGCGGAAGAGACCGGCAAGCGCAAGACCGGTCGATACCTGCGTGCCGTTGATCAGCGCAAGTCCTTCCTTGGCGGCAAGCACAACCGGCTTCAGGCCGGCCTTTTCGAGCGCTGCCGCGCCGGAAAGGCGCTCGCCGGCATAAAAGGCTTCGCCCTGACCCATCATTACGGCGGTCATATGCGCCAGCGGCGCAAGATCGCCCGATGCGCCGACGGAACCCTTTTCGGGGACAACGGGCACGACGCCCTTTTCGAGCATGCCTTCAATCAGCCGCACGAGTTCCAGCCGCACGCCGGACGCACCGCGCCCGAGCGAAATGAGCTTCAGCGCCATGATCAAGCGAACGACATTCTCAGGCAGCGGCTGGCCGACGCCGCAGCAATGCGAGAGGATGAGATTGCGCTGCAACGTCGCGACATCGGCGCTATCGATCTTAATCGACGCCAGTTTGCCGAAACCGGTATTGATGCCATAGACCGGCGCATTGCCGGCTGCGATTTCAGCGATGCGGGCCGCAGCCTTGGCAATGCCCGCGTCGAAGGAAGCATCGAGTTTGGCTGGCTCGCCGGTCCAGTAGATGGCCGCCAATTGCTGCAGCGAGACGGAGCCGGGGTGGAGAACGACGGTCATCGGTTGAACCTTTTTCCCTTGAAGACATGGGCATGGAGGGGATTGAAGCCGATGCGATAGACGAGCTCCGCCAGGCTTTCGATATCCCAGATGGCAAAATCCGCCGACTTGCCGGCCTCGAGCGTGCCCGTTTCGGCGAGAAGCCCGAGGGCACGGGCGCCTTCGCGCGTAGCACCTGCAATGCATTCTTCCACGGTGAGGCCAAAGAGCGTCGCGGCCATGTTCATAGTCAGGAGCATCGAGGTCAGCGGCGACGTGCCGGGATTGCAGTCGGTCGCGATCGCGATCGGCACGCCGGCGTCACGCAGCGCCTGAACCGGCGGCTTCTGCTTCTCGTGAATGGCATAGAAGGCGCCGGGGAGCAGCACGGCAACCGTGCCCGAGGCAGCCATTGCTTTGACGCCGTCCTCATCCAGATATTCGACATGATCGGCAGAAAGCGCGCCATAGGACGCCGCAAGTTTCGCACCGCCGAGATTGGAGAGCTGCTCCGCATGCAGCTTCACTGGAATGCCGAGCGACTTGGCGAGATCGAAGACGCGGGCGATTTCCGCCGTCGAAAAGGCGATGCCCTCGCAAAAGCCGTCGACCGCATCGACGAGCCCCTCGGCATGGGCTTGGCTAAGGCCAGGCAGCACGACATCAGTGATATAGTCGCCGTTGCGGCCCTTGTAGTCTGCCGGCGCGGCATGGGCGCCGAGATAGGAGGTGACGACGCGAGCCGGGCGAACTTCGCCGAGCTTGCGCGCGGCGCGCAGCATCTTCAGCTCGGATTCGATGCTGAGCCCGTAGCCCGACTTCACTTCGATTGTCGCCACGCCTTCGGACAGCAGCGCGTCGAGACGCGGTAAGGCAACGGTGACGAGTTCGTCTACCGACAGTGCCCGCGTCGCATTGACGGAGGAAACGATGCCGCCGCCGGCGCGGGCGATCTCTTCGTAGCTTGCACCTTCCAGCCGCATCTCGAATTCACGGGCGCGATTGCCGCCATAGACGATATGTGTGTGGCAATCGACGAGTCCGGGCGTCACCCAGCGTCCCTGGAGATCGATCGTTTCAGCGCCAGAAGTATCGGGCAAGTCGGCTTCATGGCCGGCAAAGACGATACGCCCCCCCTTGCTCAGGATCGCGCCTTTCTCGATCGTGCCGAGCCGGGCTTCGCCCTCCTTCAAGGTCGCAAGGCGAGCATTGCGCCAGACGCGGCCCACCGCGTCGTTTTTCTCGCCATCTTCGGAAAAATTATTCCCACCCATCAGCTTTACGCCTTTCCTCGTTGGCTCATAATGTATATACATAATCGAAAGGCTGACAAGAGGGATTTTGGACTCCGTGTCCGAAAGGAAAGGGTGAGACCATGACGAGACTTCATGCACGCACGGCTTTGCTTGGCGACGGATGGCACGAGAATGTGCGGTTGACCCTCGAAGGCGGCCGGATCACCGAGATCGCGACGGGTGTCGCGCCGGAAAGCGGCGACGACCGACAGGACATCCTCGTGCCGGCGATGCCGAATCTGCACAGCCATGCCTTCCAGCGCGCCATGGCCGGTCTTGCCGAAGTCCGCGGTCCGGCCAACGACAGCTTCTGGAGCTGGCGTACCGTCATGTACAAATTCGCCCTATCGATGACGCCCGATCATGTCGAGGCCGTTGCCGCGCAGCTCTATATGGAGATGCTGGAAGCCGGCTTCTCCCGCGTCGGCGAATTCCACTACCTGCATCATGACAAGGACGGCAGCCACTATGCCAATATCGCCGAACTGGCCGAGCGCATTGGTGCTGCCAGCACTGAGACCGGCATTTCGCTGACGCTGCTCCCCGTCTTCTATGCCCATTCCGGCTTCGGCGGCAGCGCTCCCATCGAGGGCCAGCGCCGCTTCATCAATTCGATCGAGAGCTTCGAAGCGCTGATGGCCGGCTGCCGCACGGTCACCAGCCGCCTACCCGGCGCCGAACTCGGCATTGCACCGCACAGCCTGCGCGCCGTGACACCGGAAGAGCTGGCAAAGCTCGTACCCATCGCCGGCGATGGGCCCATCCATATCCACGTCGCCGAGCAGGTGAAGGAAGTCGAAGACTGCATCGCCTGGTCGGGTGCCCGCCCGGTGCAATGGCTGCTCGACAATGCGCCCATCAATGATCGCTGGTGCCTGATCCATGCCACGCACATGACCGAGGATGAAACCCGGCGCATGGCAAGAAGCGGCGCGATCGCCGGCCTTTGCCCGATCACCGAGGCCAATCTCGGCGACGGTGTGTTCCCCGCACCGCTCTTCCTGGAGGAAGGCGGACGCTACGGCGTCGGCTCGGATTCCAATATTCTCATCTCCGTGCCGGAGGAGCTGCGGCAGCTCGAATATTCGCAGCGCCTGGCGCTACGCGCCCGCAATGTCATTGCCACGACTGGCGGCTCGACCGCCCGCATGCTGTTCGATGGGGCTCTGGCAGGCGGTGGCGCCGCCCTGAAGGCACCGGCCGGGCTTGCCGTCGGCAACCATGCCGATATCGTTTCGCTCGATGTGAGTGCCGTGCCTTATCTCTCCGGCGACCGTATTCTCGATCACTGGACCTTCGCCGGCGGCGTTAAGGTCGATGGCGTATGGGTGCTCGGTCGCAAGCAGGTCGAAGGCGGTCGCCATCGAAGGAGAGAGGAAGTTTCGGCGCGTTTCCGTCAGGCGATGGCTGAACTCATTGCTTAAAAACCGCTTTTCCTCCCATTGATTGGCCTCTAAACAACTTGCTGGAAATTCCATGTCTCACACGGAACAGACGGGCGGCATGACCACGAGCAAAGAGGCGACCCTGCATCAGCGTATCCTCAGCGATATCGAGGGCCAGATCGTTTCCGGCGCCTGGCCGCCGGGACACCGCATTCCATTCGAGATGGAACTGGCAGAGCAATATGACTGCTCGCGCATGACGGTGAACAAGGTGCTGACCCAGCTTGCGCGCGCCGGCCTGATCGAGCGGCGAAAGCGCTCGGGCAGTTTCGTCACGCATCCGCAGGCCCAATCCGCCGTGCTTGAGATCCACGATATCAAATCGGAGGTTCTGTCGCTCAACCTGCCCTATTCGCACCGGCTGATAAAGCTTGCCGAGCGACGCGGACGGTCGGAAGACACCCGCAGGCTGCAGTTTGCCGGCTCGATTCCGGTGATCGAGATCGTCTGTATCCACTATGCCGGCTCACGGCCCTTCTGCCTGGAAGACCGCGTCATCAATCTCGATGCCGTGCCGGAAGCGGCGAAAGCTGATTTCGAGATGTTGCCGCCAGGCCCCTGGCTGCTCAATCAGGTGCCGTGGAGCACCGCCGAACATCAGATCCGCGCGATATCGGCCGAAGGCGATGCCGCCGCCAGCCTCGATATCCAGAAGGGTACGGCCTGCCTCGTCGTCGAACGTCGCACCTGGAGCGCCGCCGGCCCGATCACCCATGTCCGCCTCACCTATCCCGGCGACCGCCATAGCCTTGTGGCTCGCTTTACACCGGCAAGCTGACCATTCCCGCACCGATTAGGGACGCTGCGGGGATTCCGTCGGCGGCGGGATGAGGCTTTCGGATTGACGGACAGGCTGGTGGGGATCGACCAGCAGGATACTGAGCGCAATCAGAACCAGTGCCAGAATCAAGAGGATTCCGATCAGAAGCGGACGAATCGCGGTCATTTCGTTCTCCAATCTCCCCAGCCCAGCGCTAAGCGCGATAGGGAATTCGAGATAACCAGCGCAGTCTAACGGTAAAGGTTAAGCAATGCTTGATGTTCCGGACAATATCCGCTCTTTTTTGGGATTTTTGGCCTTGTCGGCAAAGATTGCCGTCTCACGCTTGTTTGAATGGCGAGTGATGGACCCGGCGCATAGGATCGCAGCGCCGATGGCCCATGCCCATTGTGCGGCGTGACAAAAATCCAGCAGATCAGCCCCGATCTTCTCATCAAAGGCGACCGGCGGATCGCGCGATCGATATTCAAGGAGGAGACTGCCCATGCATCGCAAATCTCTGATCGCGGGCGCATTGACGCTCTCCGTCGCCGTGTTTGCCGCACTGCAAAGCGCTAATGCCGCCGCCGAGCGTGTGAGGGTACGTGGCACCGTGGAAAGCCTCGACGGCGATACGCTCAAGGTCAAATCCCGCGACGGCAGGGACGTGACGGTTGCGCTGAAAGCTGGCTGGAGCGTCGGAGGCGTCGTCAAGGCTGATGTCGGTGACATCAAGCCCGGCGATTTCGTCGGCATAGCTTCGCAGCCGACCGCCAGCGGCATCAATGGCGCGATCGAAGTGGTCATCTTCCCAGCCTCGATGAAGGGAACCGGTGAAGGCGACCGTCCCTGGGATTCGGCACCGAACGGGTCGATGACGAACGCCACGGTCACCAATGCCGTGACCTCCGTCAACGGTCCGACATTGACGCTCACCTACAAGGGTGGCGAACGCAAGATCAAGATACCGGATGGCACGCCCATCGTGACGCTGACATTCGCGAAGAAGGCCGACTTGAAGCCCGGCGCCGGCGTCTTCATCACAGGCGAGCAAACCGGCGAGACCACAGTCTCCGCCGACCGCGTCGCTGTCGGCCTCAATGGCACCGTGCCGCCGATGTGATAACAGCGAAAGCTACAGACAGTCGGGCAATCTTGAATTCGATCGCCCAAAGTAATACCTCTTATTCGGCGAGTATTACCGAGGGGCGAGATGACCACGACTGTAACAGCAAAAGGACAGGTGACGATTCCCAAGGCTGTCCGCGATATGCTTGGGATCGGACCTGGAAGCCAGATTGATTTTCGCCTGATGTCCGATGGCAATGTCGTCCTCGTCCCGGTGGATGCCCAGAAGCAGGCTAGCCGATTTAGCAAGTTCCGTGGTCATGCCGGCAAGGGTATGACCACAGATGAAATCATGGCTTTGACGCGCGGCCAAGATTGAGGTGATTTTCGTCGATTCCAACATATTGCTGGATATCATCACGAATGATCCGGTGTGGTACGGCTGGTCGCTCGCGCAACTCGATGCCGCGAGCCTTCTTGGCCCCTTATGCATCAATGATGTCGTCTATGCCGAAATTTCGGTCCGTTACGACAGGATCGAAGATCTCGACTATATGCTTGCCGAAACCGGCCTCAACATTGTGCCGATCCCGCGGCCGGCACTTTTCCTCGCCGCTAAGATCTTCTCCCAATATAGAAAATCGGGCGGGACACGCAGCAGCGTCCTGCCTGATTTCTTTATTGGCGCCCACGCAGCCGTGGGCGGCCTGCCTTTGCTGACGCGCGATACGAAGCGCTTCCGGACCTATTTCAAATCAGTCACGCTCATCAGCCCTCAGGGAAGCTGAGGCGAGACGGAACAGGAAATCCTGTTCCGTCTCGCCTCAGCATGGCCTTGATCGCATCGCGCGACCTATGGGCGGGGCGCCGCGTTGCCAGTGATCCCGCTCGCGGAATAGCTCGATCCGGTAAATCTTTTCCGTGTCGATATCGGCGAACGACTGATACGCAGTGTCGTGGCTCGATGCGACACCACAGCGGCCTCTAGTTATTCGCCCGCATGACGCATCGCCTCGGCGAGCGAAATGTCCGACTTGATCTGCCGTGTCGACATCGATGTCACCGTGTGCCTGACGCCCGGCAGCCGGTTGAGCTCCTGCCGCAGCAGCCGGTCGAGCGCGGCCATATCGGTCGCCAGAATATGCAGGAGATAGTCTGCCTCGCCCGTCGTGGCGTGGCAGCGCCAGATCAGCGGATGGCGGCGCACGGCTGCCTCGAAAGCATCGAAGCGCTCGACATCGATAGACACCTGCACGAAAGCCTCCAGCCCGAAGCCGAGCTGGGCCGGGTCGAGAAGTGTCCTGTAACCCCTGATCACCCCCGCGTCCTCCAGTGCCTTCACCCTCTTCCAGCAGGGCGTCTTGCTGAGGCCGACGAGATCGGCAAGGGCGGCAAACGAGATACGGGCATCGGCCTCGAGGGCGGCAATGATCTTGTGATCCAGGATGTCGAATTCCATCGTTCTCTCCTATGCACCAAATTTGATCAATTGTACTTCATTTTCCCGATTCTGCATGACAAATAGGAACAATGTTCAAGCCGAAATTTCGTATCCTGGAAAAGGGCAAATATGCCCGGCGGCCAAAAGCCGGAATAATGGGAACGAAGATGCAGAAGAAAGATTATTACGCGCGCATCGAGGCACCTGAAATGCGCGACTATGGCGTCTACCTGCAATGCGACAAGCTGCTTGCCTGTCAGAAACCGTTGAACGGGATGGTCAACGGCGACGAATTGCAGTTCCAGATCGTCCATCAAGTCGAAGAACTCTGGATGAAGCTGATGGCCTATACGCTGGTCGATGTCATCGCCTTCATGGAGGAACGCAACACGCATCGCGTCGTGACCCTTATGAGCCGCGTGCACCGGATCATGCGCATGATGACGGCTCAGCTCGATCTTCTAGAAACCATGTCTCCAAAGGAATATCAGCAAATCCGCCTACAGCTCGGCAACGGCAGCGGCCAGGAATCGCCTGGTTTCAAATTCCTCCTGCGCATGCCGCCGGATCTCTGGCATGCCTTCAAGGCAAATTATCTCGACGCCGCCGGTCTGACGGTCGCGGATATCTATGACGAAAGATATGATCACGGCGACAGCTACGTGGTCGCCGAAGCGCTGGTGGAATATGACGAGCTGTTTCAGAAATTTCGCGCCAACCACATCTATCTGATCCAGCGCTCCATCGGGCTCGGCTCGAAATCGCTGAAAGGCCGCCCGGTCGAGCTGCTGCAGGCCGGCGCGCACCATCGATTTTTCCCGGAGCTGTGGGATATTCGCGCTGACATGACCGATCGCTGGGGCAGCCAATATGGCGTAGTCCGCGATTCCATTTCCAAACACGACGCCGCCGAATAGGCGCCGACCGGAAACCGTCTTCCGCCGCGAGCTGATACGCGGCGGATAGCCCTTGGCTTCCGCCGAGCTCCCGACGGAGCAGCTGCAGCCACGTCGCCCCCTCCCCAGATAATGCGCATCGGTCGCCCTAGAGCCGGATGTTGTCCGAAAGCCGATCACACTTTCGGCACCATGCTCTAGCTGGCGCTACCACTGAAAATATCGCTGCCGGCCCCCAAATGCCGCAGAGCGGGACATTTTTGCCGCGAAATGCCAAAACCATGAAATATAGCATATTGAATAAATTTGTTGCCTAGCATATCTCTTTAGTAATCTCAGAATTCGATCCTCCCGGAGCCTGCATGACGCAAATTCAGAAAGCCGCGACGAAAGATCATGCATGGAAATTCGCGAGCGGCGACCAAGACGACCGCCCAAGCCTTCCCGAAGTCAATGCCACGGTAAAAGTGCCGCATACCGGGAACTGGATCCGGCGCCTGATCGCCTTCATGGGACCGGGCTACATGATCTCCGTCGGCTATATGGACCCCGGCAACTGGGCGACGGACCTCGCGGGTGGCGCACAGTTCGGCTACACGCTTCTTACCGTCATCATGCTTTCGAACCTGATGGCGATCCTGCTGCAGGCACTGTCGGCCCGTCTCGGCATCGCCACCGGCCGCGATCTCGCCCAGGCTTGCCGCGATCATTACCCACGGCCCGTGAACCTTGCTCTATGGTTCGCTTGCGAGCTTGCCATCATCGCCTGCGATCTGGCGGAAGTCATCGGCACGGCGATCGCGCTGCGGCTGCTCTTCGGTATCCCGCTGATCGGGGGCGCATTGATCACCGCGCTGGACGCCTTTCTGCTGCTGCTTTTGATGAGCAAGGGCTTCCGCTATCTCGAAGCCTTCGTCATCGCGCTGCTGATCGTCATCGCCACCTGTTTCGCCATCCAGATCGCCGCCGCTGCTCCGCCGGTCGCAGCAATCCTCAAGGGTTTCATCCCTTCTCACGAAATCGTCACCAATCACGAGATGCTCTATATCGCCATGGGCATCATCGGTGCGACGGTCATGCCGCATAACCTCTACCTGCATTCCTCGATCGTGCAGACCCGCGCCTACAAACGCACGGAAGAGGGCCGCCGCGACGCCATCAAATGGGCAACCGTCGACAGCACCGTCGCGCTGATGCTGGCGCTGTTCGTCAATGCCGCGATCCTGATCGTCGCAGCAGCCGCCTTCCACAGTAGCGGCCATGCCGACGTCGCCGAGATTGATCAGGCATATGAACTGCTCTCGCCGCTGCTCGGCCTCGGCATCGCATCCACGCTGTTTGCCGTAGCTTTGCTCGCTTCCGGCCTCAATTCGACCGTCACGGCGACGCTGGCCGGCCAGATTGTGATGGAAGGCTTTCTCCGGCTACGGATTCCGCACTGGGCAAGACGACTTTTGACCCGCGGCCTCGCAATTATTCCGGTTGTGTTGGTAACCGCCATTTATGGTGAAAAAGGTACTGCCAATCTGCTTGTGCTCAGCCAGGTCGTCCTGTCCATGCAGCTGCCCTTTGCGGTCATTCCGCTGGTCCAATTCGTCACGAATCGCGACAAAATGGGCAGTTTCGCCGTATCCAGAAGTGTTGCCATTCTCTCCTGGCTCGTGGCGGCGATCATCCTGGCGCTGAACTCCAAGCTGCTCTACGACACCATCTTCAGTTGACGAATCATCAGGAACGCGCGAATCTGGACCTGTGGATGATCACGGCAATTAACGGACTCGTAATATTTGCCTAGTTTTTGCCATGATTTGCCCTAGTTTGGGCCCACCGCAATCTGCAGGGTTCCTCACTTCATGGCCGAAAGTCCATTGCGCGTCCAATTTCCTGCAGAAGCTGCAATCCAGGCGCGGCCTCATCACGATTTTCATATTCCCTTCCTGCCGCGCTCCGCACATCTGCGCCATTTGATCGCCATCGGATTGGCGGGCACCGCATCCTTCGGCCTGCTCGCCACCGTGCTCTATCCCCTGTTGGCGCGTCATGCGATCGAACAGGCTGTACCTGTGCGCACAGCCCAGCTCGAACGGCCGCAGCCTGCAATGCGCAAGGCCAGCCGGCTGGCTGCGAAACAGCGCTTCGATGGAGCCCGCTTCGCGCAGATCGCGGAAAAGACCTCGAGCGGCGAAACCCGGATTTTCACCTATCATCGCACGACGCTGGTCTTCAAATCCGACGAAACCGCCCTCTCACGCGAGAACGCAGGCGCCATTAACGCCTCCTATGGCGAGGAACGCGCCGACAGCGCGGTATTTTCGCCGCCTTCGCTATCGGATATCCGCCACGGCATCTATCCACAGGCGGCACATTATGACGCTGTGCGCCGCTCCCGCTTCCCCGTTCGCGGCGTGCCGCTGAACGTCAGCGTATCCAGAGCCACGAGCAGCGAACAGGGTCGTGAGTTCCACCGGCTGGTTTCCATGCCGAAAGACAAGCAGGACCTGCAGGATATCCTCGCTTCAGCGGGCCTCGGCAGCGACGCGGGCGACGAGTTGCAGCGCGCCCTCGAGACCGATACGGTTTCCCCCGGTGACAGCCTGGAGCTGCTGCTCGAGAAGAAAGGCCCCAACACCCGTCCGAAGCTGATCATGGCGCGCTTGAGCGGCGGAAAAAACCCGGAGCGGGTCGTTGCTCGCGATGACGCCAACGGTTTCGTGCCGATGTCCAATGATAGGCTGTTTTCCACGCTCTACAGCGAAAGCCAAGCCGACGCTCCGTCCTCGACGGAGGTCGCCGCGGTCGATCTCAGGAATGTCGATGACCGCGACGAGGCAACCGTCGGTTCCAAGCTTGAAAAAGCCGGGCTGACCAAGGAATTCGCCTCGCAGCTCATCAAGCTCGCCAAGGCCAAGGGCATTTCGCTGGCCAGCGGCGACGATGCTCCCGATAGCGTCGACCTGCTCTTCCGCAAAGCGGACGATGGGCGCAATGAGCTGATGTTCATCGAATTCCATGCCGATGGTGACACGCATCGCTTCTATCTGCACAAGAATGAAGGCGAAGGTTCCTCGGAATTCTACGACGAGAGCGGCCATTCGATCGCGAAGTCGCTCGTGCACCGCCCCGTGCCCAACGGCACGCTCGGCGACGGCTTCGCCTGGCGCATCCACCCCATTCTCGGCGTGAAGAAGTTCCACAACGGCGTCGATTTCCGCGCGCCGATGGGAAGCCCCATCCAGGCCGCCGGCGATGGCGTGGTCGAGAAGATCTCCTGGGAAACCGGCTACGGCAAATATGTTCGCATTCGCCATGATGGCGGCTACGAGACCACCTATGCTCATATTTCGGCAACGCCGTCCGATCTGCGCGTCGGTCAGCGCGTCACGCAGGGTCAGGTCATCGCCTATGTCGGCTCGACGGGCTACTCCACCGGCCCGCATCTCTATTACGAGCTGCGCGTCAACGGCCGCTACGAAAACCCGCTGACGGCACAATTGCCGGCCGGCACCAACCTGACGGGCAAATCGCTCGACAGCCTGCGCTCGCAGGTCAGCCACGTCGAGAACATCATGAGCTACCTCGACGTTCCGCCGGGCCGCGACAACCCGACCGCCGCCTTCTCCGGCTTCAATCAAGGGGCGAACTTGGGGCCAAGCTTCGGGCCGAACCACTTCGGCGCACGCTAACCATAGGCCAGC
>JBCNPI010000196.1:0-11575 GCA_039593415.1 Rhizobium sp. | reverse complement strand
CTCCGCAGCAGCGTCGTGCGCCATCGCCGGAGGCCAGCCTCTACGCTCCGCGTCGTGGCCAGCTCGACGATCACGGCCGCCAGGCTCCGCAGGCACGCATGGCGAGCCACGAGGACGACCAGCTCGAGATCCCGGCCTTCCTGCGCCGCCAGTCGAACTGACCCGATGCTGAACGACCTTTTAATAGGTTGCTAACCATACTAATGAAATCCGGGGCCGAAAGACCCCGGATTTCCTTATTTTAGACCTGTTGCCATATCTTGGATTCTCCAACGAATTCAATTGACTGCTTTCGTAACAAACCGAAAGAAACAGTGATTTGGAATGCGGTGATCCCGCGCGTATGTAGATACCAAGCGAGCCTGCGGAATCACATTCGGCAATGAATGCATGTGACATTCGGGGCACAGTTAACAGACTGAACCGGCGATAAAGGGTAAGGGTCCGAAGATGACCGCCCGGCCTGGATCAGACAGACGAAGGCAGAATTATATGGCAATCGGATTGCTTGGTTTTCAGACCACCATTGCAAACCCTGTGACACTTTCGGGTATCGGCGTGCATTCCGGCGCCGACGTGTCGATCACCTTCTATCCCGCCGAGGCCGGCACCGGTGTCGTTTTCCAGCGCCTGCACGACAATGGCGACGTGACCGAACTGCGCGCCGTTTCCTCGCAGGTCGGCAATACGGATCTCTGCACGGTTCTCGGCTTTTCTCCGGCGCGCTCGATCGCGACGGTCGAACACGTCATGGCGGCAATCTATGCGATCGGCCTCGACAATGTCGTCGTCGAGGTAAATGGCGCGGAAATGCCGATCATGGACGGCAGCTCCTATCCTTTCATCGAGGCGATCGAGCAGACCGGCATCGTTTCGCTCGGCGTCAAGCGCCGCTACATTCGCGTTACCAAGCCGGTGCGCATTGAGGCCGGTGGCTCCTGGTGCGAGTTCCGCCCCTATGACGGCACGCGCTTCGAAGTCGAGATCGATTTTGACTGCCCGCTGATCGGCCGCCAGAAATGGGAAGGCGACCTGACCGCCAAGACTTTCAAGGCCGAACTTTCGCGTGCCCGCACATTCGGCTTCATGCGCGATGTCGAGCGGCTATGGGCTTCGGGCCATGCGCTGGGTTCGTCGCTGGAAAACTCCGTCGTCATCTCCGACGACAACACCGTCATCAACGTCGAAGGGCTGCGCTACGCCAAGGACGAATTCGTTCGTCACAAAACGCTTGATGCCGTCGGTGATCTGGCTCTGGCGGGCGCTCAGTTCATCGGTTGCTACCGTTCCTATCGCGGCGGTCACCGCATGAATGCGAATGCCCTGAAAGCGCTGCTCAGCGATCCCAGCGCCTATGATGTCGTCGAGACGTCGGCGCCGCGCCAGCGCGGTCACAACCGCGAATTCATCGCGGTCAACGCCCCCGAATTCGCTCCCTGGTCGGCGTAATCTTTCGGGATCGAAACGAGAAAAAGGTGCCGCTCTGATGAAGGGCGGCTCTTTTTTTGACACGCGACTCACATGGTTTGCCGTCGGTCATCGCATCATATCTCGATAGCGCGGCCCAATATGGGAATCTCCTGTTAAAACAGTAATTAAAGGCTGCGGATATGCCGCCTTTGCCACAAAAATGCGTTAATGCATCATCAATGCGTTGCCCTGATAGTGTTTTTGCGGCTAGAAACGCCAGCGAGAGAACGCCGTCTCCGCAACGACGGCTATGGGACAGTCATCCGATGGGTTTTGCAAGGTCTGAACGCATGAATATCACAGCACGGGCTTTGCTCGTATCGCTCCTTCTGGCCGGTACCGGTGCGGTGGTGACGGGTTGTAATACGAAAAAGGACATCGACATCACCAAGCTCGGTGTCGATACCGATCCGCCGGAGATGCTCTACAATCAGGGCCTTGCCAACATCAAGGCAGGCAATATGACTGAGGCCGGCAAGAAGTTCGATGCAATCAACCAGCAGCAGCCCTTCTCCGAATGGGCCCGCAAGGCGCTGGTCATGAGCACCTTCGTCAAATACCGCACGGGTCGCTATGACGAGGCGGTGCAGACGGGCAACACCTATCTCAAGCAATATCCGGGCTCGGAAGATGCCGACTACGTGCAGTATCTGGTCGGCTCGTCCTACGCCAAGCAGATCGTCGACGTGACGCAGGACCAGCGTGCGGCACAGCAGACGATCGAGGCGATGACCAAGCTCGTCAACAACTATCCGAAATCGCAATATGTCAGCGACGCTCAGGAAAAGATCCGCTTTGCCAAGGATCAGCTCGCCGGCAAGGAAATGCAGATCGGCCGTTACTATCTGGAACGCAAGGATTATCTTGCCGCCATTTCGCGCTTCCGCGTGGTCGTGGAGCAGTATCCGACGACCAACCAGATCGAGGAAGCGCTGGCGCGTCTCGTCGAGGCCTATTATGCGATGGGCATCGTGCCTGAGGCGCAGACGGCGGCCGCCGTTCTTGGTCACAATTATCCGGACAGCCGCTGGTACAAGGATTCCTATCAGCTGCTGCAGAAGGGTGGCGTGGAGCCGAGCGAAAACTCCGGTTCGTGGATATCCAGAGCGGGCAAGAAACTTCTTCTTGGGACGTGAGATTGAGCGCAGATGCTGATCCAGCTTTCGATCCGCGATATCGTTTTGATCGAGCGGCTGGATCTTGCCTTCGAGTCCGGGCTTTCGGTTTTGACCGGAGAGACGGGTGCAGGCAAATCCATCCTGCTTGACAGCCTGTCGCTGGCCCTCGGCGGGCGCGGCGATGGCGGTCTCGTGCGCCATGGCGAGGACCGCGGCCAAGTGACCGCGGTTTTCGATGTCGGCGCCCAGCATCCTGCCCGCAGGCTCCTGCGCGAAAACGGCATCGATGACGATGGCGATCTGATCTTCCGCCGTATCCAATCCGCCGATGGCCGCACCAAGGCCTTCGTTAACGATCAGGCGCTCAGCGTTCAGCTCATGCGCCAGATCGGGCAGCTCCTCGTCGAAATTCACGGCCAGCACGATGATCGCGCCCTCGTCGATACGGATGCACATCGCACATTGCTGGATGCCTTCGCCGGTCTTGCCGACGAAGCGCAAGAGGTCGGCCGGCTTCACAGGGTTTGGCGCGATACCGATCGCACCTTGAGGAAGCATAGGGAGCAGGTGGAGAAGGCCGCACGCGAGGCGGACTATCTGCGCGCCTCAGTCGAGGAGCTCGAAAAGCTCTCGCCGCAAGACGGCGAGGAGGATGAGCTTGCCGAAACGCGCTCGCGGATGATGAAGGCCGAGCGCATCGCCGGCGATATTGCCGAGGCTTCCGAATTCCTCAATGGTAATGCATCGCCCGTGCCGCATATTGCATCGCTGGTGCGCCGGTTGGAGCGCAAGAGCCATGAAGCACCCGGCCTGCTGGAAGATACCGTCGCGCTGCTCGACGCCGCTCTCGACCAGCTTTCCAACGCCCAGATGGAAGTAGAAGCCGCGTTGCGGAAGACGGAATACGACCCGCGTGAACTGGAGCGGGTCGAGGAGCGCCTGTTTGCGCTGCGGGCCGCCTCCCGTAAATATTCGGTTCCGGTCACCGAGCTGCCGGCATTGGCCGAGCGCATGGTTTCCGATCTCGCCGATGTCGATGCCGGCGAAGAGCGGCTGGCGCGGCTTGATGCCGAGCTTGCCGCCGCCAAGGCGGAATATGATGTGGCCGCGCGCGGCCTGTCGGAGAAGCGGCGCCATGCCGGCGAGGCGCTTGCCGGGGCCGTCATGGCCGAATTGCCGGCTCTCAAGCTTGAGCGCGCGCGTTTCATGGTGGAGATATCAAGCGATCCCGAAGCGGGAACGGCCGATGGCATCGATGTCGTCGAATTCCATGTGCAGACCAACCCCGGCACGCGCCCTGGCCCTATCACCAAGGTCGCTTCCGGTGGCGAGCTCTCGCGTTTCCTGCTGGCCCTGAAGGTGGCGCTCGCCGATCGCGGATCGGCACCGACCCTCGTCTTCGACGAAATCGATACCGGCGTCGGCGGTGCGGTCGCGGATGCGATCGGCCAGCGGCTGAAGCGACTTTCCGATCGCGTGCAGGTGCTGTCCGTCACCCATGCGCCGCAGGTTGCCGCACGCGCCGCCACCCATCTGCTGATCTCAAAGGGGCCGGTTGCGGACGGTTCGGAAAAGATTTCCACACGCGTTGCAACGATGGAGCCGAAGGATCGTACCGAGGAAATCGCCCGCATGCTGGCAGGCGCTTCGGTGACCGAAGAGGCGAGAGCCGCTGCCAAGCGCTTGCTGGCCGGCAACGCCTGATCGGGCAAATTTGGAGCCTTGAAAAATTCGATCTTCCTGTAGTCGCCTTGAGCATTTCCGCTTTTCTTCGAATCGCGAAAACGCTCAATCTTCTTGCTTCTCCACGCATTCCAGACGGAAAACCGCGACGTACTTTTCCTGGAAATGCTTCAGAGTTGGCACTTGGGATCAATCATATCCTCGGCCGAGCCGTGGACTTTATTTGCTCCTCTTATTCTCGCGAGAATATAGAAGCCATGCTGCCCGTCCGGCAATGTCGAGCTGAAGACGCCGACGACCAAGTTTTTCATGTTCGAGCGGGCTCCATCGACACCGTCTGCGACAAGCTTCAACGGATTCAAATCGGAGAGGTCATCGGCCGCATGGAAGGTTGCCCACCAGCGGGCGTTTGTTCCCAGGCTTGTGAACCGGTCATTTCCAATCTCCGTGGCGTGGGTCTTCAGCAGCGCGCGAAACCGAGGTGTCTCGCAGCCCATATGGATATGAAGCCGATCTTGCGTGCGCCAACTGGCAGCGTTTATCGCCAGCGCAAAATTCTGTCGCGTAGCCTTAGTTGTACGCGGATCGATTGCCGACAGCTCTCTCCACGCCTCGTCAAAATAGTTCGGCGCTCCCGCGGCCAGAAGGCGCGGATCCTCGATGCCAGGCACGTCGGCTAGCGGCGCAAGAATGGTGCGCTCTTTATCGGTCGGCTCGCGAAGAACAACGTAGGAGGACAGCGGATCTTGCGCCTGAACTATTTTGAGGCACGGATACGGCGATCCCGTCAGGGTAGAATTAACCTTGCAGGCTCTAACGACCAGCCCCAATGCAGAGCGGCTGACGAATGAGCTCATGATTAAAACTATAATAACAAGAGAAATAGAGAGAACGGCAAGACGATGCTTCATGCGTGATTTCGAATTTCTGCTGACGACCTGATCATTTCCGAAGACCTTGTTCTGATAATAGCTTATCTTAAATCGCTTGCGATAGACGCGGAAGAGCCGCCGGCTGCAGGAATCGGATGGATATTTCCATTGCCGCCGTCGGGACGCTGATATTTCCAACATCCTCATCGTAACACCGCGGACGACCGCCGATGGTGTAAAGTTGTCGTGAAGACCGCCGTAATGGCTATTTGCGGACACGATAGAATTCCCTGTTTTTCCCTTTGTTTTTACGTGCTCCGCACGGAAAACCGCTTCGCACTTTCCCCGGAAGTGCTCTAAAACATCTCCGAAATCGGAGAGTGTAGATTCATGAGCACCGAGCAGAAGCCCGTGGAAGATTTGAGCGAAGAGGAAGCGGCCGCAGCGCTTGCTTATCTGGCTGCGGAGATCGCGCGCAATGATGCGCTTTACCACGCCAAGGATGCGCCTGAGATTTCGGATGCGGATTATGATGCACTGAAGCGGCGCAACGATGCCATCGAGGCACGGTTTCCTGCGCTGGTCCGCGCCGACAGCCCATCGCGTCGGGTGGGGGCGGCACCATCCGAGACCTTCGCGCCTGTTGTTCATGCAAGGCCGATGCTGTCACTCGACAATAAGTTCTCACAGGAGGATGTGGAGGACTTCGTCGCCAGCGTCTATCGCTTCCTCGGCCGTGTGCTCGACAATTCGATCGCCTTTACCGCCGAGCCGAAGATTGATGGTCTTTCGATGTCCATCCGTTATGAGAGTGGACGGATGGTGAGTGCCGCGACGCGCGGGGACGGTACGACGGGCGAAAATGTCACCGCCAATATCAGGACCATCAAGGAAATCCCTCAGACACTGCCCGCGGGCGCGCCTGATGTCGTCGAGGTGCGTGGCGAGGTCTACATGGCCAAGAGCGACTTCCTGGCTCTCAATGCGCAGATGGAAGCCGAGGGTAAACAGACCTATGTCAATCCGCGCAATACGGCGGCAGGTTCTTTGCGCCAGCTCGATGCGAAAGTGACGGCGAGCCGCAAGCTGAAATTCTTCGCCTATGCGTGGGGCGAAATGTCGGAGATGGCGGCCGATACGCAATACGGCATGGTGCAGATCTTCAAATCCTGGGGCTTCCCGGTCAATCCGCTGATGAAGCGGCTGAGTTCGGTCGCCGATATTCTCGGTCATTACGAGGAGATAGGCCTGGAGCGGCCCGATCTCGATTACGATATCGATGGCGTCGTCTACAAGGTAGACAGTCTTGAATTGCAGGGCCGCCTCGGTTTCCGTTCGCGCTCGCCGCGCTGGGCGACGGCACACAAGTTTCCGGCTGAGCAGGCGTTCACGCGCCTGGTCGGCATCGATATTCAGGTCGGTCGCACGGGGGCGTTGACGCCCGTTGCGCGCCTCGAGCCCATCACCGTCGGCGGCGTGGTCGTGACCAATGCGACGCTGCACAATGCCGATTACATCAAGGGCATCGGCAACAAGGGCGAGCCGATCCGCGATGGCCGCGATATCCGCGTTGGTGACATGGTGATCGTGCAGCGGGCAGGGGATGTCATCCCGCAGATCGTCGATGTCGTCATGGAAAAGCGCGAGCCTTCGAGCGTGCCCTATGAGTTTCCAAAGGTGTGCCCGGTCTGCGGTAGCCACGCAGTGCGGGATATCAACGAGAAGACCGGCAAGGTCGATGCTGTTACCCGCTGCACTGGCGGTTTCATCTGCCGCGCGCAGGCGACCGAGCATCTCAAGCATTTCGTCTCGCGCAATGCCTTCGATATTGAGGGGCTGGGGTCGAAGCAGATCGACTTCTTTTTCGAGAGCGAAGATCCCGCCCTGCAAATCAGAATTGCGCCAGATATCTTCACCCTGGAAAAGCGCCAGCAGGCTTCGCTTACGAAGCTCGAAAATATCGAAGGCTTCGGCAAGGTTAGCGTCGGCAAGCTTTATGCCGCAATCAACGAGCGACGCCAGATCGCCCTGCATCGTTTCATCTTTGCGCTCGGCATCCGCCATGTCGGCGAGACGACGGCAAAGCTGCTCGCGCGTTCCTACGGTACCTACGAGGCGTTCGAAGTCGCGATGAAAGAGGCGGCGCCGCTTGCGGGCGATGCATGGAACGACCTCGACAATATCGAGGGCATTGGCGAGGTGGTGGCGCGGGCGATCGTGGAATTCTACAAGGAGCCGCGCAATATCGACGTGATCACGAAGCTGTTGGAGCAGGTGCAGCCGCAGGAGGCCGAGCAGCCTGTGACATCGGGCAGCCCTGTGGCCGGCAAGACGGTCGTCTTTACGGGTTCGCTGAAAAAGTTCACCCGCGACGAGGCCAAGGCGAAGGCGGAGAGCCTCGGCGCCAAGGTTTCCGGCTCGGTGTCGAAGAAGACCAATATCGTCGTGGCGGGGCCGGGAGCCGGTTCGAAGCTCGACAAGGCGCGGGAGTTCAATGTCCAGGTCATGACCGAGGACGAGTGGCTGGACTTGATCGGCGGATGACGGATAGCGGCGGAATCTCGATCCGCCGCTCCCTTATCGCTCAGAGTCTCAACCGCGCCATCGTGAACGCATCCACATATTCGCCGTTGCGGAATCCGAAGGCTCTGAGCCGGCCCTCGGTTTCGAACCCAAATTTTTCATAGAGTCCGATCGCCGGCGCATTGTCGACATAGACGGTCAGTTCCAGGCGCTTGATCGCCAGCCAATTGTCGGCGGTATCGACAAGGGCGCCCAGCAGTGCGGAGCCAATGCCGCAGCCCGTAAAATCGTCATGCACGCCCATGCCGAGGTTGGCGCTGTGAATCCGTCGGCCGGCAAGGCGGTTCAGACCGGCATTGCCGACAATCCGCCCGTCAAGCACGGCAACAAGGGAGATCGAGTTGGGCGACGACTTCTCCAGCCATTGCCGTGTTTCCTCGACACTCTGAAAGGGCAGTCGAAGCGTGCCGGCACGAAAGCCGGATAGGTTGGCCATCGCGGCGATCCCTTCTGCGTCGGACGGGTGCGAGGCACGAATCTCAATGGCGCCGATCTTACCTGATCGTCGTTTGGCTCGATCTTGCTCTTCGAAAGACATGGGCTCTCCTTGATATTGGGGAGGAGAGCCAGGGAGCTTCAACCCTGCTCGCCTCGGCAGGATTGAGATGGATCGCAGTCAGCTTAGCGCAATACAGCTTCCACTCGCCCTGCAAGGGGAGAGATGGTGTGAAGGTGCATCACGATGGCGCAGTTTGCGATCATGGGTGGATAATCCGCTACGATGCGAAGGTTGTCAACCGCTCGTTGCATGCATCGTTGCCCGAACCGCCGGGTCATCAAGGCGAGATAAGACGCGGCGTTTCCACATATTACTTGACAGGCAACCATTTAGTTGCCTATAAAATAGCGATAGGCAACTAAATGGTTACGTATCTATGGATGATGACGATGCAGTCTTCAAGGCGCTGGCGGATGTCAGCAGGCGGCAATTGCTCGACAGGCTCTACGAGCGCAACGGGCAGACTCTGAACGCGCTCTGCGAAGATCTGGACATGACTCGGCAGGCGGTGGCCAAGCACCTTGCCATTCTGGGGGAGGCCAATCTCGTCTCCTCCGAGAAACAGGGGCGAGAGAAGCTGCATTTCATCAACGTGGTTCCGATCAACGGTATTGCGGAGCGCTGGATCAACAAGTTCGAACGCCGGCATTTGAGCGCACTTTCTGCTCTGAAAAAGGCGCTAGAAGACGAGGGCGGGCGGTAGCTCCGGCAGCAGGCTAATCAACAGGGAGAAATGACATGAGTGGCAGCAAATTCGTCTACGTCACCTTCATCCGCACCACGCCGGAAAAGCTCTGGTCTGCGCTGACCGCGCCTGAATTCATCAGGCAATATTGGTTCGACATGGTCCACGATACAGACTGGAAAGTCGGATCAGCATGGAAGATGCTCTTTCCGGATGGCCGTGTCGCAGACACGGGAGAGATCGCAGAGTTCGATCCGCCGCGGCGGCTTGCCATTAAATGGCGCAATGAGTGGCGCCCGGAACTGAAGGCCGAGGGCTGGTCCCGCTGCGTGATGGAGCTGGAGCCGGCGGATGATGTCGTGAAGTTGACCGTCACCCACACGATTGAGGTCGAGAATTCCAAGTTCATCGAAGCCGTTTCCGGCGGCTGGCCGAAGATCCTGTCGAACCTCAAATCGCTGCTGGAAACCGGGACGGTCGCAATCAGCCCGAAGTAGTCTGGCCATCAACTTTCGATGCAGGCGCCGTCGCTTGGGCGGCGCTTGTCGCGTCAGCTGCGCCAGTATCGCTCAGGAAGTGCGGTCATATCCGGCGACGTGATCTGCTCAATCTTGCATCGTTCGTCGGTCATCTTACCTTAGCGGTGCCGCTCGAACTCCGGCGGCTGTTGTTGGAGGATGATGGATGCGTTCACCCAAATTCTTTGCCGCTATCGCCGTTTCGCTTTTGTCCCTGGCGCCCGTTTCCGCTTCCGCCGAGGTGATCGGCAAGGTCGGTGTAGACTGGACGGGCAATGATATTCTGGTCGATGCCGTGCCGGACCCGGAAGTCTCGGGCGTGACCTGCCATGTAACCTATTTCGATCGCAGCGTTATCGATCGGCTGCGCAAGGGTAACTGGTTCGAAGATCCCTCCAACAGTTCCATTGCCTGCCGTCAGACTGGCCCGATCGAGATCGGCACCATCAATCTGTCCGAAAGCGGCGAAGAAGTGTTCCGCGCCGGGCTGTCGCTCATCTGGAAGAAGCTGGTTGTCACCAGAATCTACGACAAGAAGAATGACACGCTGGTCTATCTCATCCACTCGCGCCAGCTGACGGATGGTTCCGCCAAAATGGCAATTTCGACGATCCCCTTGTTTGGTCAGCAGGTTACGTGGAAGAACGGCAAGCCGAAATAGAGGTATTTTGATGCCTCACGAATGTTTTGCGGACGGATAATACCAAAAAAAGTCTTACTCTTGGGTTGTTGGGTTCCTTTTAGCTGCTTTCGGTTTGCACCTTTTTGATGCAATTCTGAAGGTGGACACGGAGGCGACTCTTGCCCCTGTTCACGGCCTGCTATACCGGCATCATTGGCTACACCCCAGCCAAAGCCGGTCACAAAAAAACGACCGCCCTGGAGCCGAGTTCCGGGGCGGTCTTCTTTTATGGACCAAATGATTGAAATCAGGCGGCTTGGGCGAGCTGATCCGCGATGACCGTATCGAGGTTGAGGAAGCAGACCATGGTCTTCTCCAGCGCCACGATGCCGCGGCAGAAGGCGCGCTGTGTCTCCGGGATGATTTCCGGCGCCGGTTGTAGATCTTCGCTCTTGATGGTCATCATGTCGGATACCTGCTCGACCAGGAGACCGACGAGCTTGCCCGCAATATCGGTAACGATGATCGCTGAGCGCTCTGACGGTTCCGTCATTTTCATGCCGAGGCGGCAGGCCATGTCGATGACGGGGATCACCGCACCGCGTAGGTTGATGAGGCCGAGCACGTAAGGCGGCGTGTGCGGCATCGGCGTCACCGGCGCCCAGCCGCGAATTTCGCGGATGGCCATGATGTCGATGCAGAATTCCTGATCGCCGAGATGAAAGGAGACGATCTCCAGATAGGCGCCCGATTGCTTGATGGCGTTCGTCATGTTCGATGGCTTCCCCATTGGCATCGCCGGCAAGCGACGCTCGCGATTGAAAAGGTGAGATCGGCTGAGGCGGCTTGGGCAGCGGCAGCGTCCGGAGGTTCGGCGCAAAGTGCCTGGCTTTCCGGCGGGCGTCATGCCCTTCTGAGATAAAGTGGTTTGCCGCACTTTCCGGCGGCGAGCGAAATCCAGTTCGGTCTTTGTCAGAGATGTTCGCGCGGACAGGTTAGGATTGGTTTAACATGAATGCGGATTTTGCTCCGCCAAACCAGAAAGAGCGGGGAAACAGCGGCGATCGGGCTTGAAAGATCGAAATTGCATGCTGCGACGATTTCGGCTGCCTCTGAACATCTTCTTGAATTGCGTCCTCCACTTCGAGCCGGTACATCGGCAAATGGACTGGTCGCGCGCATTTTGGCGCGGTCGCAGGGATAGGTGAGGAACGGCAGTCATGAGAAGCGTGCGGATTGCAGTCTGGGTGATCGTGTTGATCGTAGCCGGAATACTGGGATGGCTGAGTTTTGGCGGCAGCCAGTCGCCCGAATTGGGTGCATCCGGACCTTATGGCGTGCCTTTCACGCTCGTCTCGCAAAGCGGCCAGCCGATCAGCGAGCAGGCGTTCCGGGGCAAGCCGTCGGCCATCTTCTTCGGCTATACACATTGCCCGGATGTCTGCCCGACGACTCTGTTCGAGCTGAATGGCTGGCTGCAGAAGGTGGATCCGGACGGCAGCAAGCTCAATGCCTATTTCGTAAC
>JBCNPI010000195.1:0-11580 GCA_039593415.1 Rhizobium sp. | reverse complement strand
AGACCGCGGCGATCGCCGGCGCCTTGAGGATCGGCGTTATCGATACGCTGATAACGGACAAGTTCAGCGCCGAACGCCTGATCGAATCATAAGGCCCGAAGGCCGCCCTAACCTGCGATCACCGCCGACCTCTCCTAGCGACCTCAGCGTCTGACTTTTCTTGCCGAACCGGCTCAATGAGCCATCCACCGGTCTCTCACCCAATCTCCACGATTTCTGCACGCAATTCGCTTTTGCTGCGTGTCGTCAGGCTGTGGCCGGAGCATTCGCTTGCCGCCGATCCGCTCCTGTAAGCCTGACCACAGTCGATGAGCTGTATTTTGCGGGAGAAATGCCGTGTACAAGAAGGATCACCCCACTGTCGTCGACTGGTTCGTTATCCTGTTCCGGGTAGCGCTCGTTATCGTAGCCGCTGCAACCATCAGGCTTCTTCGCTCCGTCCCGTTCATCGTCGTGATCGTGGCATCCTGGCTAACGGTACTTTCCGTTCTTCTGGCTGAGGAATGGCCTTCGTCAAGCGCCCTTGTTTTGCGAATTGTCCCGAATATCGGCGAATGAATCCGCAATAGGCCAGCAGATCGCCCATGCCGTTAAAGATATTTCGTAATGGTCTTGAACTCGTCGATGGATTGCCGTTTGTCGCGTGGGAGAGCTCCGATGGTTTCCTCGAGACAATGATCGAGGTGATCCTGGATGAGGGTTCGCTTCGCGTTGACGATTGCCTTCTCGACAGCCGATAGCTGCTGGGCGATGTCGAGGCATGGCTTGCCGTCCTCGATCATGGTGATGACGCTCTTAAGATGTCCGTGGGCGCGCTTGAGCCGCTTGACGATCTCGGGATGGGTCTCATGTGTGTGTTCGGTCATACCCACTGTATCCTCCTGGAGAGGATGAGTGTCAATGTCAGCCGCGCTACGGCCGAAGCGCTGCGGTGAACCCAGGTGCCCGCGAGCTCGCCGATGCCGCAGCCTGGCAGGAATTGCGGTCAGGGCATGGCGGAGCAAGAACTGCCCAGGACGAGCCGGTCGATCAAGGGAGGCTTATGCTGTCTTCACAGGTTCGCAGCTAACCTCAGCCGAGCGCCTGACTGGCAAGTGCATATGTAGTCGCCATCCCGGTTGCCGATTTGATTTTATTGGAGGGATGCTTTCCAAACGACATGGTAAGAACGGTATCGTAGACGATCATTCCACATTGCGACACGTAAGATGCAAACTCACCGCTCTCCATATGTGTATCGAGACGGAGAAATTGGCCGGCATGGCAGGCCACATGCGGCGCGACCACGGCGATTGCGTCGGCATCGTTGGACGCGACGACCGGTCCAACGACATGACCTCGTCCGAAGGGCCGGCACAATGCAAAAGCCTGTAAATCCATTCCGCGGAACAGACCATAACCGATCGACTGCGCATTGAGACGCCCGATCAGTTGCGAGCGATCGGCACCGAATGCCGCGGCATCAAGCCGACAGACCGCCAACAGATCGTCAGCAGCAAGCTGCCGCACCGTCCCCTCCAAAGGCAGCAACGCAAAATCCTTCGAGATCCTTGCCTCGCCTTGACATTGATAGAGGGTTTTTTCCGGCTTGAAATCCAGCGAGAGATACAGCCGCCGCGCCGCGCGCGTCGCGCTGAGGCTGAGACGGCGCCCCTCTACCTCGTCGAGGATCCGAGCCATCAACCATTGGCCAGTGCCGTTGGTCTGCAGCCGCGGCGAGGTGATGACCATCCCGACAGTCGCGAACGCGTCTCCATGCGGGAACCACATGGCAGATCCCATGACGCGGCCGATCTCGTCGAGCGCGACGATGCCGCTGCCCGTCTGCCGCAAAAACTCCCAGTCCTCGGCGCGGTGCGGCCACTGGACCGAGATCGACAGCGCGTGCAACTGGTCGAGTTCCACATCATGAATGTCGCCAATATGCATGGAGAAAGCATCGACCCGCAGACTGTCTGATACCTTCACTGGACACCTCAAAGATTGCAAGCCATTGTCATATGCCAAACCGAGCGCTCCTCGCAAACGAGGATAGGCAATGCGCTTCGGTACAATTTGCTCGAATCGCCCATGCCGACACAACAATCGGCTGAAACACTCCGACATCCGGCATGCAATCATGATTGCATGCGGCAATCAAGGTCGCGGTAGCTGACAC
This sequence comes from Rhizobium sp., assembly GCA_039593415.1. Taxonomy (GTDB): domain Bacteria; phylum Pseudomonadota; class Alphaproteobacteria; order Rhizobiales; family Rhizobiaceae; genus Rhizobium. The sequence continues at coordinate 9,422 of JBCNPI010000195.1, read as the reverse complement.
CATAACGACAGTACCAGCGCACCGCCCAAAGGCTAATTTCACCCCGAAAATGACGCCGCTTGAGGTCACTCATCAAAAATCTCGCTGAAAATCTTCCGCGCTCTTTCGGGCATCATTGAGACTTTTGCAACAGAGCCGTTGTTCAGGCGCTGTTCTTGGGCAGATGCCGACTCTTGCGCCTGGAAAGGCCAGTCGCCCGGCTAGCGGTGAGTTTCTGAAGGTAGGCGGCTATCCGAAAGACTGCGAAGCAAGTGCAAATACGATCGGAGAACCTGTATTCGGGTCTCCATATGAAGCCGCCTCAGAGGAAACCATGGTGGTCACGGTGTCAAAGACTGACATTCCGCTTTGCTGAATAAAACTGGCGAACAGTCCGGCACCAAAATGGGTATCGAGGCGTAAAAAGCTGCCGACATGGGCAACGACATGCGGATGAACGACTGCAATCGCGTCTTCCTCGCGATAAGCGACGACAGGACCGACGACATGACCGCGGCCGAACCGGCGCCGCATGGAGTAAGCCATCAGCTTGCCACCGTCATGAAGACCGTAGCAGATGGAGCTTTCAAACAATCGCTTGAGATGTTGATAGCGCAGCGTACCGAAAGCAGGCTCGTCCAGGGCCGCGACCGCATCCAGATCGCTGCGTTCGAGCCGCCTAAGATCAAGCCCCGGCCTGATATCGGCCACATGAGGCACGCATAGAATTTCCCCCTGACACTGAAAGACTGTCTGTTTCGGCATAAATCCAAAAGTTGCACACATCCGGCGTGCCGCTCTTGTCGCATTCAACCGTATCCGCTCATGGTGGCATTCCTCCAGCATCCGCTTAACCAGCCACTCCGCCGTACCATTCGTCTGCAGGCGCGGTGCGGTGATCAGCATTCCGAATGTGGCAAAGCTCTCCTCATGCGGGAACCACATGGTGGAACCGGAAACCCTGCCGATTTCGTCAAGCGCCACGAAGCCGCGACCGACATCCCGCAGGTGCTGCCAGTCCCGCGATCGATGCGGCCACCCGACCGACATCGAGAGAGCCTGAAGCTGCAACAAAGAGACCTCTGAGATGTCGGCAAAGCGCAGTTCGAATGCATCGACATGCAGTTTTTCGGGTATTTTTGTGTCCATTGGTGATCCAGACGCCATCCGATCCTCCCGGCTGCATATTCGCTCACACCGGCATCATGCTTTGGCGAGCTTAGCCGAGACTCGACGAAACATTTCACTGCCTACGCAAACGGCGGCGCAAGAATTCACCGTATGATCCATACTTTCGGCAGGTATTCTACGGATTGAGGCTTAACCTTCCTTTGATCAAGACGTCGCTTGCACGGACGAGGACGGCAATCGGAGATTGGCAACACCAATGCAGGCATCGGACATTCTGGCAAAACTGGTCGGCTTCGATTCCGTCGTCGGGATGCCAAATGCTGAAATCGTGGAGTGGATCGGCGCCTACCTGAAGTCCTTCGGCGCCACGGTTGATATCCTTGCTGGCCCCGAGGGAGACCGATCCAATCTCTTTGCCACGATCGGTCCCCGCGACACACGCGGTTATGTCCTCTCTGGTCACATGGATGTCGTGCCAGCCAACGAGGCGGGATGGACGAGCAACCCCTTCGTGCTGCGGGCCGATGGAGATAGACTCTATGGCCGGGGCACCAGCGATATGAAGGGCTTTCTGGCTGGGTCCCTGGCGGCCGTACCAATGCTCGCCGTAAGCCCTCTCATACGGCCGATCCATCTAGCCTTCTCCTATGACGAGGAAGCAGGTTGCCGTGGCGTACCGCATCTCATTGCGCGCCTGCCGGAGCTTTGCGAGACGCCACTCGGCGTCATTGTCGGAGAACCCAGCAACATGCGGGCCATCCTCGCACATAAGGGGAAATCAGCCGCCCGCATCATCCTGAAGGGACACTCCGGTCATTCATCGCGGCCCGATCTCGGCCTCAACGCAATCCATGCCGCCGCCGAGGTTTTGCAGGCCGCCGTTTCGACCGCGCATTCTCTGGCCCAGGGGCCATTCGAAGCGGAGTTCGAGCCGCCTTATTCATCGATCTCGGTCGGCACCATTCGCGGCGGGCAGGCCCTCAATATCATTCCAGATCTCTGCACGCTCGAAGTCGAAGCGCGGGCAATTGCCGGTGCGGACCCCGCAGCACTGCTCCTACCGGTGCACGAGGCCGCTGCCGCGCTTGAGCGTCGGGGCTTTCAGGTGCAATGGGAGGAGCTGAGTTCCTATCCTGCCCTTTCCCTTTCGCGGACAGCTCCTCTTGCCGGTCTACTGACTGAACTGACAAGCACAGAGCCGCTGACGGCCGTCAGCTATGGCACCGAAGCCGGACTTTACCAACGTGCCGGTCTCGAGGCGATCATTTGCGGTCCTGGCGATATCGCTCGCGCACACAAGCCGAACGAATTCATCTTCACGCACGAACTCGCCGCCTGCCAAGCCATGATCGAGGCTCTCGGCCGTCGTTGCATGGCGTGATGGGGCAAGGCCGAAGGATAGAAGCCCATGACGTTCCTCTTCAATTCGGATGCCCGCCGAGGCCATATCTTTCAGCAAGCCTTCGTCCGGGAGCTGCCGGATCTCCCCTTCTCCATGGACCCCGTATCCGTCGATCCGGATGCCGTACGCTATCTGATCACTTGGACAGTTCCGGACGACTTGCCGCGCTATCGCAATCTCGAAGTTCTGTTTTCAATCGGCGCCGGCATCGATCAGTTCGATACGGCACATGTCTCCGATCACGTAAAAGTCGTGCGTATGGTCGAAGAGGGCATTACCCGCATGATGCAGGAATATGTGACGCTTGGCGTCCTCGCACTCCATCGCAATCTGCCCTCCTATCTCAGCCAGCAGCACCGTCAGGTCTGGAATGCCTTGCCGCAGGTTCAGGCCACCGAACGCCGCATCGGCGTGCTGGGGCTCGGGAACCTTGGCCAGGCCGCGCTCGAAAGATTGAAGCCGTTCGGCTTTGTGCTTTCCGGCTGGAGCCGCAGTCAACATGAGCTGGACGGCGTTGCCTGCTTTGCCGGCGAAGCTGGACTCCAGGCCATGCTTTCCGCGACCGACATCCTGATCTGCCTCCTGCCGCTCACCGACGAAACCCGTGGTTTTCTCAATGCCGATCTGTTCGAGAAACTGCCGCAGGGCGCGGGCCTCGTGCATGTCGGCCGCGGACCGCAGCTCGTTTCGGAAGATCTCCTGGCCACGCTCGACAGCGGTCGGCTTGCCGGCGCCGTGATCGATGTCACCGATCCCGAACCCCTGCCGACCGGACATCCGTTCTGGAACCACGACCGCATCCTGCTGACACCGCATATTGCAAGCGTCACCCAGCCCCATAGCGCCGCACGCGCCGTCATCGACAACATCAAGCGGATCCGGGCGGGCTTGGACCCGTTCGGACTCGTCGACCGCCGCCGCGGCTACTGATCGCCAACCCGAAAGGAACCCCGATGTCCCTCCTCAAGACGATTGACCCTAACCCTTCCTTTGCACCGCGAGAAAACACCGTCGCTGCCGAGCGGCTGATCTCGGGCGATCCGAAACTTAAGACCTGGGCGCAGGACGTTGCCCGCAACGAGACAGTGCACACAGGCGTATGGGAAGCGACACCCGGTGTCAGCCGTTCGATCAAGGGCGACACCTTCGAATTCTGCCATATTCTCTCTGGCATCGTCGAATTGACACCGGATGGCGGCGAGCCCGTCGTTTATAGGGCCGGCGACAGCTTTGTCATGAAGCCGGGCTTCGTCGGAATCTGGAAGACAATCGAAACGGTTCGGAAGATCTACGTGACCGTCACCCCTTGAGATTCCCAGCACGGCGCAGCTTCTGAGCCTGTGCTGTGCTGCCTTGCCAAAGAATACGCTGCTGGACCACCTCAAAACGGGTTTTTTCGCCGCGGCAGCCGACGCGATCGGATCAAGCTACTTCGGCGATCCTATAGCATCTCTGTAAATTGACCGGAGATATCATTATGGACCTGAGCTTCGATCCTGACAGTCTTTCGCTTCCCGTCGGCCATTTTATCGGCGGGAATTTCAGTGCTGCGACTGGGGTCATTCCGATGCACCGCCCCTCCGATGGCAAGACCTATGCCGAATGCCCGATCGCGGACGCCTCCATTGTCGACCAGGCCGTTCGGACGGCCAAGGCCGCGCTGAAGCAAAGCAATTGGGGCGGCATCCGCCCGCGGGAGCGCCTGAACGTCCTGCACCGTTGGGCCGATCTCATCGAAGAGGAGGCCGAGACGCTGGCAAGGCTGGAGGCTGTCGCGTCGACGCGACCCATAGGCCAGTTGGTCGAGGGCGATATCGCGATTTCGGCAGAGCAGATCCGCTTCTTCGCCGAATTCGCCGACAAGGAAGGCAGCGACCTCGTGCCGACCGACGACGGCAATATCGGCATGATCATGACGGAGCCTTATGGGGTGGTGGGCGCCATCACACCCTGGAATTTTCCGATCAACATGGCCGCCTGGAAACTTGGCCCGGCGCTGGCTGCCGGAAATGCCGTCATCCTGAAGCCATCTGAAATGACGCCGTTTTCATCCATCTATCTGGCAGAGCTCGCCGTGCGCGCCGGCCTTCCCGCCGGCTTGATCAATGTAGTGCTGGGTGACGGGGCGACGACCGGCCAGGCAATCACCGGCCATCCCGACATCGCCAAGATCAGCTTTACCGGCTCGACCCGGGCTGGATCGGCCATCATGGAGAACATCGCCCGCACAGGTGTAAAGCCGATGACGCTGGAACTCGGCGGCAAGAGCCCCCAGATCGTCTTTGCCGACGCGGACCTCGACAAGGCGGCAGCGGCCGTTACGGCAAGTATCGTCGGCAATGCCGGCCAGGCCTGCGTGGCCGGATCGCGGCTCATCGTCGAGAAAAAGATAGCGGCTGAACTGATCGACGCCATCCGGAATCGGATGAAGGGCGTTACTCCCGGTCCCACCTGGGATGCCGCAAGCCGCTACTCGCCCATCATATCGGAAAAGCAGAGACAGCGTATCGATGCGATCGTCTCCGCCACCATCGAAGCCGGCGGAGAATGTCTTGCCGGCGGCGCGATCATGGACGCACCGGGCTATTTCTACGCCCCGACACTTATGGCCGGAGTCGATCAGAATTCTCCTGCCATCATCGAAGAGATCTTCGGTCCGGTGCTGACGCTCCAGACATTCGAGGACGAAGAGGAAGCCCTGCGACTTGCCGACCATCCGAGCTACGGGCTCGCCGCAGGCCTCTTTACCCGCGACCTCTCGCGCGCCATCCGGCTGACCCGCCGTCTGCAGGCCGGTACCATCTGGGTCAATCGCTACAGCCGTTCGCGTGACCACATCCTGCCGACCGGCGGTTACAAGCAGTCGGGTATCGGCAAGGATCTCGGCCGTGAGGCATTCCAGGCCAATCGCAAGAGCAAGAGCATTTTGATCAGTCTTTGAGGACAGGGAACATGAAAACCTACAAGATCGCGTTGATCCCGGGTGATGGCATCGGTCGCGACATGATCGCCGCTGCCTGGTCGGTGCTGCAAAAGGCGGCTGGCAACAGCGGCTTTCTGCTCGACGGCACAGAATTTCCCTGGTCCTGCGCCTTCTACAAGGAAACCGGCGCCATGATGCCCGCCGATGGCATCGCAACGCTGCGCGGTTTCGATGCCATTCTGCTCGGAGCCGTCGGCTGGCCGGCCGAAGTGCCCGATGCGGTATCCCTACACGGGCTATTGCTGCCGATCCGCAAGAACTTCGTGCAATATGCCAATATTCGCCCGCACAGGCTGCTGCCGGGCGTCCAGGGACCGCTCAAGGCGTCAGCCTTTGACATTCTCTGCATCCGCGAAAATACTGAGGGCGAATATTCCGGCGCGGGCGGTCGCATCCATCAGGGGACATCCGACGAAGTCGCGGTCGAGACCTCGATCTTCACCCGCAAAGGCGTCGAGCGCATCCTGCGTTTCGCTTTCGAGCAGGCGAAGGCCCGGCGCGGCAAGCTCGCCTCGGTGACGAAATCCAATGCCCAGAAACATTCGATGGTCTTCTGGGACGAAATCACCCGGCAGCTTGCGCGGGACTATCCTGAGGTCGAGGTCACGAGCTATCACATCGATGCCATGGCCGCTCGCATGGTGATGGCGCCGGAAACCCTCGACGTCGTCGTCGCATCCAACCTCTTCGGCGACATCCTCACGGATCTCGGCGCAGCAATCCAGGGCGGCCTCGGTTTCGCCGCATCGGCCAATATCAACCCGGAGCGGAGTTCCCCGTCGATGTTCGAACCCGTGCATGGGTCCGCGCCGGATATTGCCCATCTCGGCATTGCCAACCCGATCGCAACGGTATGGTCCGGCGCCATGATGCTCGAACATCTGGGCGAGCAGGATGCGGCAAATGCCATCATGGCGGCGATCGAAGCGACAACCGCAAGCGGCATCGGCACGGTTCCGGGCGAAGACCGGACCGACGCGATCACCACGGCACTGCTCGCCGCAATCTGAAGTCTTATCGAGGGTCTGAACATGCAAAATCTGAAAATGCCATCCCTGTTCCGCCAGCAGGCGCTGATCGGTGGCAACTGGCTTTCCGCCCGCTCGGGCAAGACCGTTGCCGTGATCGATCCGGCAACGCAGGCCGTCATCGGAACGGTGCCGGATATGGGCGATGATGAAACCCGGTCGGCAATCGAGGCCGCCGAGGCGGCCTATGGCTCGTGGAAAAAGCGCACGCATTCCGACCGCGCAGCGCTACTGAAAGCCTGGCACGATTTGATGCTCGAGCATATCGATGATCTGGCGCTGATTCTGACGATCGAACAGGGCAAGCCGCTTGACGAGGCCCGTGGTGAAATCCGCTACGGCGCGTCCTTCGTCAAATGGTTCGCCGAGGAAGCGCGCCGCATCGGCGGCCAGACCATTCCTTCGCCGACGCCCGACCGCCGCATTCTTGTGCTGAAGGAGCCGGTTGGCGTTTGCGGCATCATCACACCCTGGAACTTCCCGAATGCGATGATTACGCGCAAACTTGCCCCGGCACTTGCGGCCGGTTGCACGGTCGTGGTGAAGCCTTCCGAATTCACCCCCTACTCTGCACTGGCGCTCGGCGTGCTTGCGGAAATGGCCGGCATTTCGGCCGGTGTCATCAATATCGTCACCGGCATGCCGTCGGAGATCGGCGCAGAGATCCTTGCCAATCCGACCGTCCGCAAGATTTCCTTCACCGGCTCCACGCCCGTCGGCGCGCTGCTGATGCGCGGCGCCGCGGCCAGCATCAAACGGCTTTCCCTCGAGCTCGGCGGCAATGCTCCCTTCATCGTCTTCGATGATGCCGACCTAGACCTCGCCGTGGAGGGAGCGATCGTCTCCAAGTTCCGCAACGGCGGCCAGACCTGTGTCTGCGCCAATCGCATCCTGGTCCAGGCCAGCGTCTACGATGCGTTTGCCAAGAAGCTCGCCGCCCGTGTCGACGCCATGAAGGTCGGTCCGGGTACCGAAGCCGGCGTTGCGATCGGTCCGATGATCAACGAAGCAGCGATCGCCAAGATCAACCGCCATGTCGAAGACGCGCTCTCGAAAGGCGCAACCATCGTGACGGCCAAGCGGGATCTGCCGGCTGGCCCGCAATACACCGCGCCGATCGTCTTGACCGGGGCCACCACCACCATGCAGCTCGCCGCCGAGGAGACGTTCGGACCGGTTGCGCCACTCTTTCGTTTCGAGACAGAAGAAGAGGCGATCACCATTGCCAATGGTACGCCCTACGGGCTTGCTGCCTATTTCTATACCGAAAGCCTGAAACGCGCATGGCGGGTAGGCGAAGCGCTTGAATTCGGTATGGTTGGACTCAATACCGGCTTGATCTCGACCGAAGTCGCACCCTTTGGCGGCGTCAAGCAATCGGGCCTCGGACGTGAAGGCTCGCAGCTCGGCATCGAGGAATATCTGGAAACAAAGGCCTTCCATATCGGTGGCCTCGGCTGAGCAGCCGTTGATCACACGGAAAAGGGGGCGCAAACGCGACCCCTCTCTTTCGTTGGTGATTTCGTCAAAGCCCGCCGCTGACTTCTATCATTGGAATCTATCGAGCATTTTGTAATAGAGACCGACCAAGGGTAAGAACCAGGGCTTGCCGAAATGGCCGGGAACGGCCGGCCAATCGAGTCCCTTGAGCGGATTGCGGTCAGGCCTTCCCAGGATGGCATCCGCAATGGTCATGCCGAGATGCGTGGAAAGTTGCGCGCCATGGCCCGAATAGCCCATGGCGTACCAGATGCCGTCATGATAGCCGGCGCGCGGATACCGGTCCTTGGTGATGTCGACGAGACCGCCCCAGCAATAGTCGATCTCGACCTCGGCGAGCTGGGGAAATATGCGGGCGAGGCTTTCGCGAAGGATCGCGCCGCTCCTGGCGTCGGAACGCTGGTCCGATGTCGCGGAAAACCGGGCCCGCCCTCCGAAGATCAGCCGGTTATCCGGCGACAGACGCCAGTAGTTGCCGATGTTCATCGTGTTCACACAAGTGCGATTGCCGGGCATGGCCGAAGCAACCTCCGCGTCCGTCAAGGGCCGCGTTGCGACGATGAAACTGCCGACCGCCATGATGCGGCGACGGAAGTAGCTGAAATTGGCTGTCGTATAGGCGCCGGTCGCGATCATGACCTGATCCGCGGTAACGGTTCCCTTACTTGTCTTGAGGACATGTCTGCCGTCGGCCTGGCTGCGTTCCGTCACGGCAGCGCCTTCCACGATGACTGCTCCGCGTCGCTTGGCCGCGCCGGCCAATCCGACGACATAGCGGCCCATATGCATCATGGCGCTCTTCTTCGACAGCATCGCGCCATGAAACGGCGAACCGATCTCGTCCTTGAGATCTGCGGCGGACAGCAGCGCGGTATCGGGATCGACCTCGGCATGCACCGCCTCGAAATTCCTGGCCAGGCCTTCGAAATGCTGAGGCTTGGAGGCAAGTTTCAACTTCCCCGCGCGACGGAAATTGCAGTCGATCCCTTCTTCCGCGATAATCGCTTCGAGCGTGTCGATCGAAGCGTCCAGTGCGCGATAGAGCGCGACGGCCCGCTCCTTACCCAATTCCGCTTTTGCCGCGATGTAGCTATGCGCCAGACCGTTGTTCAGATGGCCGCCATTGCGCCCGGACGCGCCGAAGCCGACTGTCTCGGCCTCCAGAACAAGGACCTTCGCCCCCGCCATGGCGAGCTGGCGGGCAGCACCAAGCCCCGTGAAGCCGCCGCCCACGACGACGACGTCATAATGCCCTTCGACGGGGCCGGCAGTCGCGCCCGCAAAGCGGGGCGCCGTATCGTGCCAATAAGAGGAATATTTCATCTGGCTGCCCTTTCTCAGAGCCCCACGACGCCGGGCAGACCGGAAATGTCGGCGATTTCGACATAGCCGTAATACG
>JBCNPI010000194.1:0-11631 GCA_039593415.1 Rhizobium sp. | reverse complement strand
GCGGCTTGTAGAGGACAAATCGGTGGATAAAAGCAAGGCACTTGAAGCGGCACTCTCTCAAATTGAGCGGTCGTTCGGCAAGGGCTCGATCATGAAGCTCGGCTCTAACGAGAACGTGGTTGAAATTGAAACGGTTTCCACCGGCTCTCTGAGCCTGGACATTGCACTCGGCATTGGCGGCTTGCCGAAGGGACGCATCATCGAAATCTACGGGCCGGAAAGCTCGGGTAAGACGACGTTGGCGCTGCAGACCATTGCAGAGGCACAGAAGAAGGGTGGCATCTGCGCCTTCGTGGATGCGGAACATGCGCTCGATCCGGTCTATGCCCGCAAGCTCGGTGTCGATCTGCAGAACCTCCTGATCTCGCAGCCCGATACCGGCGAACAGGCGCTCGAAATCACCGATACGCTGGTGCGCTCCGGCGCGATCGACGTTCTCGTCGTCGACTCCGTTGCGGCTCTGACGCCACGCGCCGAAATCGAAGGTGAAATGGGTGACAGCCTGCCGGGTCTTCAGGCTCGTCTGATGAGCCAGGCGCTGCGCAAGCTCACGGCTTCAATCTCTAAGTCCAACTGCATGGTGATCTTCATCAACCAGATTCGTATGAAGATCGGCGTCATGTTCGGCTCGCCGGAAACGACGACCGGCGGCAACGCGCTGAAGTTCTATGCCTCGGTTCGCCTCGATATCCGCCGCATCGGCGCCGTCAAGGAACGCGAAGAAGTCATCGGCAACCAGACCCGCGTCAAGGTCGTCAAGAACAAGATGGCACCTCCCTTCAAGCAGGTCGAGTTCGACATCATGTATGGCGAAGGTGTTTCCAAGACTGGCGAGTTGGTCGACCTTGGCGTCAAGGCAGGCATCGTCGAGAAGTCGGGCGCCTGGTTCTCGTACAACAGCCAGCGCCTTGGCCAGGGCCGCGAGAACGCGAAGATCTTCTTGCGCGACAATCCGGATCTCGCCCGTGAGATCGAGCTGTCGCTGCGCCAGAACGCCGGCCTGATCGCCGATCGCTTCCTGCAGAATGGCGGTCCCGATAACGATGACGGCGGCGACGCTTCCGGTGAATAAGGATTTCCGGGAGTCATTCCCGGTTTGAACCGAGACTTGGAATTCGAACCGGCCGCATTGTCCGAGGGATGTGCGGCCGGTTTTGTTCGTGCGGCTGGACAGCGCCCGGAGCGAACGATAAAAGCCTCTGACTTTGACGCAAGTTGCTGAGCGCAGGACTGAAGGGCCCCATATGAGCGGTGTGAATGAAATCCGGTCGACCTTCCTCGACTATTTTAAGAAAAACGGTCACGAGATCGTGCCGTCGAGCCCGCTGGTGCCGCGCAACGATCCGACATTGATGTTTACCAATGCCGGCATGGTGCAGTTCAAGAACGTCTTCACCGGCCTGGAGCAGCGTCCCTATACGACGGCCTCGACGGCGCAGAAATGCGTTCGCGCTGGCGGCAAGCACAACGACCTCGACAATGTCGGCTATACTGCCCGCCATCACACTTTCTTCGAGATGCTCGGCAATTTCTCGTTTGGCGACTATTTCAAGGAGCGGGCCATCGAGCTTGCCTGGAACCTGATCACCAAGGAGTTCGGCCTCGACGCCAAGCGCCTGCTGGTCACGGTGTACCATACCGACGACGCTGCTTTTAACCTGTGGAAGAAGATCGCCGGCCTTTCCGACGACCGGATCATTCGCATCGCCACCAGCGATAATTTCTGGGCGATGGGCGATACCGGCCCCTGCGGCCCCTGTTCGGAAATCTTCTACGATCATGGCGACCACATCTGGGGCGGTCCTCCCGGGTCTCCGGAAGAAGACGGCGACCGCTTCATTGAGATCTGGAACCTCGTCTTCATGCAGTTCGAGCAGATCACCAAGGAGCAGCGCGTCGACCTGCCGCGTCCGTCGATCGACACCGGCATGGGTCTCGAGCGCGTTGCCGCCGTGCTGCAGGGCCAGCATGATAATTACGACATCGACCTGTTCCGCGCACTGATCGAAGCCTCGGAGGAGGCAACCGGCGTCAAGGCTGAGGGCGAGCATCGCGCCAGCCATCGCGTCATCGCCGATCATCTGCGCTCGTCCGCCTTCCTGATAGCCGATGGTGTGCTGCCGTCGAATGAGGGCCGCGGCTATGTGCTTCGCCGTATCATGCGCCGCGCTATGCGCCACGCACAGCTGCTCGGCGCCAAGGAACCTTTGATGTGGAAGCTGCTGCCGGCGCTTATCCAGCAGATGGGCCGTGCCTATCCGGAGCTGGTGCGCGCCGAGGCGCTGACCTCCGAGACGCTGAAGCTCGAGGAAACCCGTTTCCGCAAGACGCTGGAGCGCGGCCTGTCGCTGCTCAATGATGCAACATCGGACCTGCACAAGGGCGATAGCCTGGACGGCGAAACCGCCTTCAAGCTCTACGACACCTACGGTTTCCCTCTCGACCTGACGCAGGACGCACTGCGCGCCCGCGGCATCGGAGTCGACATTTCCAGCTTTACCGATGCCATGGAGCGGCAGAAGGCTGAAGCGCGTTCGCATTGGACCGGCTCCGGCGACAAGGCGACCGAGACCATCTGGTTCGAGCTCAAGGAAAAGCTCGGTGCGACCGAATTCCTGGGCTACGACACGGAGACGGCCGAAGGCGTCATCCAGGCGATCGTCAAGGACGGTGTTGCCGTCGATAGCGCTTCCGCCGGTGACAAGGTCCAGATCGTGGTCAACCAGACGCCGTTCTACGGCGAGTCCGGTGGCCAGATGGGCGATACTGGTGTGATCTCCAGCGACCACGGCAAGCTTGTGGTCGGCGATACGCAGAAGAAGGGCGAGGGTCTTTTCGTTCACAGCTCCGAGGTTTCCGAAGGCAAGATCAAGGTCGGCGACGCCGTCGTCCTGACCGTCGATCACAACCGGCGCTCGCGCCTGCGCGCCAATCATTCCGCAACCCACCTGCTGCATGAGGCACTTCGTGAAGTGCTCGGCACCCATGTGGCGCAGAAAGGCTCGCTGGTAGCGCCAGAGCGTCTGCGTTTCGACGTTTCTCATCCGAAGCCGATGTCGGCCGAGGAGCTGAAGGTCGTCGAGGATATGGCCAACGAGATCGTCCTGCAGAATTCGCCGGTGACTACCCGCCTGATGAGCGTCGACGATGCGATAGCGGAAGGTGCGATGGCACTGTTCGGCGAGAAGTATGGCGACGAGGTCCGCGTCGTTTCGATGGGGCAGGGCGTTCGCGGCGCGAAGTCCGGCAAGCCTTATTCGGTGGAGCTTTGCGGTGGCACGCATGTCTCCGCTACCGGCCAGATCGGTCTCGTGCGCATTCTCGGCGAAAGCGCCGTCGGTGCAGGCGTGCGCCGTATCGAAGCCGTCACCGGTGAATCTGCGCGTGACTATCTCGCCGAGCAGGACGACCGCGTGAAGAGCCTCGCCTCGGCGCTGAAGGTTCAGCCTGCCGATGTCGTCTCGCGCGTTGAAGCGCTGATGGACGAACGCCGCAAGCTGGAGCGCGAATTGGCTGACGCCAAGCGCAAGCTCGCCATGGGCGGCAGCCAAGGCGGTTCGGCCGATGCGGTACGAGACGTCAGCGGCGTCAAGTTCCTCGGCAAGCCGGTTTCCGGCGTCGACTCGAAGGATCTCAAGGGCATGGCGGATGAGGCCAAGGCAGGTCTCGGCTCCGGCATCGTGGCGCTGATCGGCGTTTCGGATGATGGCAAAGCCAGTGCCGTCGTCGCTGTCACTGAAGATCTGGTCGGCCGCTTCAGCGCCGTGGATCTCGTACGCGTCGCTTCGGCTGCGCTCGGCGGCAAGGGCGGCGGCGGCCGCCCCGACATGGCCCAGGCTGGCGGTCCGGATGGCGCCAAGGCAGACGAGGCACTTGAGGCGATTGCTGTAGCTCTCGCCGGCTAAGGCTCTGATTTCCGATTGCTAATCAAGAATGGCGGATACTTTGGTGTCCGCCGTTTTTCTTTGTCCGGACAACTCCGCAGGATTTGTCAAATCGGGTTATGGTCTTGTCGGCCGATCGATTTGCAAGGAGTTAGACATGAGTGGTGGAACCGCGTGGACGCTTTACGAGACCCGGTTGCGCCGGGTTTCGGCCTATATTCATGAGCATCTGGACGATGACCTGGATATGGAAAAGCTCGCCGAAATCGCCTGCATGTCCAGCTATCACTGGCATCGGATCTATCGGGCGATCTATGGCGAAACGACAGCTGCGACCGTCAAGCGGCTGCGGCTGCATCGCGCCGCCGGCGATCTCGTCAACACCCGTCTATCCGTCAGCGACATTGCAAAGCGGTCGGGCTATCCCAACCTCCAGTCGTTCAACCGAATCTTCAGATCCGTGTACGGTATGCCGCCGGCGCGATATCGGAATGAGGGAAGCCACACGATCTTCGAACCCAGTACTCAAGGAAGGATTACGGTCATGTTCGACGTTACGCTTCGCGCCATTTCTCCGATGTCACTGATCGGTGTCGCCCATCGCGGCTCCTACATGCAGATCGGCCAGGCCTTTGAAACACTCTTCGGCACGATCTTTGCCCGCGGCCTTGCAGGCCCCAATATGCGCATGATCGGCATCTATCTCGACGATCCCGATGTCGTGGAAGCGGACAAACGGCGCTCCTACGCCTGCGTCACCGCTGGCGAGACTGTGGCTGTCGATGTCCCTTTGGAGCGTCGCTCGATCGAGGGCGGTGAATATGCCGTGCTACGCCACAAGGGGCCCTATGCAAACATGCATAAGGCTTATCAATGGCTCTATGCGCAATGGCTGCCGGCTTCCGGCCGGCAACTGCGGGACACCGTCATGTTTGAGGATTATATCAACAATCCGCGCGACGTGCCGCCGACGGAGCTTTTGACCGATATCTATATGCCGCTACAATAGCGGCATATGAGCGCGATCGAAGATTTCCTCTTAATGCCTTGTATTATCAGGGATTGGCCGGCTTCGGCATGGCGGCGTTGTCAATCTCGTTGCCGCGACGATAAGCGTCGCGGTCGCTGACCCGGCTCCAGTAGTCGATGAAGGCCGGCCGCTTTTCGATCGTCCCGAAATTGAGGCCGTAGCCGACATGGGAACCGACATAGACGTCGGCTGCGGTAAAGCGATCGCCAGCGATGAAAGGCGAGGTGGTGACGGCGTACTCCATGGCATCAAGCACATTCGCGAAGCTGCCGCAGCCCGCCATGCGCAGGCGTTCCGGCGGGACTTCGAAGCCGAGGACGCGATTGGTGACCGCCATCTCGAACGGCCCCGCGGCAAAGAACATCCAGCGGAAATAGCGGCCGCGCTCGGCCGCGGTGGGGGCAAGACCTGCCTGCTGAAAGGTTTCGGCCAGATAGGCGCAAATGGCGGCACCTTCGGTGACGACGGTATTGCCGTGCTTGATGGCCGGCACCTTGCCCATGGGATTCACCGACAGGTATTCGGGCGATTTCATCGTCGTGCCGTAGTCGAGATACTCGGTGCGGTAGGGCTGGCCGATCTCCTCCAGCATCCAGCGGGCAATACGTCCACGCGACATCGGATTGGTATAGAAAACGAGTTCTTCAGCCATCTGCCTCTCCCTTTTGTTGCGCGCATTTTTGCCACCGGTTGGCCCCGGCGGCAAGATTTCGGGCAAAAGAAAACCCGGCGCCGAGGCCGGGTTTTCGCATGTCCAGATGGCAGCAAGGCTTAGCCAGCCATGGCCTTCTTGAGGTTCTCGTCGATCTTGTCGAGGAAAGCGGTGGTCGAGAGCCAGGGCTGATCGGGGCCGATCAGCAGCGCCAGATCCTTGGTCATGAAGCCGGCTTCGACGGTATCGACGCAAACCTTTTCGAGCGTGGAAGCGAATTTCGCAAGTTCGGCATTGTCGTCGAGCTTGGCGCGGTGCGCGAGGCCGCGGGTCCAGGCGAAGATCGAAGCGATCGAGTTCGTCGAGGTTTCCTGCCCCTTCTGGTGCTGACGGTAGTGGCGGGTCACCGTGCCGTGTGCGGCTTCGGCTTCGACCGTCTTGCCGTCTGGCGTGAGCAGAACCGAGGTCATCAGGCCGAGCGAGCCGAAGCCCTGTGCAACCGTGTCGGACTGGACGTCGCCGTCGTAGTTTTTGCAGGCCCAGACGTAGCCACCGGACCACTTGAGGGCGGAGGCGACCATGTCGTCGATCAGGCGGTGTTCATAGGTGATGCCGGCTTCGTCGAACTGAGCCTTGAACTCGTTCTGATAGACTTCTTCGAAGATGTCCTTGAAACGGCCGTCATAGGCCTTGAGGATGGTGTTCTTGGTCGACAGATAGACCGGCCACTTGCGCATCAGGCCGTACATCATCGAGGCGCGGGCGAATTCGCGGATCGACTCGTCGAGGTTGTACATGGCCATGGCAACGCCGGCGCCCGGAGCATTGAAGACTTCCTTCTCGATGACTTGGCCGTCTTCGCCGACGAACTTGATGGTCAGCTTGCCCTTGCCCGGAAACTTGAAGTCGGTGGCGCGGTACTGGTCGCCAAAGGCGTGACGGCCGACGACGATCGGCTGCGTCCAGCCCGGAACCAGGCGCGGAACGTTCTTGCAGATGATCGGCTCGCGGAAGATGACGCCGCCGAGAATGTTGCGGATCGTGCCGTTCGGGCTCTTCCACATTTCCTTGAGGTTGAATTCCTTCACGCGGGCTTCATCCGGCGTGATCGTCGCGCATTTGATGCCGACGCCGTACTTCTTGATGGCGTTGGCAGCGTCGACGGTGACCTGGTCGTTGGTGGCGTCGCGGTTCTCGACCGAGAGGTCGTAGTAATCGATGTCGATGTCGAGGTAGGGGAAGATCAGTTTTTCTTTGATGAGCTGCCAGATGATGCGAGTCATTTCGTCGCCATCGAGATCGGCAACGGGGTTAGCGACCTTGATCTTCTTCATGCTTCTGCCTCGTTTAAGCTGATGGGACCGGATGGTCCTGTGGGTAATAGGAAGTCCCGAGGGCTATAGCACCGCAAGTACGGAACGCAAAGCCGATAGAACCGCTGGCGGCGCGTTTTTGATCGTTCGTGACATCACCTGCTTTTTACGATCGGGCCATTGCCAAAGCAGTCGATGGGGCTAATGTCGCGCATGTTTTGCCTGTTGCAACGGAATCATATCATGCAAAAATTTGCCGCATCCGCGCTTGCTTTCACGCTTTTCCAGTTTTCGCTCGGTGCGCATATGGCGCTGGCTGCCGATGCGACGACGCCGGTCAAGGTTATCATGGACGCGACGGTCTCGAATTGGGCGGGCGGCGACAGCGACTGGCAGGATATTTTCGGCGAGGACAAGCTGAAGGATGTCTACAGCAAGGATTTCGCCGCAAAATACCAGGCCGCAGCTCAATTTCCTGCCGCCGATGAGGATGGGATTTCGCCGTTCGACTATGATGTTATCGTCAATGCGCAGGACGCGTGTCCGCTGGAGGAGTTGAAGATTGCCGCCCAGCCGCCGAAGAACAATGTCACAGAGGTATTGGCGACCTTCAAGAAATCGACCTGCATGGGCTCGGATGCAGATTATCAAAAGACGACTACGGTTCGCTTCGAGGTGATCGAGGAGGGGGGACGGCCGGTGGTGGACGATATCGTCACCAACGACGACGACGGCAATCCAAGCTCGCTCAAGAGCGTGATGGTGGATCTCGTCAAGCAGCAGCAGCAACAGCCGACGGATCAGCAACAACAACCCTCGGGTAAGGTGAAGCCGGCCAATCCGCAGTGATCGGGCCGGGTACGTCGGCGCGTCCATGCGTAAAAACCTTGCCGATCGCCGCCTGTCTCGCTATTGCGGCTCCGGATTCACGAAACAGAGCATGATGTCGTCCGAAAGCCGCTAACACTTTTCGGCATCATGCTCGAACTGGCGCGGCTGGGCACGCGCGAGCGGAGATATTAGGCGTCATGGCAGGCACGAACACCGAGCGTCCCCTTCTGGCCGAAGGACCGGCCATTATTCTGGTCGAACCGCAGATGGGCGAGAATATCGGCATGGTGGCGCGTGCCATGGCGAATTTCGGCCTCGCAGAGTTGCGCCTTGTCAACCCTCGCGATGGCTGGCCGAACGAGAGGGCGCAAGCCACTGCCTCCAAGGCGGATCATATTATCGGGGCGACCAAGGTCTACGAGACGCTGGAGCAGGCGATCGCTGATCTCAATTTCGTCTATGCGACAACCGCGCGGGAGCGGGATGGCTATAAGCCGGTGCGCTCGCCTGTTGTTGCTGCCGAAACGCTTCGCGCGAAATTCCAGGCAGGTGAGGGCACCGGCATTCTCTTCGGTAGGGAGCGCTGGGGCCTGACGAACGAGGAGGTGGCGCTTGCGGACGAGATCGTGACCTTTCCCGTCAATCCGGCCTTTGCTTCGTTGAATATCGCGCAGGCCGTGCTGTTGATGTCCTATGAGTGGATGAAATCGGGCATGGAGGATCTGGGCGATGTGCCTTTCCAGGCAATCGAGCAGCGGCCCTCGACGAAGGAGCAGCTTTTCGGCCTGTTCGATCAGCTCGAAGAGGCGCTGGATGCGCGCAATTATTTCCATCCCGCCGGGAAAAAGCCGAAAATGGTCGACAATCTTCGGGCCGTCCTCTCGCGCCGGGCGTTCACCGAACAGGAAATCAGCGTCTTGCGTGGGGTGATCTCGTCTCTCGACCGCTTCTCGCGCAAGTCCCCGCGCGGCAGCGGATCGCATCCCAGATCCTCCTCCAAAGCAGCCAAGGAAACCACCAGCGATGACAGCAACGGCGAATGAGCTGAAACCGGTCCTTGTCTTCGATTCAGGGATCGGCGGTTTGACCGTGCTGCGCGAGGCGCGCGTCCTGATGCCGGAGCGCGGTTTCATCTATATCGCCGACGATGCCGGCTTTCCCTATGGCAGCTGGGAAGAAGCAGCGCTGAAGGATCGCATCGTCGATCTCTTCGCCAAGCTGCTGGTGCAATATGATCCGGAAGTCTGCATCATCGCCTGCAACACGGCGTTCACATTGGCCGGAGCCGATCTGCGTGCTGCTTTCCCGCGGATGACATTCGTAGGTACAGTGCCTGCAATCAAGCCGGCCGCGGAGCGTACGCGTTCCGGCCTCGTTTCGGTGCTGGCGACGCCGGGCACGGTCAAGCGGGCCTATACGCGCGATTTGATCCAGTCCTTCGCGACACAATGCCATGTCCGGCTTGTCGGATCGCAGAATCTTGCCCGCCTCGCCGAGGCCTATATTCGCGGCGATGCGGTGGCCGACGAAGCTGTCACGACCGAGATCAGCCAGTGCTTTGTCGAGATGGACGGCCGCAAGACCGATATCGTCGTGCTTGCCTGCACGCATTATCCCTTCATGGCCAATATCTTCCGCAGGCTCGCGCCCTGGCCGGTCGATTGGCTCGATCCGGCTGAAGCGATCGCAAGGCGTGCCCGCAGCCTCTTGCCGCAGGTGGCCGATGCCGTACATCCCGATGATTTCGATTTCGCAGTCTTTACCTCCGGTGCGCCGGATTTTCCCACCCGCCGGCTGATGCAAGGCTTTGGACTCAAGGCTTGATGAATGACTGACAAGATTTCATTGCGTAAACTCGATCTCGCGGACATGCCGGCGGCTGCCGCGGTCCATCGCGCTTCCTTCAACGAGCGGCTGCCGACGCTTGCTGGGCTTCATACGCCCGAAGAAGACGTTGGCTTCTGGAGCGCTGTCGTATTCAAGGATTGCCAGATCTGGGGTGCGGAAGAGAATGGCCGCCTTGTCGGTGTCATCGCCTTCCTCGAGGATTGGGTCGACCAGCTCTACGTCCTGCCCGAGGCGCAAGGGCGCGGCATCGGCGGTCGCCTGCTCGATATCGCCAAGTCAGCCTATCCCGTGCTGTCGCTCTGGACATTCCAAAGAAATGAGCCGGCTCGTCGCTTTTACTTGAAACATGGCTTCTTCGCAGTTGACGAGTCTGACGGAGCAGGCAATGAGGAAAAAGAACCGGATGTGCTTTACAAATGGGAAGAACGATTGCACCGGCTGTAATTCGCGATCGGACTAAGCGGCGGGATTTGGGAGGCCGATATTTGATGTCTTTTGAGAATGATTTCAGTGTTGCCGAGGCAAGCCATGCGTCTGTGTGAATGCCACAACTTCCATGATTTTCGTCTTCTCGCGAAAAAGCGTCTTCCCGGCCCGATCTTCAACTACATCGACGGCGCAGCCGACGACGAAGTGACGCTGCGGCGAAACACGTCGAGCTTCGAAAGCTGCGATCTCGTTCCCAACGTCCTGCGCGGGGTAAGCGAGATCGACATGTCTGTCACCGTCATGGGACAAAAGCTCGCGACGCCCTTCTATTGCTCTCCGACGGCGCTGCAGCGTCTCTTCCATCACCAGGGCGAGAATGCGGTTGCGGCCGCGGCATCCTCGCTCGGCACCATGTTCGGCGTCTCCTCGCTCGGCACCGTCAGTCTTGAGGAAATCCGCAAGAAACATTCGGGACCGCAGGTCTATCAGTTCTATTTCCACAGGGATCGCGGGCTGAATCGCGCGATGATGGAGCGGGCGAAGGAAGCCGGCGTCAATGTGATGATGCTGACTGTCGACAGCATTACCGGCGGCAATCGCGAACGCGATCTCCGCACCGGTTTTTCCATTCCGTTCAAGCTCAATCTAGCGGGCATCACCCAGTTCGCCATCAAGCCGGCCTGGGCGCTGAACTATGTGACGCACGAAAAATTCCGTCTGTCGCAGCTCGACGAGCATGTGGATATGAGCGGTGGCGCCATGTCGATCGGCAAGTATTTCACCGAAATGCTTGATCCGTCAATGAACTGGAACGACGTCGCCGAGATGGTGAAGCACTGGAACGGACAGTTCTGCCTGAAGGGCATCATGTCGGTCGAGGACGCCAAGCGTGCGGTCGATATCGGATGTACTGGCATTGTGCTGTCGAACCATGGCGGGCGGCAGCTGGACGGCTCGCGTTCGGCATTCGATCAGCTGGCGGAGATCGTCGACGCTGTCGGCCATCGCATCGATGTCATGATGGATGGCGGCGTCCAGCGCGGCACGCATGTACTGAAGGCGCTTTCGCTCGGCGCCAAGGCGGTCGGCCTCGGCCGCTTCTACCTCTACCCGCTGGCCGCTGCCGGTCAGGCGGGCGTGGAGAGCGCCTTGAGGCATCTACGCACCGAGATCGAGCGGGACATGAAGCTGATGGGCTGCACGTCGGTCAGTGAGCTGTCGCGGGCAAACTTGCGGTTCCGCTGACATCGCAATCGCCTGTGGGTTTTTTCAATCCGCGGGCGCAAAGCCTGGAAATCTCTGCTAGACGGAGGCGCGTCCTTTCAGAAAGATGGGACACATTCACGTTTGATTCTTGCTCATAGGGGAAGTGCATTGCAGGTCGGCATCGACATGGGAACAGCGTCCGGCGGGACCAGCGCCCAGCTCGATATCGAGGAGCTGCTGGCGACCCGTCTCCTGGTGCAGGGCAATTCCGGCTCTGGAAAATCGCACCTCCTGCGGCGGCTGCTGGAGCAGTCTGCGCAATGGGTGCAGCAGGTGATCATCGATCCCGAAGGCGATTTCGTCACGCTGGCCGACAAGTTCGGGCATGTGGTTGTCGATGGCGAGCGCACGGAAGCGGAGCTTGCCGGTATCGCCAAC
>JBCNPI010000193.1:0-11671 GCA_039593415.1 Rhizobium sp. | reverse complement strand
ATATGCTGCCATCTTCCTCAAGCGGAGAAGGAGATTGGCCGTGGAGATCGCAGTCATCGGAGCCGGCGCGATGGGAAGCGCCATTGCCCGGCGTTTGGTCGAAAATGGGGCGAGGGTGATCACCTATCTCGAGGGACGTTCGGTTTCGACCATCGAGCGGGCGAAAGCGGCCGGCATGGAGCCGGTCCGGTTGGATGCCGTCATCGCATCTCGTCTCATTCTTTCCATCGTTCCGCCCGCTGAGGCCATTGCCGTTGCCGGGCAGGTCGCCGCCGAGATGCGCCGAAAAGGTCGAAAGACACTGTTCATGGACTGCAATGCGATCTCGCCGAAGACCATGGGCGAGGTTGCGGCGATCTTCGGCAGCGGCTGCGGTGTAGTTCTCGACAGCTCCATCATCGGCGGCCCGCCGAAGCCAGGCCAGAAGGGGCCGAAACTCTATGTGAGCGGCGATACCGCCAACGACAGCGCCATACTCGTGGAGCACGGGCTTCAGGTCCGCCGTATCGAAGGGTCGATCGGTGCGGCCTCGGCACTGAAGATGTGTTATGCCGGCATCAACAAGGGGGTGACCGGCCTCGGGGCCGCCATACTGCTTGCCGCCATCCGTTCGGGCGCCGACGTCGCCCTGAAGCGCGAACTTCAGGAAAGCCTGCCGGATCTGGATGCAAAATTCGTCCACGGCATTCCCGACATGTATCCGAAGGCCTATCGCTGGGTTGCTGAGATGGAGGAGATCTCCGAATTCTTCGGCGAGGATGATCCCGCGGCCTTGATCTTCAAAGGCATGGCGGGGCTCTACCGGAAAATGGCCAGGGATCGGGAAGAGGGAGGTTCCCTGGCAGGCCAGCTCGATAGATTGAATGGCGGCGCCTGATGTCAGGTCGCGACAGATGACTCCCATCCCCCGTCGTTGCCGTCATGATGTAGAATTATCGCGCCGATTCGCATTTGTGTCGGTGAGGCAGACTGAGGGAGATGCATGACCCAGCCAATCAGGACCATCGTCGTTGCCGTATCACGCAACGGCATTATCGGGCGTGAAGGCGATATGCCCTGGCGGCTGTCATCCGACCTTAAGCGCTTCAAGGCGATGACGCTTGGCAAACCCGTCATCATGGGACGCAAGACCTTCCAGTCGATCGGCAAGCCGTTGCCCGGGCGGCCCAATGTCGTCATCAGCCGCGACGGCGGTTTTTCGGCCGAGGGGATAACGGTGGCGCATTCGCTTGATGAAGCGATTGAGGCTGCATCCCGTTTGGCGAATGAGAGCAATGTCGATGAAATCTGCATCATTGGTGGCGGCGAAATCTATCGGCAGGCGATCGGTTTGGCAGACCGGTTGCTGGTTACCCATGTCGAGGTGAATTTAGCGGGCGACACATCCTTTCCAAAGATCGATCCCGACATCTGGCAGGCAGATAGCGAACTTGCCGTTCCGGCTGGAGAAAAAGACACTTATCCGACGCGTTTCGTTCGCTATTTCAGACGAAATGCATGAAAGCTGCTTCCGAAAAGCAAATATTTTCCAATGAATCCGGCGAACTTCCTGAAGTCGCGTTGAAAGCAGGTGCTTCGATACCTATAACGGGAAACAATCGCTGCCACCCGCGGATCTCGAGCCAAGAATTCCGCGGGTCACGCACGATGCTGGGAGTCAACAAACAAAGAGGTTTTGATGCCTTGGAGCAATCAGAATGGCGGCGGCGGTGGCCCATGGGGCGGCGGTGGCGGCGGAAATAATCAGGGACCTTGGGGGCAGGGACCGAACCGGCCGCGGGGCAGCGGCAACGGAGGACCTCCGGA
This sequence comes from Rhizobium sp., assembly GCA_039593415.1. Lineage (GTDB taxonomy): Bacteria > Pseudomonadota > Alphaproteobacteria > Rhizobiales > Rhizobiaceae > Rhizobium. The sequence goes on along the minus strand of JBCNPI010000193.1, from coordinate 9,865 downwards.
CCTGGAGGATATCATTCGCCGCGGTCAGGACCGATTGAAAGGTTTCGTGCCCGGTGGCTTCAATGCAGGCGTCGTTCTCATCATCATCGCGGTGATTGCCGTTTTCTGGTTGATCCAGTGCATCTATACCGTACAGCCGGACGAGCGCGGCGTTGAGCTGCGCTTCGGCAAGCCGCGCGAGGAAGTCTCGATGCCTGGCCTGCATTTCCATATCTGGCCGATGGACCGCATCGAATTTGTGAAGGTTACCGAGCAGCAGCGCAATATCGGCGGCCGCTCCTCGGCCGGTTCGAATGCTGGCCTGATGCTGACGGGCGATCAGAACATCGTCAACGTGCAGTTCTCGATCCTCTATACGGTGACCAACCCGCAATCCTATCTGTTCAATCTCGAGACCCCCGACGAGACTTTGCAGCAGGTTGCGGAAAGCGCCATGCGTGAGGTCGTCGGTCGCCGTCCGGCTCAGGACATCTATCGCGACAAGCGTCAGGAAGTCGCGACCGAGGTCAGAAGCATCATCCAGGATACGATGGACCGCTACGGCTCCGGTATTTCCATTAACGCCGTTCCGATCGAGGATGTCTCGCCGCCGCGTGAAGTGGCCGATGCATTCGAAGAAGTGCAGCGTGCGGAGCAGAACGAAGACCAGCAGGTGGAAGAGGCCAATCAATACGCCAACCAGAAGCTCGGTCAGGCCCGCGGCCGTGCGGCTCAAATTCGCGAAGAAGCGGCGGCCTACAAGGACCGTATCGTGAAGGAAGCTCAGGGTGAGGCGCAGCGCTTCATCTCGATCTACGACGAATACGTCAAGGCACCTGAGGTTACGCGCAAGCGTCTGTTCCTGGAAACCATGGAGTCCGTCATCGGCAATTCCAACAGCATCATCATCGACGACAAGCAGGGCGTCGTGCCTTATCTGCCGCTGAACGAAATCGGCAAGCAGTCCCCGACGCAGGCGGGCAAGGCCGCCGCTGCAAATCAGCCGGAGGCCAAATAATGACATCCAGCCGTTTGCCAGCCATTCTTATCGCGCTCGCGGTAGTGCTGCTGCTTATCTATTCGTCGGTATTCGTGGTCAATGCCCGTGAACAGGCGATCGTCCTGCGCTTCGGCCAGATTCGCGCCGTCAAGACTGAGCCGGGCATCTACTTCAAGCTGCCTTTCGCCTTCATGGACGCCGATCGTGTCCAGTATGTGCAGCTGCAGGAGCTTCGCTTCGATCTCGACAATATCCGCGTCCAGGTATCAGGTGGTAAGTTCTACGAAGTCGATGCCTTCGTCGTCTACAAGATCATGGATGCGCGCAAGTTCCGCGAGACCGTCTCAGGCGATCGTGATGCAGCTGAATCGCGTCTCAGGACGCGCCTCGACGCTGCCCTGCGTCGTGTCTATGGTCTGCGCGGCTTCGAGGCGGCGCTTTCCAACGAGCGAGCTGCGATGATGACGGAAGTACGCAACGATCTCCATCGCGACGCGGAAACGCTCGGTCTCAACATTGAGGATGTCCGCATTCGCCGCACGGACCTGTCTCAGGAAGTGTCGCAGAACACTTACGACCGCATGAAGGCCGAGCGTCTGGCGGAAGCGGAGCTGATCCGTGCCCGCGGTAACGAAGAGGGTCAGCGCCGCCGCGCGGTCGCGGATCGTCAAGTCGTCGAGATCGTTGCCGACGCGCAGAAGGACTCGGAAGTGCTGCGCGGTGAAGGCGAAGCCGAGCGCAACGCCATCTTCGCGGATGCCTCGAAGCGCGATCCCAACTTCTATGAGTTCTATCGCTCGATGGCCGCCTACAGTAAGGCGCTTGCCACGGGCGGGAAGACGCTCGTACTGCCGCCGAGCAAGTCGGACTTCTTCAAGTTCTTCGACAATCCTGCGGGCACGGCACCCAATTCCGGGACGCCGGCGCTTGCCAATCCGACGCCATCAGCGAATTGAGACCTCGGATCAAGGAATGGAAGGGCTGCCTCGCGGTGGCCCTTTTCTTTATGGCGGATTGCATCGCCTGCATCCTGTGGGCAGCGGCGGCGCGCAGGTCCGGGGATTTCGCAAAAAGGTGATTTCACGCTTCATCATTCCGCCTTATGTTGATGCTTATACAAGTTTTCCCCTATCTTGATGAGGATGCCTGATGGCTTCGACCAATCGCCTGCTTTTCAGCCGTTCGTTTGCCTTGCTCGCGAGCATCGCGCTGATTGCCGGCCCCGTTGTGGGCGTTACCGAACAGGCTTATGCGCAGACGCAGAATAGCGGGGCGGCCACAGGTGCCCAGCCACCGGTTGCGACCAATAATCAGACACCGCCGGCAGCATCTCCCACGATTACGGCGAATCCGGCCATGAACGCCGGTCCAGCATCGGTTGCGGATCTCGCTTCCGGATTGCTCGACGCAGTCGTCAATATTTCCACATCGCAGAAGGTCAAGGATGAAGGGAATGGGCCGGCGAACCCGAAGGTGCCGGACAATTCACCCTATCAGGATGAATTCAACGATTTCTTCAACAATAAGAAAGATGACGACAGCAACCGCAAGGTGAGCTCGCTCGGCTCCGGCTTTGTCATCGATCCCTCCGGTTACATCGTCACCAACAATCACGTCATCGAAGGCGCCGACGATATCGAAGCGATCTTCCCGAACGGCACCAAGCTGAAGGCCAAACTGATCGGGACGGATACGAAGACCGATCTCTCGGTTCTCAAGGTCGAGCCGAAGCGCCCGCTGACGGCAGTCAAGTTCGGCGATTCCTCCAAGATGCGGATCGGCGACTGGGTGATGGCGATCGGCAATCCCTTCGGCCTTGGCGGCTCCGTGACCATCGGCATCGTCTCGGCGCGCGGGCGCAACATCAACGCCGGTCCTTACGACAACTTCATTCAGACGGATGCGGCGATCAACAAGGGCAATTCCGGCGGTCCGCTCTTCAACATGAACGGCGAGGTGATCGGTATCAACACCGCCATCATCTCTCCGAGCGGCGGCTCGATCGGCATCGGTTTCGCCGTACCGTCCGAACTGGCGGAAGGTGTTGTCAATCAGCTTCGCGACTTCGGCGAGACGCGCCGCGGCTGGCTCGGCGTGCGCATTCAGCCTGTCACGGATGATGTCGCCAACAGCCTTGGTCTCGGCAACGCCAAGGGTGCGCTCGTGGCCGGCGTCATCAAGGGCGGCCCGGTGGACAACGGCTCGATCAAGGCCGGCGATGTCATCCTGAAATTCGATGGCAAGGATGTGGACGAAATGCGCGATCTGTCGCGCGTCGTTGCCGAAAGCTCCGTCGGCAAGGAGGTCGATGTCGTCATCTATCGCGATGGCAAGCAGCAGACGGTCAAGGTGACCCTCGGCCGACTGGAGGACGGCGATCAGGCCGCCGCGACAAGCGCCGACAAGAACAAGAAGCCGCAGCTCGCGCCTGACGACAAGGGCAATGGCGACGGCGTCATCAACCCCGACGAGGGAGAGGATGGCAATGACGACGGCATGGATGGGCAGGATCAGGGCGGTGATCCACAGCAATCGCCACAGGCTCAGCCCCCGGCCCAGGCAACCTCGAACATACTCGGAATGAAGCTTGCGACACTAACGGCCGAAAACCGCAAGAGCTTCGGCATTGCCGACAGCGTCGACGGCGTCGTCATTACGGAAGTTGCGCCAGGCTCGGCAGCGGCGGAAAAGGGATTGAAGCCTGGCGACGTCGTCGTGGAGGTTGCTCAGGAATTCGTCCAGACTCCGAGTGCAGCTTCGGAGAAGGTGGCTTCGCTGAAGCGCGAGGGACGCCGTAATGCGCAGATGATGATCGCGTCCCCGAATGGTGACCTGCGCTTCATTGCCGTCGCGCTGGAATAGGATTCAACGCGCTCTTCGTCCGGCCTGCTGCGCGCGCCATTCGGCGGCACTCAGGCGATAGACGACGTGACGTTTCAGGTGCGGATGCGTCTCCGGGATTTGCGGATGGTCGAAATCCCACGCTGGATGAGGGTGCATGCCGATCTTGCGCATCACTGCCAGGGCGCCCCTGTTGTCACGGACGGCAATGGACAGGATTTCTTCGAGAGCCAGGACGGCGAAAGCGTGGCGTATAAGAGCCGCGCCGGCCTCGGTCGCATAGCCGTTGCTCCAATGGCGTGCGGAGAACCGCCAGCCAATTTCCACGGCATTCCCGGGCAAATGAGGCTCGATCTGCACTCTGGACAGGCCGGAGAATCCAACCGCCTCGCCATTGTGCTTCAAAACAGCGACCAGAAATTCGAACCCGGGTTCTGGCGTCACGTTCCGGATCATGGTGAATATGGCGTCCGCATCCTGGCGGCTACGGCTGAAGGGAAAGAATTCAAGAACTGCCGGATCGGAGCTCAGCTCATAGAACAGCTCGCGATCCTCTTCCAGGCATGGCCGCAGGATCAGCCGAGAGGTTCCGAGTGTCGTCATCGCTTGGCGCGCCACTCGGCTGCCGTCAGGCGGTAAAGAACATGGCGCTGAAGATGGGGATAGGTGTCTGGAACGCTGGGGTGATCGAAATCGCCGCCCTCGACACGATGCATGCCGATCCGCTCCATTACCGCGGTCGATCTGACATTATTGTGCACGGCGAAAGAAACGATTTGATCCAGGCCGAGCTTTCGGAAGCTATAGGCTAGCAATGCTTGCGCTGCTTCCGTGACCAGCCCTTTACCCCATTGCCGCACCACCAGCCGCCAGCCGATCTCGATCGTTCCGGCCGGGACGAACGGCTCCAGATGATCCGTTCGCATCAGCCCGCAATAGCCGATCGCTTCGCCGCTTTCCTTCAGCTCCAGCACATAGAGGCCGAGCCCGGCTTCCGCGATCATCGACTGAACGCGGTCGAAGAAAGCATCCGCTTCCGCACGATTGCGGCGGAACGGGTAGAATTCCATGACGGCTTCGTCGGAGTTGATCTCATAGGCCAGGTCGCGATCCGTCTCGCACCAGTTGCGGATGATGAGGCGGTCGGTTTCGATGATGATCATCTGCGGCCCCTGAGTTCAGCGATTCCCGCCGCTTTATGGTTTGACGAAGTCCGTCTTGCGATAGCCCTGGATATAGAGCAGGGCAGTCAGATCGCCGTGGTCGATGCGCATCCTGGCTTGAGCGGAAACCGTCGGCTTGGCATGGAGCGCGACCCCGGAACCGGCAAGCTGCAGCATGCCGAGATCATTGGCGCCGTCGCCGACGGCCAACGCCTCATCAACGGAAATGCCGAGCCTCTCGGCGATTTCATTCAGCGCATCCACCTTGGCCTGCTTGCCGAGGATGGGTTCCTCAACCAGGCCGGTCAGAATGCCGTCTTCTTCCAGCAGAACATTTGCCCGGTTCTCATCGAAGTCGAGGGTCGCGCCGATCCGGCTGGTGAAGACAGTGAAGCCGCCGGAAACGAGGGCAGTGTAATGGCCTTTCGCCTTCATGGTGGCGATGAGTTCGGGGCCGCCCGGCGTGAGCGTGATGCGCTTGGCAATGACATCGTCGACAACGGAGATAGGCAATCCCTTCAGCAGCGCCACGCGCTCGCGCAGGGCCGGTTCGAAGGCAATCTCGCCGTTCATCGCGCGCGCGGTGATGTCGGCGACCTTATCCTTGAGACCGACTTCGGCGGCGAGCTCGTCAACGCATTCCTGGCCGATCATGGTGGAATCCATGTCGGCAATCAGCAGCTTCTTGCGGCGGGTTTCCGTTTCCTGGATGACGAGATCGATCCGAGCGTTGCCGATTATCGCGAGAAGATTGGCCTCTGCGGCCTGCAGATCCGTACCGTCGCGCAGCGCGATATCGCAGGCAATGCCGTCGGCCAGCCAGTAGAGTCCGCACGCCTTGACGGCTTCGGCCGCCTGCTCGGCGATGGCCGGAGCAAGAACGGGATTTGACGGATTGGCAATAAGCGTGGCAACGAAGGCCATGAGCAGAAACCTTATGAGCGATATCGACGCGATCCTGATAACCGGGCCGACCGCCAGCGGCAAGTCCGCGCTGGCCGTAGAATTGGCACGCTCGCATGATGGCGTCGTCATCAATGCCGACAGCATGCAGGTCTATGACACCCTGCGCATCCTGACCGCGCGACCCTCCGAAGCCGATATGGAGGGCATTCCCCACTATCTTTACGGCCACGTTCCGGCGGCGCAGGCCTATTCGACCGGCGCCTGGCTACGGGAAGCCGGCGCGTTGGTGGAGCGCCTGCGCGGCGAGGGGCGAATGCCCGTCTTCGTCGGCGGCACGGGACTATATTTCAAGGCGCTGACGGGCGGGCTTTCCGACATGCCCGAAATTCCGCCCGACATCCGCAATCGGCTTCGCAGCCGACTGCTGGCGGAGGGGCCGGAGGCGCTGCATCATGAGCTTGCAGAACGCGACGGCGCCATTGCCGGCACTCTGAACCCGCAGGATGGGCAGCGTATCGCTCGTGCTCTCGAGGTGATCGAAGCGACCGGCCGGTCGATTGCTGCCTTTCAGGGCAAGACCGGACCAATGGTCATCGATCCCGATCGCGCGTACAAGATCGTGGTGCTGCCCGATCGTGCCGTGCTGCACGGGCGCATCAACGGCCGCTTCGAGAAGATGTTGGCGACGGGGGCCGAGGAAGAGGTGCGGAGCCTCATGGCATTGAACCTGCCGCCGGAGATGCCTGTCATGAAGGCGATCGGCGTTGCGCAGATCGCCGCGATGCTGAAGGGAGAGGTGACGCGTGCAGAGGTTATCGAAACCGGAGCGGCGGCGACGCGGCAATATGCCAAGCGGCAGATGACCTGGTTCCGCAATCAGATGGACGAGAGCTGGGAGCGCTTGAGCCCATAGCTCCGTGTGTCAATCCTTGTCGTAAAGGCTGCTCAAAGGCTTCCTCAGGATACTATCCCGCAACGACGGGCCGGATTCCCGCCTGAGCGACGATGGCGGCTCCCTTGCAGGGATCGGGCTTGCGCCCGTATCTTCGCCGCGGAATTCGCGGCGCAATTCGGTCAGCCTGCTATCGATCGATGTTTGTGTTGAAACGGGCGGCGGTGCGGCGGCGGTGCGGGGCAGCATGTCCGGGCGATAGGGTTCGCTCGATGAAGGATCAGCGTCTGCCGAGCGTCTTGCGGGTTGCTCGATGGGCATATCGTCGAATTCGCTCCTGATATCGGCAGCGGTTTGCGTTGGAGCACCGTAGCTTTGCTGCGGCGGGCCGAGATCAGGCTCCGAGATCGAACGCATGCGGCTGATGATGGTCCGCAGGTCAACTGTATCAGGTGATTCTTCGCTGACTTTCGTTGCGTTGCCGCTGGCTTTCGGAAGCAGTTGCTCGTCAACGCGCGAGAAGCGCATGCGCATCGGAACCGCGATGGCCTCGCCGAAGGCAATGGCTTCGCCGTTGCCTATCGAGGAGAGGAAACTGATCGTCGAGATCGAAGAGTTCGGGATGGCCGAGCGGATGATTTCCTGGTCGCGATCATTGGCAAGGCGCATGGCAAACAGCGTCGAGCATTGCGACAGGATCGTCTGATCGAGTTCGCCCGGCCGCTGGGTGATGATGCCAAGCGATACACCGTATTTGCGGCCCTCCTTGGCGATGCGCGCGATGGCCTGCCGCGTCGGGAAGAAGCCGAGATTCGGATCGGCGGGAATGTAGCGGTGCGCTTCCTCGCAGACGACGAGCATATGGATTGCGCCGTCGCTCCAGAGCGCCAGTTCGAAGGCCATGCGGCAGAGCACCGAGGCGACGGAATTGATGACTTCCGAGGGGATTCCGGCAAGCTGAAACGTGCAGATCGGCTTACCGTCTCCGGGGATGCGGAAGATCTTAGCGATGGTCTCTGTGATCGTATCGGTGATCGTATTATTGGAGAACATGAAATGGTAGCGCGGATCGTTGATCGCCGAGATGATGCGCATCTTCAGTGAGCGCAGATGCGGCTTTTCCTGGCGGCCTTCAAGGCGGCCGATGCGCTCGTCGATCAGCGCCAGCAGATCGGCCATGCGATAGGGAACCGGCGTATCCGCCGTCATGGAGGACTTTTCCGTTTGACGGCGCATCAGGCTCGAATCGCTGCCGCGGAAGGCGCGCCTGGCTTCGGGAATGAGATCGCGGAGGGCATCGAGTTCCTCCGGCACGGCCGGACGGCCGCGAAAGATGACTTCGCTGAACTCCTCCAGCCGCATCAGCCAGAAGGGCAGGTCGAGTGTATCGGTATCGATGACGACGGCGTGCCGTGGGAAGGCGGCGGCGAATTCATTGTGCGGGTCGAGGATCAGCACGCGCAGTTTCGGATCGGCGGTGATCGCCTTGTGCAGCAGCAGCGAGACGGCAGTGGATTTGCCGACGCCGGTCGAGCCGACAACGGCGAAATGCTTCGACAGCATCGACGGAATATGGATGGCGGCATCGATGCTTTCGTCCTGCGTCAGCTTGCCGATGACGCAGCTATTGCCTTTGCCGGCATCGAAGATGCGCATGAGGTCGGCCGCGCGGATGCGATGCGCGATGGCGCCGAGATAGGGGTAGGCGGAAATGCCGCTCGAAAATTCCTCGCGGCCGTCTGGTCCGACGTGGACCTCGCCCAGCAGCTCGACCTCGATGCGGAAAAGATTGTCCTGCCCCTCGCCCCAGCCGACGCTTTGCGTGTTCATCGAGTAGACCAGGGCAGCCACGCGGTTCTTCCCGACACTGATCGAAATCAGCCGGCCGACCGACCAGAGTTCGGTCAGGTCCGTGCCGCCGGCCTCAGCCACGGCGGCGATCGTCGCCCGCGAGCCGTTGCACGCGACGACGCGGCCAAGGAAGCGATTTCCCGGCTTCAGCTTGTCGCGACGATCCAAATCTCCAGCCTTGCCGGATGTCTGCAGATCATTATTCAGCAAACAGCTACCCCAACTATTAGATGCCGGAGCATAGAGAAGTGGGCTTAACAAAACCCTGTCTGCTATCCATGCTTTTTATAGGGGTTATGATGCGGTTGCGATTTTTTATTGCTTCACGCGTTGACGCTTCGAAATTTTCTGTCTATCACTTCGGCCCATGAAAAACTCGATCGTTCTTATCGTGGTGGGAAAGCGCATGGGCAGGGTGGTGTAACCATCCGGCGACAGCCACCCATGCGCTAGATGACAGGCTCCCCAAGGGGCCTTTTTTTATGCCCGAAATCGAGATTTCATCTTTCCAAACCTCCAGCAGACAGCGGAACAAACGTATGACCGGCACAGATAATCAGGCGAGCGGCAATCGAATGACAGGCGCGGAGATCGTGTTGCGGGCGCTCAAGGACAACGGCGTCGAGCACATCTTCGGTTATCCGGGCGGCGCTGTGCTTCCGATCTATGACGAAATCTTCCAGCAGGACGACATCAAGCACATTCTCGTCCGCCACGAACAGGGCGCCGGTCATGCGGCCGAAGGCTATGCCCGCTCCACCGGTAAGGTCGGCGTCATGCTGGTTACCTCGGGTCCTGGTGCTACCAATGCGGTTACGCCGCTGCAGGATGCCTTGATGGATTCCATACCGCTCGTTTGTCTCAGCGGTCAGGTCCCGACCACGCTGATCGGCTCTGACGCCTTCCAGGAATGCGATACGGTCGGAATCACGCGGCCCTGCACCAAGCACAACTGGCTGGTCAAGGACGTCAATGAGCTGGCAGCGGTCATTCATGAAGCCTTCCGCATCGCCCAGTCGGGTCGTCCAGGTCCCGTCGTCGTCGACATTCCGAAGGACATCCAATTCGCAACCGGCACCTACACGCCGCCGGAAGCGCATCACGTCCAGAAGAGTTATCAGCCGAAGATGCAGGGCGATCTCAACAAGATCACGCAGGCGATCGAGTTGATGAAGAATGCCCGTCGTCCGGTCATCTATTCCGGCGGCGGTGTCGTCAACTCCGGTCCGGAAG
>JBCNPI010000192.1:0-11832 GCA_039593415.1 Rhizobium sp. | reverse complement strand
GCCGCAATCGCGACACAGTTCGATCACCGCTTCGATCTGCGCATCAGGAAAATCCGGCAGCCCGCCCGGATGGCCGGCATTGGCAATCTCGATGCCGATCGACGACGAATTGATGTCGGTCTCGCCATGCCAGGAACTCTTGCCCGCATGCCAAGCGCGACACTCTTCCTGAACGAGCTGAACGACGCGCCCGTCCTCAAAAACGAAATAATGGCTCGACACTTGGCTTTCCGGACGACAGAGCCAATCAAGCGCCCCTTCCGCCGTACCCATGCCGGTATAGTGCAGAAGGATCATATCGGGCCGGCGTCCGTCCCGCCGTTCGCCATGGTTCGGCGAAGGCTGCACATGGGCTCGAGCGAAATCGGCCTCGAATGCATTCATGCTGCGCGGCGTTCTTTCTCGATCTCGGCATAAGCCGCATTCAGAGCCGCCATGCGCTCATTGGCGATGACATGGAACTCCTCCGGCACCCCACGGGACATGAGGCGATCCGGATGGTTCTCGTAGACGAGGCCATGGTAGCGGCGGCGAATGGTCGGAAAATCGTCCTGACGGGAGACGCCGAGCACCTTGTAGGGATCGCGGCCGCCAATGCTGACATGGCGGGCCATGATCTGCTCGAACCGCTCCTCGCTCATATGAAAGATTTCCGCGACATGCCGAAGGAAAGCCATTTCCTTCTCATGGATCAGCCCGTCGGCCTTGGCGATATGGAACAGGCCATCGAGTACATCTTCCAGCACCGGGCAATTCTTCGTGCAGGTCTCGCAGAGCAAGGAAAGCCGCTCCGCATAGGCCTCGTAGCCGGCCACATCCTGACGCGCCAAATTATAAAGGCGTGCAACATTCTTGGCTTGGTCAGGTGGGAATTCGAATATTTCGCGAAACGCATTGATTTCGTTTTCCGTGACCACGCCGTCGGCCTTCGCCATTTTGGCCGAAAGCGCAATGATGGCAACGGAAAACGCAACCTTGCGGCGGGTTTCCGGATCGCCTTCGAACACGGTGCGAATAGCTTCGACCACCGCCGACAGGGCATTGCCGGCAGTGCTACCGATAGCATTCAGCAATTTTTCCCAAAACGACATTGCGGTCTCGACGTCTCTCTCAAACAGTACAACACCTTGATCAAATTATGGTTGCCATTGCAAGCAGTCCATTCGTCGCAAGACCAAAAACACTTTTCACAAACTGGTAATGATTGCGGGTTCCGGTCCTGGCCAACTGAGCCCCAGTGGTCCTCCAACGGCGAGCCAAGCCGCGAGTTTCTTAAATTCTTTACTTTACAGCCATGCCCGCCTGTCGCATCCATTCCCACCGCAACCACCGAAATGAAGCAGCTCGACTGCAAGGAGGATCTCCATGGCCAAACAAAAAGTCGCAATGCTCACTGCAGGCGGATTGGCGCCCTGCCTTTCGTCTGCCGTTGGCGGGCTGATCCAGCGCTATAGCGACGTGGCGCCGGATCTCGACATCATAGCCTATCGTTCCGGCTACCAGGGAGTTCTGCTGGGCGACAGCATCGAGGTGACGCCGGCCATGCGCGAACGTGCGCACCTGCTGCATCGCTATGGCGGTTCGCCTATCGGCAACAGCCGTGTCAAACTCACCAACATCGCCGATTGCGTCAAGCGCGGCCTGGTCAAGGAAGGCGAAAACCCGCTGCGCGTAGCAGCCGAGCGACTGGCCTCCGATGGCGTCACCATCCTTCACACGGTCGGCGGCGACGACACCAACACGACGGCGGCCGATCTCGCGGCCTATCTCGGCGCCAACGGCTATGATCTCACCGTCGTCGGCCTGCCGAAAACCGTTGATAACGACGTCGTGCCGATCCGTCAGTCCCTTGGCGCCTGGACGGCTGCCGAAGTTGGCGCGCACTTCTTCGACAATGTCAGCAACGAACAGACGGCGGCACCGAAAACGCTTGTCATCCATGAAGTGATGGGCCGTCACTGTGGCTGGCTGACCGCCGCGACCGCACGCGCCTATATCCAGAAGAGCAGCGCCAACGAATATGTCGATGGCTTCATGATGAACGCGGAGATGAAGAGCATCGACGGTCTTTACCTGCCGGAAATGGCATTCGATATCGAGGCCGAAGGCGAGCGCCTGCGCAATATCATGGAGAAGACAGGCCAGGTGACACTGTTCGTCTCGGAAGGCGCCGGCCTCGACGCCATCGTCGCCGAACGCGAGGCCTCCGGCGAAAGCATCAAGCGCGATGCCTTCGGTCACGTCAAGATCGACACCATCAATGTCGGCGCCTGGTTCCAGAAGCAGTTCGCAGCCATCATCGGCGCCGAACGCTCCATGGTGCAGAAGTCGGGCTATTTCGCACGCTCCGCACCGGCAAACGGCGAAGACCTCCGTCTGATTCAGGGCATGGTCGATCTTGCAGTGGAAAACGCGCTCGGCAAAGTCTCGGGCGTCACCGGGCATGACGAAGGCCAGGGCGGCAGGCTGCGCGTCATCGAATTCCCGCGTATCAAGGGCGGCAAAGCCTTCGATATGTCCGTTCCCTGGTTCGCCGAAGTCATGGACCATATCGGGCAGAAATACGCACAAGCCTGACTGATCGCGGATCAGTAAGCCCAATTGATGATAAGGGGGCCTATTGATCATAACGCGGATTGACGGATCGACAATCCGATGTCTTTGCTGGCGGCGAAATTAGGAATTAGGGGAGGATTCCATGTCCATCGAAACCTGGCTTGCTTTCGCCGCCGCATCCTGCATCATGCTGGCCATACCGGGTCCGACCATTCTCCTTGTCATATCCTATGCGCTCGGCCACGGCCGCAAGACGGCCTTGGCGACGGTGACGGGCGTCACTTTGGGCGATTTCACGGCAATGACCGCCTCGCTTGCCGGTCTCGGCGCCCTCCTTGCCACATCAGCGACACTATTCACGATTCTGAAGCTGATCGGCGCAGCCTACCTCGTCTTCCTCGGAATCAAGCTCTGGAGAGCCCCCATCGTGACGGGTCCGATGGGCGATAATGACAACCTTCCAGAGGAAAAACCGTTAAAAATCATGCTGCACGCCTACGTTGTAACGGCACTCAACCCGAAGAGCATCGTCTTCTTCATTGCGTTCGTTCCGCAATTTCTCGACATGTCGAAGCCATTTCTTGGGCAAACGCTTATTCTGGAGGCAACTTTCCTCACATTGGCGGCACTGAACTCGTTGATTTATGTGTTCGTAGCCGACATGGCACGCGGCTTCATCCGCAAGGCAAGCGTGCAACGCGCCGTCAACAGAACGGGCGGAACCCTGTTGATTGCAGCAGGCGCGGTAACCGCGGGATATCGTCGGATGGCCGCTTGAGGCGGTGCAGGGTTGCGGCGCGATCACGTATAGGTTAATGGGGATTCATAATTTTATCGATCCTGTGGCCGAATTTGGCGGTCCTGTGGCCGAATTGCATCGAAATTTGGTTTGGTTTTTTTCGAAAGTGACAGAATGGTAACGATCGGATTTCCCAGCCTGAAGCACAGCGTTGCCTTATCGGCAGTGATGTGCGGCGCTCTCGCCGGGTGTGCAAGCACTCAGCAGCAGACGTCTCAGGCAGAACTCCCGTCGGCACACGCCAACGTGCCGCATCCGAATACGACCCTGACCGCAACCGGCGCAGCCGCGCCTGCAGGCGGCACAGCAATTGCCGCAGTATCTCCGACATTCATCGGACCGCAGCGGCCGCAACCGCAGACAATGCTGGCGAAATCCGGCCGCGTTGCCCCAGGCACCGCAAATCAGCAGCAGATCGACGCGGCACAAGGGCGTTTTGGTCCGCAGATGGCGATGGCGACGAACACGACCAATCAGGGAACTGCCGCGATTGCGGCGGCCACCGGTGCACCGGTAGCCGGAACTTCGACAGCTGCCGCTTATGCGGCATCGGATGTCCCCATGGTTCCTTCCGTTGTCGCAATCCCGATGCCAAACCCGGCACGCCCGGGCGACGCCGCGCTGACGCCCATTTCTGCAGGCGTTGCAACGGCTGCGCCCATCATTCCGATGACGTCGGATGTTGCGGCCATTCAAGTCGCCGTGCCGATACCGCGGCCCGACTCCGTGGCTCAGGCGGAAGTCGCCTTCGCCACGCCCGCGCAGATGGGCGTTCCGCGCTATTCCGACAACCGGATGCGTTATGATTTCAATTTCGACAGCAGCGGTCCGACTGTCGTTCCAGCCGTGATGACGGCGGCACCAAATTACGATTCCGACGTCCCGGCCGAGGAGAAGGGCTACGTCTCGAAGCTCATCCAGAAATACGCCAGGCTTTACGAAATCCCGGAATCCCTGATCCACCGCGTCGTCCACCGCGAAAGCCGCTACAATCCCAAGGCCTACAACCGGGCGGGATATTTCGGCCTGATGCAGATCAGGTACAATACGGCCAAATCCATGGGTTATCAGGGTCCGCCGTCCGGCCTCCTCGACGCAGAAACCAACATCAAATACGCCGCCAAATATCTGCGCGGCGCATGGATGACGGCGGACAGCAAGGCTCAAAACAAGGAAGCCAGCGCCGTGCAGCTTTACGCCCGCGGCTATTACTACGACGCCAAGCGCAAGGGCCTGACGGACGTCGCGAACGGCAATTACTGATCTGACCGGAGCATTGCGGAAGCCGGCCTAGTTTGTGGCCGGCTTTATCACATCCATGATCCGCTTCAGCAGGATTTGCGGCCTATAGTCTGCCCAGATCGGCGTCAGCCCCATTCGCACGACGACGAGATTGGCGGACGGAACGATCGCCACCGTTTGACCATCATGCCCGCTCATCCAGAACGTATCGGCAGGTAAACCGAACTGCGCGTTCGATCCGCCGGGACCGGCGAGCCAGGCCTGAACCTGCGAGTAAACGCCCTCGGAAGCCTTCGTCGGCGTGCGCATGGCGCCGACAAAACCCTCCGGCAGCAGACGACGCCCGTTCCAAACTCCGTCCTGCAGCAGGAACAGGCCAAAGCGCGCCCAATCGCGGGCATTGGCATAAAGATAGGAGCTGCCGACAAAGGTGCCGCGCTCATCCGCCTCGAAAACGGCACTGTACATGCCGAGCGGCCCGAAAAGCGCTTCGCGCGGATAGGAAATTGCGGTGCTCAGATTGGGCAGTCGATTCATCCAGAGGCGAGAGAGCAGTGTTGCCGTGCCGCTCGAATAGCTAAAACGCTCGCCGGGAGCCGCGACCTGACGCGCATTGGCGGCAATGTTCGTCGTGTCCGGATCGAGGTAGAGCATGCGGGTCACGTCGGATACGTTGCCATAGGCTTCATTGAAGGCAAGGCCGCTTTCCATGGCGAGGAGATCGCTAAGCTTGATATCCCTACGCGAATCTCCGCTCCATTGCGGCAGGAGATTCTGATCGTCGAACGACATGCGCCCGGCCAGCATCAGGCGGCCGATGATGGCAGCATTGACCGTCTTCGTCATGGACCAGCCGATGAGAGGCATTCCCTTGTTGAAGCCATCGCCATAGGCTTCGGCAACGATATGCCCATCCTTGACGACGACGATTGCGCGCATGGCAGGCCCGGCGAGATCCGGATTCGACACAATATTGGCAAGCTTCGTTGCCTCCTCGCCTTGCCCAGCATTCACCGTATCGCCGTCCGGCCACACAGCATCGGCCCTCGGTGCCTTGACCTTGTTGAGAAAGACGGCGCTGCGCGCGGCCTGCAGATCGCCGTCAGGCACGGTCGCACAACCGAGCGCCCCGCGATAAAGCGCAAAGTTCGGAGCAAACAATCCAAGAAAACGGGCCCTGACCACGCCTTCGTCGCGATCGACAGAGACCCGAATAAGCCTCAGCGCCGGATTGCCGGGAGCCTGCACATCCTCCTCCAGCACCTTGTCCGGGTCCCGTTTGGCGACGAACGTGTTGGAGCAGACGATCTTTGCCGCATAGCCGTCACCGGCCTTGAGCAATTCCGGCGGAGAAACGGAAAGCCAGACGGCTCCGCCGGCGACAATGATCAGCAGCAGAACTAAAACAGCCCCGATCATTCTCGATATCAAACGCATGTCACATACCCTCCAAAAGGTAGGCGGAGACAATCAGGAAACGCAGCAAGATGAAAGGCCTATGATCGCTACGGCTCCTTAAATATGTGCAGCATTGCTTCTGCGCCGGATCTGCCAACAGCCCGCGTCATCAGACTGTAGCATTGCCGGGTTAAACGCCCTGAACTTCACAAATCGGTGACAAGACTCAGATGACGGAATTCGCCCCGGATGCCGGTCTCCAAAAGAACCGGAAACTCAAGGACGCTCTGCTGCAGCACAAGGCTTTGTCTAAAGCAGGCCTCTCCGAGCGCTTGTTCGGAATGCTGTTTTCCGGTCTCGTCTATCCCCAGATCTGGGAGGATCCGGATATCGACATGGAGGCGATGGAACTCCAGGCGCATCACCGCATCGTCACCATCGGTTCGGGCGGCTGCAACATGCTTGCCTATCTCTCTCGGAATCCGGCATCCATTGACGTCGTCGATCTCAATCGTCACCATATCGCGCTCAACAAGCTGAAGCTTGCGGCCTTTCGCCTGCTGCCCGGCCATGCGGACCTCGTGCGCTTCTTCGGCACGCCCGGTGTCGCTGCCAACAGCCAGGCTTACGATCAGTTCATCGCATCGCGCCTCGACACGGCAACCGCCGACTATTGGAACGGTCGCGATCTTTATGGCCGCCGCCGCATCACGGTCTTCAACCGCAATATCTACAAGACCGGCCTTCTCGGTCGGTTCATTGGAGCCGCTCACATATTGGCACGCCTGCATGGCGTTCGTCTCGACAAGATGACGGAAGCGCGGACCATGCGCGAGCAGCGCCAGTTCTTTGACGAAGAGATCGCACCGATCTTCGACAAGCGGGCGGTTCGCTGGCTTCTTGGCCGCAAGAGCTCCCTTTTCGGCCTCGGCATCCCGCCGCAGCAATATGACGAGCTTGCGAGCCTTGCAGGTGACGATTCCATCTCCGGCGTGCTGAAGCATCGGCTGGAGAAGCTCGCGTGTCATTTTCCGATGCGCGAGAACTATTTCGCCTGGCAGGCTTTCGCACGCCGCTATGCCGCCCCGCATCAAGGCCCCCTGCCCACCTATCTGAGACCCGAGCATTATGCCGCGATCCGCGCCAATGCCGATCGTGTCGACGTTCATCACGCCAATTTCACCGAACTTCTCGCCTCCAAGCCGGCGGCATCGCGCGATCGCTACATCCTGCTTGATGCGCAGGACTGGATGACAGACGAGCAGCTCAACGGCCTCTGGGCCGAAATCACCCGTACCGCACGCGAAGGCGCGCGCGTCATTTTCCGCACAGCGGCAGAAAAAAGCATCATCGAAGGCCGTCTCTCTCCGGCCATTCGCGATCAATGGGTCTATTTCGAAGAGCGTTCGCACGAACTCAATGTCCGCGATCGCTCGGCCATCTACGGCGGCTTCCACATCTATGGGAAAAAAGCGTGAGCCAGGCGGATACAGGCATAGAAACCAGCGCGAACAACCATGCCAGGCTGATGGACGGCATGTACCGTTATCAGCGCCATATCTATGATCTGACCCGCAAATATTATCTCTTTGGGCGCGACCGCACGATCGAGCATCTGAATGTACCAGTGGGCGGCTCGCTGCTCGAAGTCGGCTGCGGCACTGGCCGCAACATGCTGCTCGCCCATCGGCGCTTTCCGTCCGCCCGCCTCTATGGCCTAGACATCTCACAGGAGATGCTGATCTCTGCCCGCAACAATTTCCGCGGTCTGAAGCAGATGCCGGACTTTCGCGTCGCTGACGCCACGGCCTTCTCAGCCGGAGACTTCGGTGTCGGCGACGGCTTCGACCGCGTGATGATTTCCTACGCGCTCTCGATGATCCCCGATTGGACAAGCGCTATCGACGTATCGCTCGATGCGGTTGCGCCGGGCGGCGAACTTCATATCGTCGATTTCGGCCAGCAGGAGGGATTGCCCGGCTGGTTCCGCGCCCTGCTCAAAGGGTGGCTGAAGAAGTTCCACGTCAGCCCCCGCGCCGATCTTCTGACCGTTCTGGAAGAGAAAACCCAGGCACGCGGCATGACGTTGAAGACCGAAAGACTCGGCGGCGGCTATGCCTGGCGGGCCGTTGCAAGCCGGCACGGCGCTTGAAAGGCGATCGATTCCAGCGCAGAAGCAGCCTTGGAAGGCCCAAGCATAAGATTTTGCTTGAAGATAACGCATTTTTTACGTTGATATGGTGAATAAAGTGGCAAGACCAGCTGGCAACGGTATGGTCTGCCGCTCTTTCGGATTCTCGGGGACCATATTACGGAAGCCAAATCTTGGGGCAGCAAGATCACTCGCGCCATAACAGGATGTCCATGCGCCGGCTTTTGGCATACCTACTGCCGCTCGCCTTTTTCTTGAATGGCTGCACGTCGGGCTATGACGCCCTCTCGACGGTCGCCCTCCCCAAGACCAGGTTCGCCGACACCAAACCGCAGGATTTCGGCCGCGACCACCCGCAGCGCCATCCCATCCACGGCATCGACATTTCCAAATGGCAGGGCGAAATCGACTGGCAGACCGTCAAGAGCTCCGGTGTCGCCTTCGTCTTCATCAAGGCAACGGAGGGCAAGGATCGGATCGACCCGCGCTTCACCGAATATTGGAATGAAGCGAGCGCTGCGGGATTGCTGCACGCGCCCTATCACTTCTTCTATTTCTGCTCCACCGCCGACGAACAGGCCGATTGGTTTATCCGCAATGTGCCAAAGGATGTCACGGCGCTCCCGCCCGTCGTCGATGTCGAATGGAACCCCGGCTCGCCGACTTGCAAGACCAGGCCGGCTCCTGAAACGGTGCGAACGGAGATCAAGCGGTTCATGGATCGGCTAGAGGCCTATTACGGCAAGCGCCCGATCATCTATACTTCGGTCGACTTTCATCGCGAAAATCTTGTCGGATACTTCAAGGACTATCACTTCTGGGTCCGCTCGGTCGCCAAGCATCCGAAGGAAACTTATGCGAACCGCAACTGGGCCTTCTGGCAATATACATCGACGGGCGTCATCCCCGGCATAAAAGGGCCGGCGGACATCAATGTTTTCGCCGGTTCCGAACAAAATTGGCACAACTGGGTAGCGGCAGTACAGAAGCAGGGAAATTCTTGAGAATGCGGCCATTTCTCTCTTGCTTATGTCACAATCTTCTGTGAAAGCGACCCTATTCTATCGCTAGAGAGGATTGTTCATGGACCGTCACACCATTCGACGCAGCGCGCTCGCGTTGATCTTCGCCTCGGCCATGGCCGGCACGGCAATCGCTCAGAGCGCAGCGCCGGCCGCAGCCCCGAGCGCGGACAGTGCCAACGCTCCCAAGGTTGCCTGCGGTGGCGATCTCACTGCATTCCTGGCCGGCGTAAAGGCCGAGGCGATTGCCGACGGCGCGGATGCTGCCGCTGCCGACAAGACGTTCGCCGGCGCCCAGATCGACCCCAAGGTCCTCGCAATGGACCGCAACCAGGGCGTATTCCGCCAGACCTTCTTCGAATTCTCCCAGCGCACGGTCAGCCAGGGCCGCCTCGACATAGGCCGCCAGAAGATGAAGCAATATGCCGACGTCTTCGCCAAGGCTGAACAGGATTATGGCGTGCCCGCCGCTGTCATCACTACCTTCTGGGCGATGGAAACCGATTTCGGCGCCGTTCAGGGCAATTTCAACACCCGCAACGCGCTGGTCACCCTATCCCATGATTGCCGCCGGCCGGATTTCTTCCGCCCGCGCCTGATCGCTCTGATCGAGCTTGTCCAGCGCGGCGATGTCGACCCGGCAACGACGACAGGCGCGTGGGCCGGCGAAATCGGCCAGACGCAAATGCTGCCGCCCGATATCATCGCCTACGGCACTGATGGTGATGGCGATGGCCATGTCAACCTGAAGACCAGCGCAGCTGACGTCATTCTGACGACGGCCAGGTTCCTCCAGCACCTCGGCTTTCAGCGCGGACAGCCCTGGCTGCAGGAGGTGACGGTTCCGGACAATCTTCCATGGGAAAAATCCGGCATCGGCGGCACGCTGACCGCGGGCGATTGGTTCAAGCTCGGCGTCACGCCGCGCGACGGCAACACGAATTTCGGTTCTCTGCCGGCTGCCCTCATCTTCCCGCAGGGCCGAAAGGGTACCGCCTTCCTCGCCTATCCTAACTATACCAATGCCTATCTCGGCTGGAACAAGTCGTTCGTCTACTCGACCTCGGCCGCCTATTTCGCCACGCGTTTTGCAGGGGCACAGCCCTATAACAAGGGCAATCCCGAGCCGGGCCTTAATGAGGCCGACATGAAGGCGCTTCAGACCAAGCTAGTGGCTCGCGGCTATGATGTCGGCAAGATCGACGGCATTCTCGGCTCCGGCACGCGCGTCGCCATCCAGAAAGAGCAGTTCCGTCTAGGTCTGCCGGCAGACGGCTGGGCGACGACGGCTTTGCTCAACGCGCTCTGATCTCTCGTAGTGACCGATCGGAAAGGCGGCTCCCGGCCGCCTTTTTTTCTGCTCCACTCGCGCCACTTAGCGCAAGGTCACAGCATGTTAACATTTATTCACTGCCGTTATTGAGCGCCAATATTAAATTTTGTGAATGAAAACAATAAATTATAGCATAGACGTGATTCGTTCTGCAAAGTCCCTACCGCGTCGCAGCATCGATTGTTCTTTCCAAACGACACATTTCCGACATAAAATTTAACGGCTGACTGAGGAGGAAGACATGGGATTAACACGATCCATCAACGTCCTGGTGGTCGGTGCGGCCTTCGCTTTCGTCGTGACGATGCTTTTCATCTGATGCGCTTGGCGAAATTCGCAGACGATCAAACTCCGAAAAGCTAACAAAACCCCTGTTTCATTAGAAAAGCGCATGTGCGGAACATGCGCTTTTTCATTGGAGCAATTCCGGGAAAAGTGTGCGGCGGTTTTCCGTCCGGAATTGCGTGAAAACAAAGGAGTGAGCCTTTTCGCGATTCAAAGAAAAGCGGACAGGCTTTGGATCCCCCCAAATGCTCAGGCGGCAGCGCCGGCCCGGGCATCCACCTTGCGCTGAAGACCCAGCCTTTCGAGTACGTCCGAAACCAGCGCCGAGCGGTTCATCGTATAGAGATGAAACTCATGGATGCCACGACGCACTAGGTCCAGGATCTGCTCGGCAGCCACCTCGGCGGCGACCCTGGCGCGGTCTTCGGTATTTTCGTCCAAACCTTCGAAGCGCGCGTCGAGCCAGGAAGGGATACTGGCGCCGCAGGCACCCGCAAAACGCTTGAGCTGCGTCAGGTTCTGGATCGGCATGATGCCCGGCACGATGGGAATCTTGATACCGGCTGCACGGACGCGATCATGATAGCGCTCGAAGGCATCATTATCGAAGAAGAACTGGGTCAGCGCCCGGTCGGCGCCATTCTCCGCCTTGCGCTTCAGCATGTCGATATCAGCCGATGTATCGCGGCTTTCCGGATGCTTTTCGGGATAGGCCGAAACGGAGATATCGAAATCGCCGCGCTCGCGCAGAGCACCAACCAGTTCCGCGGCATTGGCATAACCGCCCGGATGCGGCTGATAGGCCGAGCCGACACCGCCCGGGGGATCGCCGCGCAAGGCGACGAAACGACGAACGCCTGCCGCCAGAAATTCGTCGATCACCCGATGCGTATCCTCACGCGTGGCACCGACGCAGGTCAGGTGCGATGCGGTGGTGAATGGCGTCTCATGGATCATCTTGCGTACGGCCGAGAGCGTCGGCGCCTTGGTCGAGCCGCCCGCGCCATACGTCACTGAAACGAACTCAGGCTCCCAATCGCTGAGT
>JBCNPI010000191.1:0-11855 GCA_039593415.1 Rhizobium sp. | reverse complement strand
CATGCGGCTGAAATCGATGGAAATGCCGCCTTGCGGCGCATTGACCTGCCCTTCAAGCGAAGAACCCGTGCCGAAGGGAATGACCGGAACCTTGTGTTCGGCACATGCCTTGACGACAGTCCTCACATCCTCACTCGTTTCGGCAAAGACCACGCCGTCCGGCAGCTGCGATGGGATATAAGTGGTGGTATGGGCGTGCTGGGCGCGAAAACTTTCGCCGGTCTGGAAACGCTCGCCGAAAGCCTGTTTCAGAATACCGAGAACGGCTAATATGCCCGCCTCGTTGCGTGTTCCCGCCTTTGCATCAGCCAGAACCATAATCCGAATCTCCCATCGCAGTCGTCGAAGGACGTTAACCCTTTGGTCGGTTCTATGGGACATCGGCGCGGCGCTGTCCAGTGATGAAAGTCAACCGCAGCTATCGCACCCTCCATCGCTCAATCTTTGATCTGGATCGTTCTGGGCGAGATAGACGGAAGAGGACATCAATAAACCCCGCGAACAGAAATTGCCCATTTTTTCAGCAGTGCGCGACGCAAACGGATCATAGGAATGAACAACCTGAAGATTTGATCGGCAATCGATGGAGCGCCGGCATTGCCGCGGGGACTGGCACGGGTCTTGCGTTTTGCCTTCCAGCTTTCACACAGCCCGATTGGAAGGATACTCGATGAAGCGCAGACAAATGCTCATGGCACTCGGCATCGCGATACTGGCGATGGGGTCGGTTTCCACCCCGCACGCCGCTCTGGCGGATGCCCTGAGCGACATTGCCTCCCGCGGCACGCTCCGCGTCGCCGTTCCGCAGGACTTCCCGCCCTTCGGCAGCGTCGGCACCGACATGGCGCCCATGGGCTATGACATCGACATGGCTAACCTCATCGGCGAAAAACTCGGCGTGAAAACGGAGCTTGTTCCGGTCACCAGCGCCAACCGCATTCCCTATCTGCAGACGAACAAAGTCGATCTGGTCATCTCGAGCCTCGGCAAGAACCCGGATCGCGAAAAGGTCATCGACTTCTCCGACGCCTACGCGCCCTTCTTCAACGGCGTCTTCGGCCCCGGCGATGTGGCGGCAGCCAAGCCGGAAGACCTTTCCGGCAAGACGATCGGCGTCACCCGCGGCGCAATCGAGGATCTGGCGCTCACCAAGGTTGCGCCGCAGGATGCGACGATCAAGCGCTACGAGGACAATAACGGCACCATCTCGGCCTTCCTGTCCGGGCAGGTCCAGCTGGTTGCGACCGGCAATGTCGTCGCGGCGGCCATTCTCGCCAAGAACCCGCGGAAGAAGCCTGAGATGAAATTCCTCATCACCAACTCTCCTTGCTTCATCGGCCTGAACAAGAACGAGCCGGCGCTGCAGAAGAAGGTCGACGACATCATTGCTGCCGCCAAGGCGGACGGGACGCTGAACAAGATGTCGCAGAAGTGGCTGGGCGCCGATCTGCCGGCCAGCTTCTGATCAACGCAGGACCGATCATGCCGTCATTCGGCGGCGTGATCGGTCCGAGTGAGGCTTTCTCCCATGCGCTATCATTTCGATTTCGGCTGGCTTGCCGAATACTCTCCCACGCTGATCAAGGGCGTTCTCGTCACGGTGGAACTGAGCCTTATCGGCGCTGTACTTGGCATTATCCTAGGAATTGCCTGCGCCTGGGCTCGCGCGCTTGGCCCGAGCTGGCTCAAACCCTTCGTGGCTACCTATGTCGAGCTCATCCGCAATACGCCGTTTCTGATCCAGCTCTTCTTTATTTTCTTCGGCCTGCCCGGCATCGGCGTTCAGATGAATGAGATGACCGCCGCCAATCTCGCGATGATCATCAATCTCGGCGCCTATAGCTGCGAGATCATCCGCGCCGGCATACAGGCAACGCCGCGCGGCCAGTTCGAAGCCGGCGCCAGCCTTGCCATGACTCGCTTCGAGACCTTCCGGCATGTCGTCCTCGTACCATCCTTGCAGCGCATCTGGCCAGCACTGTCATCGCAAGTCGTCATCGTTATGCTCGGCTCCTCCGTCGTCTCGCAGATCGCCGCCGAGGACCTGACCTTCGCGGCAAACTTCATCCAGTCGCGCTCTTTCCGCGCCTTCGAGGCTTATTTCGTGTCCACGGCGATATACCTCGTGCTGGCGATCCTGCTCCGGCAGGCACTCGCAGCCGTGGGCAAGCTGATCTTTCCACGCAGGGTCCGCCAATGATCCAGTTCACCACATGGGATATCCTGCGCGGCCTGCTGCTCGCCGCGCGCTGGACCATTCTCCTGTCCCTCGTCTCATTTGCCGGTGGCGCCATCGTCGGCGCAATCCTGCTGTTCCTGCGCATCGGCAAGGCCACGGCCGGCCGCGTTGCCGTCAGATATTTCGTCGAGCTGTTCCAGGGCACGCCGCTGCTAATGCAGCTCTTTCTGGCCTTCTTCGGCCTGGGGCTCTTCGGCATCGACGTGCCGGCCTGGCTGGCTGCCGGCGTCGCGCTCACCCTCTGGTCTGCTGCCTTCCTGACGGAAATCTGGCGCGGTTGCGTCGAGGCAGTGGCCAAGGGCCAATGGGAAGCATCGGCAAGTCTCGGCATGGGCTATCTGCAGCAGATGCGCTACGTCATCCTGCCCCAGGCGCTGCGCATCGCGGTGCCGCCGACGGTCGGCTTCTCCGTGCAGGTCGTCAAGGGCACGGCCCTGACCTCCATCATCGGCTTCGTCGAGCTATCGAAGGCCGGCACTGTCATCACCAACGCGACCTTCCAGCCGTTCACCGTCTACGGCTTTGTCGCGCTCATCTATTTCGCCCTGTGCTGGCCGCTGTCGAAAAGCAGTCAGATCCTGGAGAGGAAGCTCAATGTCGCTCATCGAAATCACTGAAGTCCGCAAGAGCTTCGGCGCCAACGAAGTCCTGAAGGGCATCAACCTCGATGTCGAACCCGGCGAAGTCATCGCGATCATCGGCAAGAGCGGTTCGGGAAAATCGACGCTGCTGCGCTGCATCAACGGGCTGGAGACGATCAATGACGGCTCGATCTCCGTCGCAGGTGCACAGCTCCTGCCCGACGACCTGCATCTCAAGGCGCTCCGGCTGAAGGTCGGCATGATCTTCCAGCAATTCAATCTCTTCCCGCATCTGAGCGCGGGGCGCAACGTCATGCTCTCGCAGATGGTCGTCAAGAAAACCGCCAAGGGCGAGGCCGAGGCGATGGCGCGGCGAATGCTCGACCGTGTCGGCCTCGGGCACAAGTTCGACGCCTATCCGGACGAGCTTTCCGGTGGCCAGCAGCAGCGTGTCGCCATCGCAAGAGCACTTGCCATGCAGCCGATCGCACTTCTCTGCGATGAGATCACCTCGGCCCTCGATCCGGAGCTGGTCGCGGAAGTTCTCGCCGTCGTGCGCGAACTGGCAAGCGAGGGCATGACGCTGCTGATGGTGACCCACGAGATGAAATTCGCCCGGGACGTCTGTTCGCGCGTCGTCTTCATGCACCTGGGCCGCGTGCACGAAACCGGACCGCCCGGCGAAGTCTTTGCCAACCCGCAAACGCCGGAACTCAAGCAGTTCCTCAGCATTCATTGAAAGCCGGCAAGCCCCGCTACGCGAGCTGCCGTACCATATTGCCCCATGCTCCCGGTGCAATGCCGAACGCTTTCTTGAAATGCCGGGTCAGATGGCTTTGATCGGCAAACCCAGTTGCGGCGGCTACCTCCGCGATCGGCTCCCCCGCGCCGATCAGCATCTTTGCCTGCTGCAGTCTGCGCATCAGCAGAAAGCGATGCGGGCTTGTGGCGAAGGCAGCACGGAAATGCCGCGCAAGCGCGAAGCGATCGAGACCGGTGATGCGCTCCAATTCCTGCGAGCGCACCCCGCGCGTAATATGCGCTTCGAGATAGTCCCGCGCAGCCTTCACTTGCCCCCAGGCAATGCTACCCAAAGGCCGCGGCGGCAGGCGTGCGTGCTTTACGAGGCCATCGGCCAGACGGGACACGAAATCGTCGACAAAAAGCTCATCCAGCTCTCGGTCCAGTTCGCCCAGCGCGGCCAGCAACAGGCCGGCGAGCCGATCATCCCTAACGACGGGATCATCGACGAAAGGCAGACCGATACGCGCCACCTCCAAACATTGAAACAGCACCGAAGGCTCCAGGTACAGCATGCGGTAGACAAGCCCGTCCTCGGTCGCCGCCCCACCGTCATGCAGCTCGTCCGGATGAAGAACGATCACCCTGCCCGGCAGGCTGTAACGCTGTTCGCCGCGATAGCGGAATGTCTGCACGCCGCGCATGGTCACGCCAAGCGCGTAGGTGTCGTGCCGGTGCAATTCGAATGCATCGCCTCGAAACTGCGCCTGGATGCGCTCGATGCCCGGATAGGCTGGTGCGGACAGGATGCGATTGCTCTCCGGCGTCGCGCACAAACATTCAAGACCCTCGAAGATCTGTCCGGTTACATCCTCGCGCAACGTCCCATTTCCAGACTGCATGAAAGTGACCATTGATGTTCGATACCAAAATCGCGATCGTTCTGCGAAACGATCTCCAATCCTGGCAAAAGCTGAATGTAACGGCCTTCCTGTCGACAGGCATTGCCGGACAACATCCCGATATCATCGGCCAAGCCTATCGCGATCGTACCGGCAACGTCTACAACGCTTTGTCGATCCAGCCGATCATCGTGCTTTCGGCCGATAGGGAGAGTATCGCCGCCATCCACCGCCGCTCGCTGCAGCGCGGCGTCACGTCTTCCATCTTCATCGAGGAAATGTTTTCAACCGGCCACGATGCGGCCAACCGCGCCGTCTTTGCCGAATTCGCGCCCGAGGACGCCAAGGTTGTCGGCATCGCCTTGCGCGCAGACAAGAAAGTGGTCGACAAGATCACCAAGGGCACAAGCATGCATGCGTGATCGGACGCATAAGAAGAACGGCCGGATCGTCGGACCCGGCCGCTTTTGTTCAGAAAAACTTAGCCGTTCTGCGTGATCGGTGCGATCTGGATCTCGACGCGACGGTTCTGCGCACGGCCGGCTTCGGTTGCGTTGGATGCGACCGGCTGCGACGGGCCGAAGCCGATAGCCGACATGCGGCGCTGATCGATGCCCTGGCTGCCGAGGTAGGAAGCGACCGATCCGGCGCGGCGTTCGGAGAGATCCTGGTTATGCTGCAGGCTGCCGGTCGAATCCGTATGGCCGTTGACGTCGATCAGCGTGCGGTTGAACTTGCGCAAGACGATCGCAACGGAATTCAGCGTCGGGAAGAATTCCGGCTTGATCGCATCCTGGTCGATATCGAAGGTGATTGCCGACGGCATGTTCAGGATGATGCGGTCACCGACACGGGTCACCGAGACGCCGGTGCCCTGCAGCTGAGCACGCAGCTCGGATTCCTGCTGGTCCATGTAATTGCCGATACCGGCACCCGCCAGCGCCCCGACGCCGGCGCCGATCAGCGCAGCATTGCGGCGCGAAGCCGGCGAATGACCGATCAGAAGACCGGCAACGGCGCCGACGCCGGCACCGATCGCCGCACCGCCTGCGGTATTCGATACCTTCTGCTCACCCGTGTAAGGGTCGGTGGTCGTGCAGGCGTTCAAAAAGGCTGCCGCTAGGGCAAGAATGGCAATTTTCTTGATCATAGAATCGTCGCTCTCCGGTTCGATGGCCGCAGCAGATATGAAGCATTGCGGCAATATCATGAAGAGAAATCTTATCCGCGCCTTTGTCCTCTGTGCATATCGCGCATATGAAGCTTTGACGACACGACTTCACATCTGAATGACGGGAGCCGTGCCCCGCCGCGGTCCCGATGCTTCATCCTACGCCGCCTGCCCGCAATCAGAGGTTCTGGAAGAGCTGCAGAACCGTATTGTAGCTCGCATTGGCGATCGCCAGGGATTGCAACCCGAGCTGCTGCTGGGTCTGCAGCGCCAGAACCTTGCTCGATTGCTGTTCCATATCTGCATCCACAAGCTTGCCGACACCGCTGGTCAGCGAGTCGCTCAGATTCTTGGCGAACTCGGTCTGAAGATCGATGCGCGATTCGAGAGAGCCGAAAGCCGACCCGATCGTCTTGAGCTGGTTCAGCATCGCCGTCACGGTGTTGACCATGTCGACGATCGCACCCTGCGTCGTATTCGCATCAAGCGAGATTTCCACCTGCCCGCTCGTGTTGCCGTTCTTACTGTCGAGCAGCACGTAGTTTTTTGCAGAACCGGCTTCGGTCGCAAAGGCCGTCGAGGTCAGCACGCCATAGCCACCGGTCCCGGTCGATTGATCGTCTATCAGATAGCGGGCGTCGCTGGAGGTGATCGGGCCGGTTGCCGAGCTTGCACCCGCATAATTCAGCATGCCGATTGTCACGGTTCCGTTGCTGCCGCGGATCAGGGAACCTGGGATTTCATGCGGCGCGGTCGGATCTGCGCCATCCTGCAGCACAGTCCAGTTGACGCCATTGAAGGTCGCCGACTCCGCCGTGCTGCGCAGCTGCTGCTTGAGCTCCGTGATCTCGTCGTTGAGCTTCGTCTTGTCGACGCTGGTTTCATAGGCGCTGACTAGCTTTGTCCTGATCTCGGTCACGACGTCGATCGCGCTGCTGACGCCTGTGGAGGCGGTGCTGACCGTCGAAGCGGCAAGACCGAGCGCATCCTGAACCGACGAAATCGCGCCGATATCGGTATGCGTCAGCGTCGAGATTTTCCAGTATGTGGCATTGTCCTTGACCGTCTGCACCCGCAGGCCGGACGACATTTGCCGTTCGGCGTTAGCCAGTTTGGCCTGGGTGTCCCTCAGCACATCCAGCGCTGTATTCACAGAGGGACTGACCCTGATGAAGGTCGAAAAAATACTCACGGCACACGAACTCCGGACGCAACAATACGCAACAAATACAAGGAGACATCGGAACCTTGCCGCGAGCGCTCATGCGCGCGGGCCGAGAGTTTCGGCAAACAGGGAGCGAGGCAAAAACAACGCCGGCGCTCCAGCGGTTACGTGTCGCTATGATTAGCAAACATGCTTAAGAAAGCGCTAAGCGAAATACATGATTCACCATAAATGACCGCAGAGCCGATAGTGGGTTCAACCTGACCGCGGCGCGCTATTCCGCTGCCCCGAGATTGGCGAGCTTCGAGCGCCGCGCCGCGTCGGACATCCCGTCAGCAAGCGCCGCTCTTCATCCGTCTGCGGCCTTCGGACGACTATTGCCTCTGTGAACGTGCACTTTTTGTTCTAGTTTCGGCCCGTTTCTTTTGCCTTTCGGGGTAGAATCATTACATTGGGCCGCATGACCATTGGACATGACGATATTCCCTTCTTTGACGAGGAGCCGGAGCACACCGCCCCACGCCGCCCTGCGCCGGCAGGCGGCAGCATTGGCGGCGGTATAGCCGCCCGCGCCATGGCGGCGCGCGACAGCGGCCGCCGGCCGGATTATCTCTCAGGCCTCAACCCGGAGCAGACGGAAGCCGTGGAAACGCTCGACGGTCCCGTTCTGGTGCTTGCGGGTGCGGGCACCGGCAAGACGCGCGTGCTGACGACCCGCATCGCGCATATCCTCTCCACCAACCGCGCCTTTCCGAGCCAGATCCTCGCCGTCACCTTCACCAACAAGGCGGCCCGCGAGATGAAGGAACGTATCGCGCTGCTCGTCGGCGGTGCGGTGGAAGGCATGCCCTGGCTCGGCACTTTCCACTCGATCGGCGTCAAGCTGTTGCGCCGCCATGCCGAGCTGGTCGGCCTGACCTCGAGTTTCACGATTCTCGACACCGACGACGTCATCCGGCTGATCAAGCAGTTGATCCAGGCGGAAGGGCTCGACGACAAGCGCTGGCCGGCCAAGCAGTTTGCCGGCATGATCGATACCTGGAAGAACAAGGGCCTCAGCCCCGCCGATATTCCGGAAGGCGATGCGCGCGCTTTTGCCAACGGCAAGGGCCGCGAACTCTATGCCGCCTACCAGAACCGCCTGAAGACGCTGAACGCCTGCGACTTCGGCGATCTCCTGCTGCATCCGATCAATATGTTCCGGCAGAATCCCGATATTCTCAAGGATTATCACCAGCGCTTCCGCTACATCCTGGTGGACGAGTATCAGGACACCAATACGGCGCAATATATGTGGCTTCGCCTGCTGGCGCAGCGACAAAAGGACGAGCCGCAGAATGTCTGCTGCGTCGGCGACGACGACCAGTCGATCTATGGCTGGCGCGGTGCGGAAGTAGACAACATCCTGCGCTTCGAGAAGGATTTTCCGGGCGCCAAGGTCATCAAGCTGGAGCGCAACTATCGCTCCACCGAGCATATTCTCGGTGCCGCCGCCCATCTGATCGCCCATAATGAAGGCCGGCTCGGCAAGACGCTCTTCACCGACCGCTCCGATCCCGACGACATCAAGGTGCAGGTGCATGCCTCCTGGGATTCCGAGGAGGAAGCCCGCGCCATCGGCGAAGAGATCGAGCAGTTACAGCGCAATAAGCATAATCTCAACGACATCGCCATCCTCGTACGCGCCTCCTTCCAGATGCGCGAGTTCGAAGACCGTTTCGTCACGCTCGGACTGAACTATCGCGTCGTCGGCGGCCCGCGTTTCTACGAACGCCTCGAAATCCGCGATGCCATGGCCTATTTCCGCCTGGTCTGCCAGCCGGTCGACGATCTTGCCTTCGAGCGCATCATCAACACACCGAAGCGAGGTCTCGGGGACACCACTGTTCGCGCCCTGCATGATTACGCCCGCGTGCGCGATATCCCGATGCTGGCGGCAGCGGGCGACATCATCGAGACTGATGAAATGAAGCCGAAGGCGCGCAAAGCGCTGTTCGACGTCGTCCAATCCTTCCGCCGCTGGCAGGGCCTGCTCGAAAACACGCCGCACACGGATCTTGCCGAGCAGATCCTGGAAGAGTCCGGCTATACGGACATGTGGAAGAACGACAAATCGGCGGAAGCGCCGGGACGCCTGGAAAACCTGAAGGAACTCATCCGCTCCATGGATAGTTTCGAATCCATGCGCGGCTTCCTCGAACACGTCGCCCTTGTCATGGATGCCGAGCAGAACGAGAATCTCGACGCCGTCTCCATCATGACGCTGCACTCTGCCAAGGGTCTGGAATTCGACACTGTGTTCCTGCCCGGCTGGGAGGAAGGTCTGTTTCCGCATCAGCGCTCGCTGGACGAAAGCGGCCGCGCCGGCCTGGAAGAAGAGCGCCGTCTCGCCTATGTCGGCATCACCCGCGCCAAGCGCCGCTGCCACATCTGGTTCGTTTCCAACCGCCGCATCCACGGCCTCTGGCAATCCACGATCCCCTCCCGCTTCCTCGACGAACTGCCGGAAACGCATGTTCAGGTCGCCGAAGTCGAGCAGTCCTATGGCGGATATGGCCGCGGCGGCTACGGCCAGTCACGCTTCGACAAGGCCGATCCCTTCGCAAACACCTATTCCACCCCCGGCTGGAAGCGCGCCCAGGCCAACCGCAACGACGCGACACGCGACAACTGGGGCAGCCGCTCCGGCCACGCCGTCGAGCGCATCGGCTATGGCGAGAGCGGCCCGAAGGTGCGCACCATCGACGGCGAGCTGGTGGCCAAATCCACCTCCACCGAACCCTCCAAATTCGCCATCGGCGACCGCGTCTTCCACATCAAGTTCGGCAACGGCAATGTCTCGGAAATCGAGGGCAACAAACTGACCATCGAATTCGACCGCGCCGGGCAGAAAAGGGTGCTGGATGGGTTTGTGGAGCGGGTTTGATCGGGAACGGTTCCTGGTTTGGGGCCATAGAATGACCTGCTGATGCGGATCGCGCATGTACGAGGGCCGCGATAGAGCTCCTCATCTCCCTCTACTTCGTCATCCTCGGGCTTGACCCGAGGATCCACGCACAAGCTTCCCATCAAATCCACGCTTTCTACTTGAAGCACGAACGAGAGCGCGGTGTGCTTGGTGGCGACAAAGTCGCCCGACACGGCAATCAATTACGCAAACAACCAAGCTTGGGCCTGGATCCTCGGGTCAAGCCCGAGGATGACGGAATGCGGGGCACAGCAAGGTGGCAAACGCAGCCTTCGTCCCGAACATCCCTAGCCCTTGACGACCCCCACCCCCAACCAGCATCCTACACACATGGGTGGATATACCTACATCATTACCAATCATAAACGAGGCACGCTATACATCGGTGTCACCGCCGATCTCGAGCGCCGTATCTACGAACACCGCGAAGGCCTGACACCCGGCTTCGCTTGGAAATACGGATGCACGCGGCTCGTCTGGTATGAAGACCACGCAGACATCGCTTCAGCCATACAAAGGGAAAAATCCCTGAAACGCTGGTATCGACAGTGGAAGATCGAGCTAATCGAAAACGCAAACCCGGATTGGCGAGATTTATATTATGAGCTCTGGTAAAGCCTCACGCTCTCCAAGCATCTGCGCGTCCCGATCCTTCAGCCACAGCCCGAATTCCTTGACCACAGCCACCACCTTCTCCAGCCGGCTCCCATCCTCCGTCAGCGAATATTCGACCTTCACGGGAACCGTCGGATAGACCGTCCGCCTGATAAGACCTGCCTCCTCCAGCGCCCGCAGGTCCAGCGTCAGCATCCTCTGTGAAATGCCAGGCATCAGGCGCCGCAATTCGTTGAAGCGCTGAGGTCTATCGATCAGATAGGACACAATCAGCAGCCGCCAGCGGCCACCCAGCAGATGCATTGCCTCCTCGACGGAGCAGCCAGTCACGGTCTTTTTCATCGCGCATACCTCATGCCTGAGGCGGTATAATTTTTGTACCTAGATGTCAAACTTTTCCGTTCTTACGATTCCATACCGCATGAACTACATGGTTCGGCAGCCAGCTTTCCAAAGCAAAGCCGGCTTAAGAAAATACCATGGAGACCTCCAGTGAAATTATACTACATACCCGCAAGCTGCTCGCTCTCACCCCATATCGTCATCAATGAGCTCGGGCTGGACGTGGAACTGATCAAGGTCGATCACACCAGCCACCAGACCGAGGCGGGGCTGGATTTCTACGGCGTCAACCCGCACGGCTACGTCCCCGTTCTCGAACTCGCCGACAGGAATCTCCTGCGCGAAGGACCGGCGATCGTCCAATATCTGGCGGACCTGAAACCCGAGGCTGGATTGGCTCCAGCCGCCGGCACCCTCGAACGTTACAAGCTGCTGGAAATGCTCGGCTTTCTCTCAACGGAGATTCACAAGGGGTTCATTCCGCTCCTCTACGCGCGGCTCGCGGGAAACTATGTCGAGACGGCGAGGCCGAAGCTCGAACAACGATTCCAATGGATCGACAGACAACTCGCTGAGCGTCCCTTCCTGATGGGCGGCAACTTCACGGTTGCCGATGCCTATCTCTTGCGTTGACGGGTTGGGGCCAGGCCGCCTGGCTGAAGTCCTATTACAAGGCCGGCATCCATTTCGACGAGCTGGATCGTCTCGCAGCCTGGTATCGCCGCGTGAAACAACGCGACGCCGTAAAGAAGTCGATTATTGAGGAAGGATTGGCTCTCGATTGATCATCAGATCTGGCGCGCCTCAGACTTTAACGGCACTAGAGACGCATGTGGAGACTTGCGGGTTCCCGCAATGCTGCATTGCAAAAACTGCATCGCTAGCAAGCTACCAATAGCGGACCAATCGATTATATCGATTTAAGCGGCTTCGGAGTTTCGCGTTTCCCGCGGTGTTTCGGCAAGCCGCTGCCAGCCCTTCTTCCGGCCCATTCGGGTTGTTCGCGCGGGCCGAATCTCGAAGTCTGGCAATAACAAGAACCGAGGATAAAAAAGTGGCTGGCTCAGCAACAAGCTCTGCGCCCACCAGCGTCCGTGCATCCGCACATCAAGGCCAGGGCAATTACCAATT
>JBCNPI010000190.1:0-11867 GCA_039593415.1 Rhizobium sp. | reverse complement strand
TCATGGAAACGACCGACATTCACGTCAACGTCTTCCCCTATGACTACTATGCCGACAAGCCGAACGACACGATGGGTCTGACGCGCACGGCGACGATCATCGACAATATCCGCGCCGAAGCCACCAATTCACTCCTGATCGACAATGGCGATGTGCTGCAGGGCAATCCGATGGGCGATTACATGGCCTATCAGCACGGCATGAAGGACGGCGACGTCCACCCGGTCATCAAGGCGATGAACACGCTCGGCTACTCCGTGGGCACGCTCGGCAACCACGAATTCAACTATGGCCTTGATTTCATGTTCAAGGTGCTGGCCGGCGCGAATTTCCCGTTCGTCTGCGCTAACCTGACCAAGGGTCAGCTGGCGTCCGACCCGACGAAGGACGACCTGTTCTTCAAGCCTTATCTGATCCTTGAAAAGAAGATCAAGGACGGTGCCGGCAATGAGAGCCCGATCAAGATCGGCTTCATCGGCTTCGTGCCGCCACAGATCATGCTCTGGGATATTAAGAATCTCGAAGGCAAGGCGCAGACGCGCGACATCGTCGAGGCGGCCAAGGCCTGGGTTCCGGTGATGAAGGCCGAAGGCGCCGACATCATCATCGCTCTCTCTCACTCCGGCATCGACGGCAGCGGCCCAAGCGAGAAGATGGAAAACGCCTCGCTCTATGTGGCTGAGGTCGACGGCATCGACGCCGTCTTCACCGGCCACCAGCATCTCGTCTTCCCAGGCCCGAAGACCTGGGACGGCATCAAGGACGCCGATCCGGTCAAGGGCACGCTGCACGGCAAGCCCGCCGTCATGGCCGGCTTCTGGGGCTCGCATCTCGGCCTCATCGACCTGCTGCTCGAAAAGGACGGCAAGAGCTGGAAGATCGTCGACTTCACCTCCGAAGCCCGGCCGATCTATCACCGCGACGACAAGAAGAAGGTCGTTGCCGATGTCGCCGACAAGAAGGAAGTCGTGGAAGCCGCCAAGGCCGAGCATGAGGCGACGCTGACCTATGTCCGCACGCCTGTCGGCAAGACCTCCGCACCGCTCTATTCCTACTTCGCGCTGGTCGCCGACGATCCGTCGGTGCAGATCGTCAGCCAGGCGCAGATCTGGTACATCAAGGACATGCTGAAGGAGACCCAGTACAAGGACCTGCCGATTCTTTCGGCGGCCGCCCCTTTCAAGTGCGGCGGCCGCAACGGCGCCGACTACTATACGGACGTTCCCGCCGGCAATATCGCCATCAAGAACGTCGCCGACCTCTACCTTTACCCGAACACCGTGCAGGCCGTCGTCATCAACGGCGCGCAGGTCAAGAACTGGCTGGAAATGTCGGCAGCAATGTTCAACCAGGTGCAGCCGGGCGCCAAAGATGCGGATCTGCTCAACAACAGCTTCCCATCCTACAATTTCGACGTTATCGACGGCGTTACCTATCAGATCGACCTCTCGCAGGCGCGCCGCTTCGGCGACGACGGCAAGGTTCTGAATGCCGATGCAAACCGCATCCAGAACCTGCAGTTCAATGGCAAGCCGATCGATCCGGCGCAGAAATTCCTGGTCGTCACCAACAACTACCGCGCCGGCGGCGGCGGCAACTTCCCGGAAATCGCGGCGGACAAGGTCGTCTATCAGGCACCGGATACCAACCGCGACGTCATCGTGCGTTATGTCCACGAGCAGGGTACGATCAACCCGACCGCCGACGGCAACTGGACCTTCAAGCCGCTAACGGACACGACAGCGCGGTTCCAGAGCTCGCCAAAGGCCAAGGACTTCCTCGATCAGGTCAAGGGCGTAAAGATCGAAGACGCCGGCGAAGGTGCCGACGGCTTCCGCAACTACCGGCTGGTGCTGTAACCGCGAATGCTATCGTCCTCTCCCCTCATCGGGGAGAGGACTTTTCACTCCGCCGCCAGACGCTTGTCTCCCGGATGGAACATCTCGACGGTGGACTTGAAGTCTTCCTGGTTCGGACACCGCGCCAGGCGCGAACGGAAAGCTTCGATCATCCACGCAGCCGCAGGCCCAGGAGGGTTATCCACCTTGCGGATGGCATAGAGCGGATATTCGCTCTGGTCATAGGCATCGAGTGCCAGCGGCACCAGCCTGCCCTTCTGCAGATCCTCCATGATGAACGAGGCCGGCAGGCCGCCCCAGCCAAGACCACCCCGGATCAGCTGATGTTTGGTGGCGATGTCGCTCAGATGCCAAATCTTGTAGGATAAGACGTTGAAATCCTTGCCATTGGTGAGGTTTGACGCATCGGTGACGACCAGTTGCACCTCTTCGCGTACATCGGCAAGCGTCAGCGGTCGTCCAAGCAAAGCGAGCGGATGGGTCGGGGCGGCAACCGGCATCATGAAGGAGTGGCCGATACGCTCGATGACCAGCGCATCATCCTGTTTCACCACCGAGCCGCCGATACCGATCGTCGACTTGCCGCTGGTGACGAGTTCCAGCATCGAGCCGAGTTCGCCGGTGTCGAGCCGCAACGAGACATAGGGGAAACGATCGCGGAATTCGCGCAGCACATCGACGGTCGCATGCACCGGCACCATGACGCTGATGGCGACAGCCACCTCCGCCTCTAGCCCGGTCTTCAGGCCCTTCACGCGTGCGCGCATTACCTGGAGATCGGAAAGAATGCGGCGCGCATCCTCCAGCATCACCCTGCCCGCATCCGTCAGCTTCGGCTGGCGCGAGCCGGACCGCTCGAACAGCGGCATTTCGAGCTGAGCCTCCAGATTGGCGATCGTGTAGCTGATGACCGATTGCGCGCGGTTGAGCGTACGCGAGGCGGCGGAGAAACTGCCTGATTCAGCGACGGTCAGAAAGACCTGCAATTGGTCCAGGGTGGGATTGGGGAGCATCTGCCATCCATTCTATCGATAATTCCAATCCATATTATCACAGTTTTTCTCGATAGCACTGACGACTTATTTATTGATGCGAACGTGATCGGACTCTCCCAGCCGATTTTCGCAAACCATTGAAAAGGAAAACGGATATGTCCTCCATTCTGCTTCTGACCTCCAGCCCGCGTCCGGACTCGCTCTCCACCAAGATCGCCACCGAACTGGCCGAGAAGATCAAGGCCAACAACCCGGGCAAGACGCTCATTCATCGTGACCTTGCCGCCGACAACCTGCCGCACATCGATGGCCCCTTCACGGCCGCCATCCGCACGCCTGCCGACGCCAGAACGCCCGAGCAGCAGGAACTGGTCAAGGTTTCCGACGCGCTCGTCGACGAGCTGCTGGCAGCCGACACGCTGGTCATCGGCACCGGCCTCATCAATTTCAACATCTATTCCTCGCTGAAGACCTGGATCGACAATGTCGCCCGCGCCGGCCGCACCTTCACCTACACGGAAACCGGCCCGAAGGGCTTGGCCACCGGCAAGAAGGCCTACATCGTGCTCGCCTCCGGCGGCGTCTACTCCGAAGGTCCGGCTGCCCCGCTGAACCATGCCGTTCCCTACCTTAAGTCAGTTCTCGGCTTCATCGGCATCACCGATGTCGAGACGGTTTACATCGAGGGTGTCGCCTTCGGTCCGGAAGCTGCCGAAAAGGCCATCGGCGCCGCGCAGGCTCGCGCTTCCGAGCTGGCCCTCGCCGCTTAATCGACAGCATTGTTCCGATGATGACAGGCGGCCGGCTCCAACCGGCCGCTTTGCTATTTTGCCTGCGGCAGCGCCTT
Source organism: Rhizobium sp. (assembly GCA_039593415.1). GTDB lineage: Bacteria > Pseudomonadota > Alphaproteobacteria > Rhizobiales > Rhizobiaceae > Rhizobium. Next base: position 8,166 of record JBCNPI010000190.1, on the reverse strand, counting down.
TACGAACTGCTTCACCGTCTCCAGAATTTCGCTCGAAAGAGCCTCGTCATTCGCCACGCGCGCAAGACCAAGCGCCCCGGTCATGAGGCACGAGGCGATAATCGCCTTCCGTCTGGCTTCGGCTGTTTCCGGCTCCGGCATGCGCGCTGCCATGGCGTCGAAATTCCTTCGCAGACCGTCCGTCGCAACGGCGCGGACCGTATCGCTGCTGCGCGCCATATCTGCCGTCAGCGCCGCATAGGCACAGCCCTCGCCGCAATGATCGCGGTGACGTTCACTGAGATAAGCATCGGCATAGTCATTCAGCGAGATACTCTCGGGGTCGATACCCTGTTCCTCCTGCTGCCGTCGCCATGATCCGATCGCCGAGCTCACGGCTTCAGCCTCGAGTTCGTCGCGTGAGGCGAAATGCTTGTAGAAGCCGCCGACGGTCAAGCCCGCCTCCTTCATGAGATCAGCGACGCCGATCCCTTCCAATCCCTCCTCGCGCAGACGCTTGGCGGCGAGTGTCACGATGCGTTCGTGTGTCTTCTGCTTTTCCAATTGTGAGCGGCCCATCGAAAATCCTTTCGTGCCCGGCTTGACAAAATGGATTACGATCATAATCCTTATAGATAACGATCATAATCCAGATCGTTCTGAAAGCCAACAGGAGCTACGAATATGCGTCTCAAGAACAAGGTCGCCGTCATCACGGGTGGAAACAGCGGCATCGGGCTGGCCACTGCCCGTCTCTTCCTTGGCGAAGGCGCCAAGGTCGCCATAACAGGCCGCAACGCTAAAACATTGGCCGCGGCAGCGGAGCAGCTCGGCGGCGACGTCCTGGCATTGCAGGCCGACACGACGGATATTCCGGCTATGGAGAAAGCCTTTGCCGAGGCCGCGGAGAAGCTTGGAGAGTTCGATGTGGTCTTTGCCAATGCCGGCGTTGCCGGGGATACGCCGCTCGGTAAAACGACGCTTGAGCAGTTCGAAACCATCGTTCGTGTCAATTTCACCGGCGTCTTCTTCACCGTGCAGGCCGCCCTGCCATATCTGAACGATGGCGGCTCCGTCATCCTGAACGGCTCCGTGCATGCCGTTCTCGGCATTCCCGGCGCGTCGGCCTATGCCGGCACGAAAGGCGCCGTTCGCGCCATGACCCGCAATCTCGCCTCCGAGCTTGCGCCCCGCGGCATCCGCGTCAATCAGGTCACGCCGGGCGCTACCAAGACGCCGATCTGGGAACCCCGCGCCAGCACGCCGGCGGCTTTGGATGCGCTGCAGGCGCGCTTCGGCAGCCTTAGCCCGCTCGGCCGCATGAGCGAAGCCGACGAGATCGCCAAGGCCGCGCTCTACTTCGCCTCCGACGACTCCGCCAACGTGACGGCCATCGAAATCACTGTCGACGGCGGTGCAATCAACGCTCCGTCTGGCGCCAAACTCTTCCGCACGGCCTGAGCCTGCGAACTATAAGCCATCAATTTTCAGTAAGTGTTATGGGCCGCCTGACGCAGATGCGGAGGGCGGCCTTTGCATCTGATGCATGTCAAAGGAATTCGCCTGTTTCAGACCTGGCGCGTCTTTTCGCCATCGCCGAAGAGGCTGGCGCCGTTCTGATCGATGATCTGCTGCGCCTTGCGGAAGGTCGATTCCACGGCATCGTCCGACGACGTGAAGACATCGGCGCGGATGAAGTTGCGTACGAGAATTTCGCCGTTCACATCCTTCTCGATCCGGCCCATGAGGCGGAACTGATTGCCCTCGCGCTGCGGCGTCGCATAGATCGTGCAACCGGCGTGCATCTGCGGTTCCGCCTTGATTGCGGGGCCGGCAGATTTTTCAGCGCCAGCCTGCGATGCGCCGCCGGTGAAAATCGAGATGATATTTGAAAAGAACGAAGCCATGGATCGCCTTTAGCATGAAGGTTGCGGGGTCGCAAAGTCAAATGATCAGGTTTGCCAGGATCTCGTTTTCGGTAATGTCCTCATAGCCCATGCCGGAACTTTCAAAATTAGCGATAAGCTGCTTGAAATTATCGGGATTCTTCGTCTCGATGCCAATCAGGATAGAGCCGAAATTGCGGGCGCTCTTCTTCAGATATTCGAAGCGGGCGATGTCGTCTTCCGGTCCTAGCATGTTGAGGAAATCGCGAAGCGCGCCGGGGCGCTGCGCCAGACGCAGGATGAAGTATTTCTTCAAGCCCGCATAGCGCATGGCGCGCTCCTTGACGTCGGGCAGGCGCTCGAAGTCGAAATTGCCGCCGGAGACGACCGCGACGATGGTCTTGCCGCGGATGCTGTCGCGATCGAGTCTCTCCAGCGCCGTGATCGCCAGAGCCCCGGCCGGTTCCAGGACTACGCCTTCGACATTCAGCATATCGGTAATGGTGACGCAGATGGCATTTTCCTCGATGAGCATGACCTGATCGGCCGCAAAGCCCTTTAGCGCGGCGAAATTCAGCTCGCCGACGCGGCCGACGGCTGCACCGTCGACGAAATTGTCGACCTTGGCGAGCGTGATCACCTTCCCCGCCTCGATACTGCGACGCAGGCTCGGCGCTCCGGCCGGCTCGGCGAAGGTGAAGGCATCACGCGGAAGCTTATCGGCAAAATAGCCGGTGATGCCGGCCGCAAGGCCGCCACCACCGACGGGAAGAAGAACACGGTCGGGGAGAACGCCTTCAGGAAGCTGCTCCGCGATTTCGGCGGCGACGGTTGCCTGCCCCTCGATGATATCGGCATGATCGAAGGGCGGCACCATGACGCCATCGATACGTTCGACATGCTCGCGTGCGGCCTGATAGCACTGGTCGAAGAAATCGCCGAAGAGCTTGATGGTGATGAACTCGCCGCCAAAGATGCGGGTCTTGTCGATCTTCTGCTGCGGCGTCGTCACAGGCATATAGACCATGCCGGGCACGCGGAAATGCCGGCAGACGAAGGCAAAGCCCTGAGCGTGATTGCCGGCAGATGCGCAGACGAAGGTCTTTTCCGTTCCGCCTTCGGCAATCACCTTGCGGAAAAAATTGAAGGCGCCGCGGATCTTGTAGGAACGGACGGGCGTCAGATCCTCGCGCTTCAGCCAGATATCGGCGCCGTAGCGGGCGGAAAGATGCTCGTTCAGCTGTAGCGGCGTTGCGGGAAAGAGACCACGCATGGCCTCTGTGGCTTCGAGAACAGTCTGTTTGTCCACGGCTTGTCCGTCCTTCTTCATTCAGTTTCCGCTATGACACAGGAAACATGAGCAAAGAAAGCCTGTTTATGGCGCTTTCGGCCCTGTCGCAGCGAGATTCGCCGCACTGACGAGTCATTAACTATTTATCCCCCTGGCCGGTGAAACCGCAAAATCTGCGAGTTGACAGGCAAGCTCCCCCCGCGTCCAATATGACACAGCCATCATGATGATGGTTAGAGGCCCGCCCTGACGCCGATCCGTCGGCTCCGGCGGGCTTCGCCTGGGTCGACCGGGCTGAGCCACACAGATCAAATCCCTCCCGCAAAACATTTCCTTGACTGAATCGCTCAAGTGCTTGATGGGAAAAGACACGCGGACGTGGCGAAACTGGTAGACGCAAGGGACTTAAAATCCCTCGGCCTTTGGCTGTACGGGTTCTCGTCTCTAAAATAAATCGCATAAAATCAAATATTTAGAATTTCCACCGCCATAAAATCTCCGCCATTTTGGCGTACACATTCCATACACAGTCTGATGCACACTTTTCGGGACGCGAGGATGGGATCGAAAGCATGGCCACGCATGAGATTTTAGGCGGCAAGGTGCTCGTCTACCGCCGCGAGAACAGCAAGCGGTGGCAGTGCTCCACCCGCATCAATGGCAAGAACTGGCGGACCAGCACCGGCGAAGAAAGCCTCGCTCTTGCGAAGGAATTCGCGGAGGACTGGTTCTTTCGGATGAAGGCCAAGGAAAAAGGTGGCGGGCTGAAGGACGAGAAGACCTTCAAGGAAGCCGCCAAGCGTTATCTTGAGGAATATGACGTGGTGACCGGCGGCGCCCGCAACCGCACCTACGTCGATGGCAATGAGCGCCGGTTGCGGCTCTACCTCACGCCCTTCTTCGGCGAGTTGGGCCTGTCGGAGGTGACGGCGGGCAAAGTGCAGGAATACCGGGTCATGCGGTACACCACCGCGCCCGAGGTGGTGCCGAAGGACGATCCCGACGGCAAGCCGGTCAAGAAGCTGCCCGCGAAGAATACCCTGCATCAGGAGATCGTGGTCCTGCGGCAGGTTCTGAAAACCGCCATCCGGCATGGCTGGCTGACCCATCTGCCGGATCTTACGACCCCGTATAAGTCCGCAGAGAAGATTTCGCACCGGGCGTGGTTCTCGCCCGATGAATACAAGCAGCTTTATACCGCGACCCGCAAACGCGCCGAAGAGCACCAGGGCAAGCGCTTCGAGCGGAATGCGCAGCAGTTGCACGACTATGTGCTGTTCATGGCCAATACCGGCCTGCGGCCCGACGAGGCCAAACGGCTTCAATACCGGGATGTTGAGATCGTCGAAGACGAAGAGACCAAGGAAACCATCCTGCTGATCCAGGTGCGTGGCAAGCGCGGTGTAGGCTATTGCAAGAGCATGCCCAGCGCCGTGTTTCCGTTCGAGCGGTTGCTGAAACGGAACCTACCAAAGCCGGAGGCACTGATCTTTGAAGACAACCACATGGAGATGTTCAACAACATCTTGGAAGAGGAAGGCTTGAAGTTCGACCGCGAGGGCACTCGCCGCACGGCCTACAGCCTGCGGCATACCTATATCTGCCTCCGGCTCATGGAAGGCGCCGATATCTACCAGGTCGCCAAAAACTGCCGGACCAGCGTCGAGATGATCGAGAAATACTATGCCTCGCACATCTCGACCAGCATCAGCGCCGCCGCCGTGAACGTTCGGCGCAAGGTGAAGTCGAAGAAGCAGATTGTTGAGCATGAGAAGCGGAATGCGCATCGGCAGCCGAATGCCCATACCCCAGACTCTTAGGGCTGCAGGCGCTTCCGTTCAGGCTCACTCATTCACTCGGCTAGGACACCCTGATCACGGAGAAATTTGATATACGCGCGCGAGGACGCAGCATATTCGTTGTTTTCCGAAAGGTGGTTGTTGACGAGGTCATCAAGCAGTATCGGCTTAAACGGCGCATCTGCAAGGCAGTATGCACGTACCAGTCCGTCAAGAAATTCCATGCGTTCTCGCCGTCGCTCCATCAACTCAAGGCGCAAAAGCTTGATTTTTGCTTCGGTGGCCATCGCCCGCAAGCTATTGGGTCGTGGTGTCACGATCTCTCGGAGGAACAAAAAGTGTTCTGCAGGTTCGTCAACGTAGGGATCAATTAAGGTCTCGTCGGACTTGGCGGGGTCGTCCCCCAGATAATCGCCCTTATTTTCGTTGCAGACATCGCACGCCAAGGTCAAATTCGGCCAACTATAGGCTTTGGCTGGCACCTTTGACTTCGGGATGATGTGCTCGATATCACCGTGAGTGATGTGCCGCAGTTTACTTTCGCAGTAGGCGCATTTTCCATGCGTTTCCTGTATGAGTGCGGACTTAATTGTGGGATGTCGATATCTACCTTTAACGGCATCAGAAGGCTTTTCACCACGATCCAAGATGGCTCTGAGTTCGGCATGCCAGTTATCAGCGTTATCGACCAGCACTTGAGGTTCCGCCGTTTTTGTTAGTTTTCTCAATTTGGCCTCGTGAGCTGGGAAACGGCGTTTGGGTAGCTGGAAATGAGGCCCTCGGCCTCCAACCGGCTACGGAGCTCCTTCAGGGTGTCGGTATCTACCGGCGCATCCCGATAACCGCGAATGATTTCCTGAACACGATCCTCCGCCCAGTCTGGGATCGTGGCGCTGATCCCTAGGACGTCTCGTAAGATTTCGCTGGCTGTGCCGGCCTTGTTGATTGTGTCCAGTCTCTCCGCAACCACTTTTGTCCCCATGAGACCACGTATGGACTGGTCATCGTCGGAACCTCGCTCAGAGGGCCGCACCTCGGTATCCTCGTAACGAAGGACATAGACGTTCGAGTCTTTCATGGCAGTAATTATGAAAGGGCTGTGAGTGACCGCGATAATCTGAGCCTGAGGAAATGCTTCCATGAGATTTGGAAGGAAAGACTTCTGCATCGACGGATGCAGGTGATTCTCCGGCTCATCAAATGTGATAACGAAAGCTTCGCCTTCTGGTAGGGTCTTTGAATAGAAGAATATCTGCCAGGCTACTTCGAACAGCTTGATGATACCTCCCGACGCAGCATCTATAAGGAAATCTCCGGACCGGGTGGAAAGAAGTATCTCCGGAGAACGAATGATAATTCTTTGAAATCCGAGAGATTTTGGGAGAATTTTTCGCAATTTTTCTTCGAATTCATTGAATAGATCGATCAGCTCAGGCACCGGCTCCATCGTCTGATTGCCATATCCGAAGATGCTCATTTGAATGAGGGTCATCTTTATGTGATAGAGGGCACCCTGTTGAATCATCCCGTTCGAATAGTAGGTGACGTATTCGCTATTCAGCCCGTTTCCGATGCCGTTGATTTGTGGGGCAGCCGATGGAAAAGATCCCACGCCACGATACACGTTCGGCGGCCGATGAGAGTCGATATGGAGGCCACTCACAGGTTGCTGGGTATTTAGTTCGACCGAATAATGGAGGCTTGCCGTATGAGGCAACATTATCGCCGAGAAACCGCCCGACGAATAGAAAACCTCTCCGATCTGAACTGAACGCGGGACCGGGGCTTTATCGTCCGGAGAAATCCATTGAAACCAGCGTGTCGTAGTCCGCTTTAACCAGTCAAAGGTTCCGAGCGAAAAGGTCGTCAGCCCTTTTCGGGTTTGCGGTATCGCCAAATAGTTCCTGCTGTAACCGAAATGACGGGTAAACAAGCTGAGAAGCGTACTTTTTCCGGCACCGTTCGCGCCGGTAATAATCGTCAACTTAGGATGTATGTCGATCTCTATCGACCGAAATTGCCGCCACCCCTCGACTCTCAACTTCTGGAAGACGTTATTATTTGTCACGGCGCCTCGCGCTGTCGAAAGATTGAATGCAACCATTCCTAGATCAAAGGGCTAAATCAGTTCTACCGATGTTGCAATAGCCCCACAACTGATCTGACCTGTCAGGCGCTCAGATGGCGGAAATTTTCATACATTCTGTCAGTTTGGTGCGGACGACGGGGGTCGAACCCGTAAGGCCAAAGGCCGAGGGATTTTCTTACCAGCTACGGCTTTCGCCGCCGCCATTCGGCGTTTGTGGTCTGGACTATACCTTCACCCTAGCGTTGCCTTAGGTGCTGCCCGTCTAGTCTCTACACCTTCCTCTCGCGAGGCTTGGCTCGGGATCGCCATCTGACAGGGTTCCCCGACTTTGAGCAGTTCTACAGCCGGCGTTTCCGCCGGTGCACTCAAATTGCGTTTAAGTCCCTTGTGTCTACCAGTTTCACCACGTCCGCGTGGTTCCCTCTGCTAGCAAAGTGGCGGGCCATTCTCAACTGATAATCGCGCACTCGGCAGACTTTCCCAAGGAGGTTCGGCAACCTGCAGTGTTGCCGCCATCTTGAAAGAAACAACCAACCATGTATCAATGCGTAACAGCGCACATACGCATCGCCCAACGTGTATTACACATTGGCAAAAAGAGGCGATGCGTTGCACGATTTTCTAACCGGCCGCACGGCGTCCGGAGAAAATCGGCAAGTGCGCCCGGGGAGACCCCTGGACCCCCGTCCGTGCCGAGGAGAGGTGTGTGGCCATCTACCATCTGCATGTGAAAAACATCAGTCGCGGCGACGGGCGGACCATCGTGGCCGCCGCAGCCTATCGTGCCGGTGAGACCCTGCCCAATGAGGCCGAGGAACGCGAGTCCGCGTTCAGCGGGCGGCGCGATGTCGTCGCCAATGAAATCCATATACCCGCAGGTGCGCCGTCGTGGATGGCGGATCGCGCGCGGCTCTGGAATGGCGTGGAGGAAGCGGAAAAGCGTGTCGATGCACGTCTCGCGAAAGAGATCGAATTCGCGCTGCCGCGCGAACTGCCGCGCGAGGCTTGGCTGACCGTGGCGCGCGCCATGGCCGATGCGTACACGACGCAAGGCTTCGTGGTGGATCTTGCGATTCACGAAGACGGCACGCGCCACAATCCCCATGTCCATCTCCTGATGAC
>JBCNPI010000019.1:0-40361 GCA_039593415.1 Rhizobium sp. | reverse complement strand
AGCTCGTCGGGCGTAACCGCGACCGGAGAAAAAGCCGAAGCCGGCTTGGACTGGAAGAAGCCGAAACCCTTTGCCAGCTCCTGCGGGATCAGGCCGCGCAGCGAGACGTCGTTGACGAGCATCACCAGACGGATTGCCTGGCGGGCGGTCTCTGGTGTCGAGCCCATGGCAACGTCATCGACGATGACGGCCACCTCGCCTTCCATGTCGATGCCATAGGCCTCGTCGGCAGCGGCAATCGGGTCACGCGGCCCCAGAAAGCCGTCGGAACCGCCCTGATACATCAGGGGATCGATCCAGAAGCTTGCCGGCATCTCGGCCTTGCGCGCCTTGCGCACCAATTCGACATGATTGACATAGGCCGAACCGTCGGCCCATTGATAGGCCCGCGGCAGCGGCGAGGCGGCATCATGCTCGTGAAACCGGATCGTCGGCTGGGCTCCGGTCTCTATGCCTTCGGCAACGCGCGCCAGCCTCGGAGACACATGCTCCCAGTCGTCGAGCGCCGCCTGCAGGGTGCGTGCGATATGGCCGACCTCGGAGCAGCGCGTGAGATCGCGCGAAACGACCACGAGCCGGCCATCCCTTGTGGAGTCTTTCAAAGTCGCAAGCTTCATGTCCGGGCTCCGCCGTCAGAGAATGTGAGGGCAATCGTCACTTGATGCCGGGGGTTCCGTCAAACCGGCGTTCCAGCCCGTCCCAGCATTCCAGATAATCGTCCTGCAGCGTTTCGAGCTCCGCGGCATATTTCGTCAGCTGCTGAGGGAAGCGCGTTTCGAACATGAAGGCCATGGTATGATCGAGCTTCACCGGCTTCAATTCGGAACTGGATGCCTTTTCGAAACCGGAGGCATCCGGCCCATGCGGAAGCATCATATTATGCAGGCTCATGCCGCCAGGCACGAAGCCTTTTTCCTTGGCATCATACTGGCCGTGAATAAGGCCCATGAACTCGCTCATGATATTGCGGTGATACCAGGGCGGGCGGAAGGTGTGTTCGGCCACCAGCCAGCGCGGCGGAAAGATGACGAAATCGACATTCGCGGTGCCCGCACTTTCGGTCGGGGCCGTCAATACCGTGAAGATCGACGGATCGGGGTGGTCGAACAGGATAGCGCCGACCGGGGAGAATGTCCGCAAATCGTATTTGTAAGGGATGTAGTTGCCGTGCCAGGCAACGACATCGAGAGGCGAGTGGCCAATGTCCGTCACATAGAACTTGCCGCACCATTTGACATGCACGCGGCAGGGTATCTCCTTGTCCTCGAAGGCGGCGACGGGCGTCTTGAAATCGCGCGGATTGGCCAGGCAGTTCGCGCCGATCGGCCCGCGCTCCGGCAGCGTGAATTTCGCGCCGTAATTCTCGCAAATATAGCCGCGCCAGACATCTTCGTTGCCCTTGCGCGTCACCTTGAACATCATGCCGCGAGGGATGACGCATATTTCCAGCGGCTCGATATCCATCATGCCCATTTCGGTGAAGACCCTGATGGCGCCGACCTGGGGCGCGACGAGCAGCTCGCCATCGGCGTCGAAGAAATAATCGTCGACCATATCCTCGTTGAAAATATAGGCGTGGGCGGCCATGCCGGTCTGGGTCAGGACATCGCCTCCCGTCGTGATCGTACGGATCCCTTCGAGAAAGGTCAGCCTTTCGCTCGGCGCAGGCAGCGGATCCCAGCGAAGCTGGCCTAGCGGAAGCGAATGATCGTCCAGGCAGGGAGCCGATTTCCAGAATGGATAGGAAGCGTTCGAAAATCGCCTTGTATGGCGCACACTCGGGCGGATGCGATAAAGCCAGGAGCGTTCGTTCATTCCGCGCGGTGCGGTGAAAGGCGAACCGGAGAGCTGCTCGGCATAAAGGCCATAATTGCACTTCTGCGGGCTGTTCTGACCCTGAGGCAGAGCGCCAGGCAGCGCCTCCGTTTCGAAGTCGTTGCCGAAGCCCGGCATATATTGCAGCGTCTGTGCGGCCATGGCCGCACGCTCGGAAGCCTTGGGTATCGTCTGGTCCATCGCTCCCTCCTCCGAAGAGCTGAAGATGGCCCATGCCTTGGCAGGGCCACCCAAAAAGAATTACTCGGCCGCCGTGCCGATGACGCCGCGCTTGATCTGATCGGCCTCGATCGACTCGAAAAGCGCGCGGAAATTGCCTTCGCCGAAGCCCTCGTCACCCTTGCGCTGGATGAACTCGAAGAAGATCGGGCCGATGACGGTCTTGGAGAAGATCTGCAGCAGGATCTTCGTCATACCGCCATTCACCACGCCTTCGCCATCGATCAGAATACCATGTTTCTTCATGCGCTCGATGGGTTCTTCGTGCCCGTTCACACGCTCATAGGACATGTCGTAATAGGTCTCCGGAGGACCGGGCATGAAACGCAGGCCGTTATCGGCGAGCGTATCGGTTGCTCGATAGATATCATCCGTCCCGACGGCGATGTGCTGGATGCCCTCGCCCTTGTACTTCTTCAAAAACTCTTCGATCTGGCTGGTATCGTCCTTCGATTCGTTCAGCGGAATCCGGATCTTGCCGCAGGGCGAAGTGATGGCCCGGCTCACCAGACCGGTAATGCGCCCGTCGATATCGAAGAAGTGGATCTGCTTGAAATTGAACAGATCGCGATAGAAATCCCACCACTTGTCCATGTTGCCGCGGAAGACATTGTGGGTCAGATGATCAAGATAATAGAAGCCGACGCCTTCAGGATTCGGATTTTCTTCGCCGATCCAGTCGAATTCCGCGTCGTAGGCCGATCCCTTCTTGCCATAGGTCTCGATGAAATAGAGCAATGAACCGCCGATGCCGACGATCGCGGGAACGTCGAGCGCCTTGTCGTTGCCCTCATAGGGGACGGCGCCCTTCGAGACGGCATGATCGAAAGCGTGTCCGGCATCGACCACGCGCCAGGCCATCGACGGAGCCGCGGGACCGTGATCCGCGACGAAGCGAGCGGCATGGCTGCCGGGTTCGGCATTCAGGATGTAGTTGATGTCGCCCTGGCGCCAAACGGTGATGTCTTTCTTCTTGTGCTTGGCCACTGCGACATAGCCCATGCGGGTAAAGAGCTCGCGCAGCTTTTCCGGCTCGGGATGGGCGAACTCGACGAATTCGAAGCCATCGGTGCCGGCCGGATTATCGGCGGTGATTTCAGACGGCGGCGCATCATGCGGAAAAGGACCCATTTTCTCCTCCTCGGAAGACAGGACTTTGACTATGCAAAGTATGGCTCCAAACGCACGCAAAGTGCTTGCATTCTCCATGCTGAACGAAAATAGTATACACGATCTGTGAGCATTTTGAAGGTTTTGCGCAATGACTGAGCCGCTCGACAAATTGGATCTGCGTCTTCTCGAAGAGTTGCAGAAAGATGGCAGGCTGACGAATAACGAGTTGGGGGAGCGGATCGCGCTTTCTCCTTCCCAATGCTCGCGCCGGCGCACGAGACTGGAGGCGGAGGGCTATATTCGCGGCTATCAGGCCAATCTCGATCGGCGGAAGCTTGGGCTTGATATGCTGGTGGTGATTTCGGTAACGCTCGCCACGCACAACAGGGACAATGCCCGCCGGTTTTCGCAGCTGATCAACGGGCTGCCGGAAGTATTGGAGGCCTATGCGCTGACGGGCGAAATGGATTACCACCTGAAGGTCGCGACCCGAGGGCTCGCCGGTCTTTCGCGTTTTGTCAACGACGTGCTTTTGCCGCACGAGTCCGTGCAGCATGTGAAGACGTCGATCGTGCTCGATACGCTCAAGACCTTCGAGGGATTTCCTGTGCCGATGTCACATGGCTGGCATGGCGACGGCGTGCGATGAGACCATGAATTCGGCGTCCCGTCCGGCACCTTGAAATGCCCCAGGTCGCCATTCGGACACTCCCATCCATAAAGCTGTGACTAGTGTGGCCTACCGGGAACTGAAGACGGGTGGAGAGCCTGTATTCAAAGTATGGTCTCCTTTCCAGTCATGCGAAAGAATACACCTTAGCGAGGACAGGCTTGCATGGTATACGTGGATGTGCAGGGACGACATATCGATGGTTTCGCCGAGACACTTCTGAGATGCAATCATCTATATCGTCCAAACAGCGATTCCATTGCCTTGCTCAATACTGTCAACAGCCGTCGGCAGATCGAGATATTCGACTATAGCCGCTCCGCCGATGCGTTTACCCGCGCCTTCGGAATGCGAAATTCTCTGAAATGCCTGCGGGCACTTACCAGCCTCGGAGCTGCCATACACGGATATAAAACGGTATGTGATCTCGGCTGCGGCTCCGGCGCCTTCAGCCTTGCCTTTGCCTATCTCGCCGACAACCCCGATCTCAGGCTTCAGGCCTTGGATGCGTCGGAAACCCAGCTTCGGCTGGCGGAAGAGCTCATGTCGGCTGCGGGGCTTCCGGGAAGCTTCACGTTCGAACGGCGAAACCTGCCGGCGCAGATCGGCTATCTTCCCGACCTGACGATCTCCTCCTACTGGTTCTGCGAAAACGAGCATGTGATCACCGATCCGGTATTGTTCGACCTCATGGCCGGGCGCGAGATGTTGATCGTCGATTATGAAAAGATCATCGACCGCATCGCGGCCTGCCTTCCGGGAGGGTTCCACGCCTTAGCGCGGCAGAGCGCCCTTGTGGAAATCCCCTCCGTGCTGACCGATTTCGTTGCTCAGGAATGGGCAAGCGTCTATAGCCTCCATATCAGCCGCACCGCCGATTAGACGAGGGAGCGCAAAGGCGCTCTGAATGATTTGCTTTGCGGCGAGTTGCCGCGCGCGTCCGCGTGCGCAATGTAGGTCTTGCCAAAGGTGGCCTGCTTGCCATCTATGCCAACGGCGAACTTGCCAATCTCCGAGTTCTCACCCGTAGGTCCGTCTGTGCGGAGGATTCCATCAGCATGTTCTTCAGATCTTCGTCGCTTGTTCGCATCATTGCCATGGGCAGTTCGGTCGCCATGACGCTTGGCGCACAGACAGCGATGGCGCAGGACATGTCTGCTACTTCCCAATGGCCTGATACGCCGACCTCGCGGTTGGAAGCCCTGGCGATCCTGCAGACCTTGAATGCCGATCTCCTCAGCAATGCCAGCGCCACATTGACGCTCGACCGCTGGTGCGCCGCACACAAGCTCGCCCCGGAAGGTTCCAAGATCGTCGCGCAGCGTGTCCGCGGGCAGGACAAGCCGGCCGATGCTTCGATTCGGAAGCTGCTTGCCGTCGGAGCCGACGAACCTGTCGCCTATCGTCGCGTGCGACTGGCCTGCGGCGATCGCATCCTGTCCGAAGCGGATAACTGGTACGTGCCGTCAAAGCTGACGGGCGAGATGAACAAGGCGCTCGATACAAGCGATATCGCGTTCGGTCGCGCCGTTCAGGCCCTTAATTTCTCCCGCACGAATCTGTCGGCAAAACTGCTTTGGTCTCCTCTGCCAGAAGGATGGGAGATAGGGGCTGGCCTGCCGGCGCCTGCCACGGGATCCCTTACATTGCCGCCGTTCCTGCTCGAACATCACGCCGTGCTCAAGCTGCCTGATGGCACGCCGTTCAGCGCATTGATCGAAAGCTATACCAGCAGGGTACTGGATTTCCCGGCTCCGCATCTGCCTTCCCCGTAAGTTCCGCTCTATGGCGCATGGCGCGTTCCGCGTGCTTTGTGTGATGGCTGCTGGCAAATATAAAGCCATATGGAGCCGCATAAACCGGCGGCGCAATGCGGTTGTGCCGACGTTGCGACACCGGAAAAAGCCAGTTTCACACAAGTCACTCTGGTTATCCTGCCGCCATCAGCAACGTGCGAGGAACCAATGAGCATCTTTGGTAGCATGAAAACGGCAGTTTCAGGCATGAATGCGCAGGCGAACAAGCTTAGCACCGTGTCGGACAACATCGCGAACGTCAACACAACTGGCTATAAGTCGGCAAGCGCCAGCTTTTCGTCGTTGATTCTGCCTTCGGGCGGCGGCAGCTACAATTCCGGCAGCGTCGAGACGAATGTCAGCTATTCGGTGACGCAGCAGGGCGATGCCATCTCCACCAATTCCGGCACCGATCTATCGATCCGGGGCGCCGGCTTTTTCGTCGTGCAGGGCGCCGACGGCAAGACGGTTCTGACACGCGCGGGTGATTTCACCCCGGATGCCAATGGCAATCTCGTCAATTCCGCCGGCTACACGCTGATGGGCTACTCCTATGCGTCCGGAGCACCCGCCGTCGTCGTCAACGGCTTCGACGGCCTGGTGCCGATCAACGTCAATCAGAGCGGCCTTGCCAATTCGGCCTCGACCTCGGGCAGCTTCACCGGCAACCTCAATTCGGGTGCGACGGTTGCGACCAGCGCGCTGCCAGGCACCGCCTACACGGGAACGGGTGGTACGGGTGCGCCGGCCACGACCGACACCCAGAAAAGCTCGGTCGTTGGCTACGATAAGCTCGGCAACACCGTCATGTATGACATCTATTACACCAAAACGCAGGCTGCCGACATCACCACGACGCCGGCGAAGACGGATCAGTGGCAAGTTGCCGTCTACCGCAACGCCGACGCGGCCACGGGTACTGGCTCGTCCTTCCCCTACTCGTCCGCTCCTGTTGCCACCAGCACGCTGACGTTCGATACAAGCGGAAATATGGTGTCCGGCGGCACCTTCACCATCAACGATCCGAAGACGGCCGGATCAATCGCGATGGACCTGACCAAGATGACCCAGAAAGCCTCGGCTTTCGCTTCCACTGGTTCCACCAATGGGCAGGCAGCAGCGCCGGTCACCGGCGTTACGATCGACAAGAACGGCGTCGTCTATGCCAACTACGCGAAAGGCGATCCGAAGGCGATCTATCAGATCCCGTTGGCGACCGTTGCGAGCCCGGACAAGCTGACGGTGATGAGCGGCAACGTCTATCAGGCCAATGCCGATTCCGGCGTGACCGTCACGAGCTTTGCCAACAGCAACGGTCTCGGCTATATCCAGTCGAATTCGCTGGAAGCGTCGAACGTCGATCTGGCAGGCCAGCTCACCGACATGATCCAGGCGCAGAAGAGCTATACGGCCAACTCCAAGGTCTTCCAGACAGGCACCGATCTCCTGGACGTGCTGGTCAACCTCCAGCGCTAGTTTCACATCGACCAATCACAAGGGCCCTTCGGGGCCCTTTTTATTTTGCCCGACACCCGTCGCTCGACGAAAACCCGGACGAGGGATGCCGGCAGTGCATGGATATGTAAGCGAGCGATTGCCGTTCCTTCACATGGAGGAGGGTCTACCCGGCTTGCAGAAGCATACGGCGCGGCGGTCTAATGATGCGGCATCCCACGGCCACACTTTGCCGGTGGGAGCCGGGCAGGACACCTGTTTGGCGATTGCCATCATCTTGAATTATTCATGTAAGAGTTCTTTCGGAGATGCGCGCTAACGTTACGCGTAACGTAGGGTGGCATGATGGTAGTCTTGGACAATGGCTTTTTCTCCAGTTTCGACTGCAGCCATCGCATGGGTGCCATATTCCTGAGCAGCTTTCTGATCCAGATAATGATCGTGGCTGGTTTTGCCGCATCCGTTCGCAGGCCCAATCGCTACGGATCGGCGGTGGAAATGCTGGACGAAGGTCCGTTCTTCACGAGTCGCCGCATCGTAGCCTTGACCATGTTAGCCATCCTCTTCACGATCGTTTCGGGAGCATCCGCTCTCCTGCGAACCACGACAGCGGTTCTGCTGGATCAGACATCGATCGTCGAAACGAGCTGCGCCGGACCGTTTGCCGGCGAATACCGCCTCGACCGCGCGAAGGTTGATATTACCTTCGGTCACGAGTCGGAGTGGCTCTCCAAGCGACCTCTTGAAACCACCTATCTGGCGATCACGCAAACAAACAAGCCGCGACCAATATTCGTCCACCTTAAGGGGGGCCCGAGCTCCAAGGAACTGCAGGAGCTAGCACCGGAAGCAATGGCGGAATATGCCCGATATCGATCGAGCCACTGGTTTCGCTAGCAGTTTTTGTTCTGATGCATTTCCCGGAAGTTTCACGCACCTTGGCGGGAATTGCGGTAGCGGCCAATGCCAACCGCCTGCCGAGGAGAAACTATCGATCCTGGCATCGCATCTTCGTTGCATATCGCTCGCCCGATCCGCCATATTTGCGCCGCGATCGCTGAAGAATGCTGATGCAAAACCGGTCAAGACAACGAATGGCAGGCACAGAATTTTCCTTGGCAGCAGAGATTCCCGCGCCTGTTAGGGTCTCGTTCAGCAAAGCAGCGCACAACTATGATTTCTGGATCCGAGCGCATGGCAGTCGGGCTTGTGGGGCAGGCAGGCAGCCAATACCGCTCTTGCCGGCGGCGGCGCGTGCGGGTCCCAGGATATTTGATAGGAGATCTAATTCCGTGCGGTTGAGATATGCCCTTAGGAGCGTCGCCCAGATGCTCAGCCTTTGCTCCCTCGCCATCGTCATCCCGGTAACATCGCAATCCTTCGCCGCGGAGCGCCAATCGGATATTCCGGCATGGCTGAAGGCCTATGTCGGACAGGGCGACGGCCAGATTGCCCAGCCGATCCTGCAAAGAGCGCGCGCGCTCTACATGCAAAAGGTAAGCGAAGGCAAAGTCAGGAATCCCTGCTATTTCGCCATGGATGCGACACGCCCGAATACCCCGAACGATGGCACGTCTGCCGGCCGCTTCTACATCGTGTGCGAGGCGACGCAAACTTTCCGTGTCGTGTCGTCGGGACACGGCAGCGGCCGCGACCTCAAGGGTGTGGCCGACTTCGGCAACGGACGGATGTGCGCCAAGAACTTCGGCAATGCGATGGACTCGAACCTGACGATGGGCGGCTCCTATATGACCGAGGAGACCAAGACGACCTTCAAGGGTTACTATCGCCTCTCCCAAGCTAAGGAAGCCGCCTATCTCCGCACTTTCGTCCAGTTCGACGGCGAAGGAGAGACAGCCAACGCACGGCAACGGGCGATCGGCGGACATGCGGCTGCCAAGGTTGCCGGCATATGCATGAAGAAGGACCCGCAAAGCCCCTATGCCAACCGTGACGGATATGTTCCGCTCGGGAAGCTGGTCGAATATGCCGGCGGCCGCAGCGACGGTTGCACGAGCTGGTCGGCGTCGGATGCCGGCCAGATCATCTCCATGGTTAAGGACAATCCGACGACCCTTTATGTCTATCCGGAGTCTTCGGACATCAAGGCCGTTGCCAAAGCTGTCGCAGCAGGACGCTCGCCAGCACAATCCGGATTGTATTGGAACGAGTCCTGCCTGAAGGAAATCGGCACGCCGAAGTTCTGGCCCAAGGAAACCCTTGAGCCGATCATCGTCCAATACAAGAAGGACCATCCGGCGCCGCCTGCCCGGCCGATACCGATCTGCGACCAGCAATGACGGAGAGACGCGGATAGAGCTGAAAACCCGGTAGTCGGCTCCCCGGAGGGCGTTGGCGCCCTCCAGCCGCGCGACTTAGGAAGAACCTCGACTTTTCGCAAGCCTCTCCACCGCGTTTTGATTAGAACCCTGCTTCGGCCATCCAGAGCTCGGCATCCGCACCGCCCGGAATCCGCAGCGGCGCGGATGGATCGGTGGCAGCCCGCCAAACCGCCTCCGCCACGTCGGAAGCATAGGTCACGGGGCCGGTGTTGTCCTGCACGCTCTCGACGAATTGCCGGATCAGTGGCGCATAATCCTGATCGTCCAAACCGCGAAAATGCGGACGTGCATTCTCGCCAAAGCGGGTTTCCGGCGAGCGGCCTGGCAAGACAATATGCACCCTTATGCCAAATGGCTCCATTTCCATCGACAAGGACTCGCTGAAGGCGTTCACCGCTGCCTTGCTCGCCCGGTAGATCCCGATCACCGGTAAAGTCTTGACGGTCACCGTTGAGGTGACGTTGACGATGACCCCGGCCCGGCGTTGACGCATCTGGGGCAATACGGCCTGAACCATCGCCAATGTGCCGATCGTATTTGTCTGGAACAGCGCCTGCACCGTCTCCGGCGCGGTCAGCTCGATCGGTGCGGGCGCTCCGAAGCCGGCATTGTTGACCAATACATCTATCGGACCGGCATCCTTTACAGCCCGCGTAATACTGGCCGGATCGGTGACATCGAGCGCCAGAACCCGCAAGCGCTCGGAGACTGGCAGTAGCTCGGGCTTGGGCGTGCGCATTGTCGCGATCACGTCCCAGCCTCGTTCAAGAAACAGTTTCGCAGTCTCCAGACCGAAGCCAGATGAGCAACCAGTAATCAATATCGTGGACATGAGCTTCTCCAAAAAAGAACGACGCCATGGTAGTGACCGAACGAGAGACTTTATATACGCTGCGGTCTCCGTTTCTTTAGCGATAGTCCTGATTATGTCCGTCGACCCACTTGCCGAAATCGTCACGCTGCTGCAGCCGGCCGCACGCTTTTCCAAGCTGGTGGAATGCGCCGGCTCCTGGCGAATTCATCGGGAGGCCATGGGGGAACCATTCTACTGCGCAATCCTTGAAGGGCGTTGCCGCATAGCGTTCGAAGGACATCAACCTTTCATCGTCCAGGCCGGAGACTTCGTGCTCGCGCCGGCCATGCGCGACCTCGTCAGCGAGAGCGTCGATGCGCCGGCCGATCTATCCGCCATGGTTCCGACGCAGTTGAGTGGCGGCCATTTCCGTGTCGGCCGCCTCGAAGGGCCGGCGGATCTGCGCATGCGCATAGGGCATTGCAGCTTCGGCGCGCCGGATGCGGCCTTGCTCGTTTCCCTCTTGCCGGATGTGGTCATCGTTCGCGATGAGCCCAGACTCGCTACGCTCATGCAATTGGTAGGAGAGGAAACACATGGGCGGCGGCCGGCGCGCGAACTCGTGCTGGAACGGCTGCTGGAGGTATTGTTGATCGAGGCATTGCGATGCGGCGCGGAAACGACCGTCACGTCGAGCTTGAGCCGCGGCCTTGCCGATGAGCGTCTGGCAGCGGCACTTCACGCGATGCATGCGCACCCCGCCCATCCTTGGACGGTCGCGGATCTTGCAGGCGAAGCTGCCCTGTCGAGATCGGCTTTCTTCGCACGGTTCAGCCGTGTTGTTGGCCTGAGGCCGATGGAATATCTGTTGGCCTGGCGCATGGCTCTTGCAAAGCAGCTATTGCGCGGCCGCGAATTGGGCATGGATCAAGTGGCCGAACGCGTGGGTTACGGATCCGCAAGCACTTTTAGCGTTGCCTTTGCTCGATACGTAGGCATGCCACCCGCTCGATATGCCCGCAGCAACCCAGGGACCGACTGAGGATGTGAAGGCATGCCTTCGTAGCAAGAGATAATCCGTCTAGGCCAATATGGGAATGGCTGCATTCGACTGCGCGCTTCGCCAGATGACCCTTCTGGCCCGTTACCATCAGCACATCGATACGCAGGTCGAGCATTTACCGAGACGGCTACCATGTCGAACCAGCTCGCCAAAGCCCAGGATGGCACGGTTTGTAAATCAATCGCTCACCAGCTGAAACGAGGACCGAAAGAGCCATAGGAACCCGGCGCTGACCCGCTTGGAGCTAACTCATTATCTCGTTGAACCCTCTCTTCCCATTTCCGGCGTTCGGCGGCCTTGTCCTTGGCGGGATCTGTAGATTTGCTCGCGGTGACAGAACGAGATTGGCTGCCCGGTCCGCCAACTGTCGAGCAGGAAACAAAGAAAACAGCGGGGAAAATAATCAAAGCGGCTAAGGCAGCTGCCCTCGTGAGTCCGTAGTAGATCGGCTGCATAGACATCCCCAACGCTCTCTCATGATCATCCGTCATGGGAGGAGATGTTATTCGATTCCGCAGCGAACGGAAATATGTTGGCTAAGTGCGGCAACGGGCGGCGGCACTTGCGCCCCGTCCGAGGATGGTCGAGCGGATACTCGAAGCCGGCGACCGGTACCATACCTTCCGGACGGAAGGTGAATATTTGACCAAGGGATCGGTGGTTCCTTGTGCTGCTCCCGGCGCAGCGACGATCGCAAAAAGATAGCTGGCTTATAACTTCACGGTAGACAAGACCTGAGTAGACATTAGTCTAGATGAACGCGCTTGCAAGTCGATCGCCGAATCCGGCTACGGCTTGGCGCAAAAGCGGTCTGGCTGATCGGGGAGGATCGATCAGCCGATCCGTTTCACGGAAGGAATGACAATGGGAGGAATAATGTCCAATCGCTTCACATGGAGCTGCCTTGCGGCGGCTGCAATTTCATTAGCTGGTCCATCGCACGCGTTTGCAACGACGGAGCTCCAATGGTGGCACGCCATGTCGGGCGCCAATAACGAGGTGGTCGAGCAACTGGCCAAGGAGTTCAACGACAGCCAGAAGGACTACAAGATCGTACCCGTGTTCAAGGGGAGCTATCCGGAGGCGCTGAATGCCGGTATCGCCGCGTTTCGCGCCAAGCAGGCGCCAGCCATCCTGCAAGTTTTCGACGCCGGCAGCGGCGTGATGATGGGTGCCGAAGGCGCAATCATGCCGGCGGCCGAAGTCCTGAAAAAGGGCGGATACACGTTCGACAAGTCGCTCTATCTGCCTGGCATTGTTTCCTACTATTCCAAACCCGACGGCACGATGCTGTCCTTCCCCTATAATTCGTCTTCGCCGATCCTCTACTACAACAAGGATACGTTCAAGAAGGCTAGCCTCGACGCTGAAAACCCGCCGAAAACCTGGCCGGATGTCTTCGCAGCTGCCAAGAAGATCAAGTCGAGCGGTGCGTCATCTTGCGGGTTAACGTCCACCTGGCTCACCTGGATTCAGACGGAAAATTTTGCCGCCTGGAACAATGTCAGCTATGGCTCCAATGAAAACGGCCTTGGCGGCAACGATGTCAAGCTGGCGTTCAATGCGCCGCTTTTCGTTCAGCATTTCCAGGCGATCGCCGATCTCGCCAAGGACGGAACCTTCCGCTACGGCGGCCGCACCTCGGAGGCCAAGCAGCTCTTCACGTCAGGAGAATGCGGCATCCTGACGGAATCGTCCGGCGGCCTTGGCGATATCATCAAGAGCGGCATGAATTACGGCATCGGCCAGCTCCCGTACTACGAAGGCGAAGGCCGGCCGCAAAACACCATCCCCGGCGGCGCCAGCCTCTGGGTTTTTGCGGGCAAGAGCGATACCGAATACAAGGGCATCGCCGAATTCTTCCATTTCCTGTCGCAGACCAAGATTCAGGCACGCCTGCATCAGGTTTCCGGTTATTTGCCGGTGACGATGGCCGCCTACGAGGAGACCAAGAAATCCGGCTTCTATGAGAAGAACCCTGGCCGTGAAACGCCGATCCTGCAGATGCTCGGCAAGGCTCCGACCGCCAACTCCAAGGGTGTTCGCCTCGTCAACCTGCCGCAGGTGCGCGACATCATGAACGAGGAATTCGAAGCGATGCTGGCCGGCAAGGAGGACGCAAAGACGGCGCTCGACAAGGCCGTCGAACGCGGCAACGCTGCCATCCAGCAGGCTATCGGCAACTGATCGCACTGACACGGTTTGGCCCGCGGTCTCCAAGGCTGCGGGCAGTTTCCCCATCACAGGAGATCGCCGTGCAGCGCGTCGTCTTTCCAAACAAGATCCTTCCCTATTTCCTGGTCGCTCCGCAGA
This sequence comes from Rhizobium sp., assembly GCA_039593415.1. Lineage (GTDB taxonomy): Bacteria > Pseudomonadota > Alphaproteobacteria > Rhizobiales > Rhizobiaceae > Rhizobium. The sequence goes on along the minus strand of JBCNPI010000019.1, from coordinate 26,761 downwards.
TTATCCTGACGGTCGTCTTCTTTTTCTGGCCGGCGAGCCAGGCGCTTTATCAGTCGACGCAGCGCGAGGACCCCTTCGGGCTGAAGAGCGGCTTCGTGGGTCTTGCGAATTTTCGCGCGATTTTGTCCGAGGGGACCTATCTGCATTCCCTGCAAGTGACGGTAATCTTCAGCGTCGCGACCGCACTGCTGTCGATGATCGTCGCGCTCGCGCTTGCTACTGCCGCCGACAGGGTGGTGCGCGGGCAGACGCTCTGTCGCACGCTGCTGATCTGGCCCTACGCGGTTGCACCCGCCGTCGCCGGCATGCTGTGGCTTTTCATGTTCAATCCGACCATGGGCACCTTAGCCTATATTCTGCGCCGCAATGGCTTTGCCTGGGACCCTCTGCTGAATGGCAACCAGGCACTGGTGCTGGTCATCGTCGCCGCCGCCTGGAAGCAGATCAGCTACAATTTCCTGTTCTTCGTGGCGGGGCTGCAGGCAATTCCCAAATCGTTGCTCGAAGCCGCCTCCATCGACGGCGCGCGCGGCAGCCGGCGCTTCTGGACGATCATCTTCCCGCTGCTGGCGCCGACGACCTTCTTTCTACTGGTGGTCAATACGGTCTACGCCTTCTTCGACACATTCGGCATCATCCATGCCGTGACGGGCGGAGGGCCGGCAAAGGCGACGGAGACACTCGTCTACAAGGTCTACAATGACGGTTTCGTCAATCTCAACCTCGGCTCATCGGCAGCCCAGTCCGTCGTCCTCATGATGATCGTGATTGCGTTGACGGCATTCCAATTCCGCTTCGTCGAGAAGCGCGTGCATTATGCGTGAGGCGAGACGATGATTGAAAAACGTCCCATCGCCAATCTGATCGGCCACCTCATGTTGATCCTTGGCATCATTATCGTCGCCTTCCCGATCTATTACACCTTCGTTGCCTCGACGATGACATCGGCCGAGATTCTGCGGCCGCCGATCTCACTGCTGCCCGGCGGTCATTTCGCCGAAAACTATGGCGCAGCACTGAGCGGCGGCGTCGAGCGTGTGGTCGGCGTCAGCCTCGAACGGATGCTCTGGAATACGTTTGTCGTTGCGGTCGTCATCGCCGCCGGCAAGATCGCGATCTCTTTTCTCTCGGCCTTCGCCATCGTCTTCTTTCGTTTTCCGCTGCGGATGGTGTTCTTCTGGATGATTTTCGTCACGCTGATGCTGCCGGTGGAAGTGCGTATCCTGCCGACCTACAAGGTCATCGTCGACCTTGGCATGATCGATACCTATGCAGGCCTGACCCTGCCGCTGATGGCGTCGGCAACGGCGACCTTCCTGTTCCGGCAGTTCTTCCTGACGGTGCCGGGCGAATTGCTGGAAGCCGCCCGCATCGACAATGCCGGACCCTTCCGCTTCATGCGCGATATCCTGCTGCCGCTGTCGAAGACCAATATCGCCGCCCTGTTCGTAATTCTCTTCATCTATGGCTGGACACAATATCTCTGGCCGCTGCTCGTCACCAATGACGCAAAGATGGCGACGATCATCATCGGGCTCAAGAAAATGGTGGATTTCGCCGATGCGGCGACACCCTGGAATTTCGTGATGGTGACGGCGATCCTGGCGATCATTCCGCCCATCCTCGTCGTGGTGCTGATGCAGCGCTGGTTCGTCAAAGGTCTTGTGGAGACGGAGAAATAATGGCTGGGATCACTCTCAAGGACGTCCGCAAAAGCTACGGCGGCAACGTCGATGCAATCAAGGGCGTGTCGCTCGATATCTCCGATGGCGAACTCGTGGTCCTGGTCGGGCCTTCCGGCTGCGGCAAGTCCACCCTCCTGCGTATGATCGCAGGTCTCGAGGCCATCACATCAGGCGAAATCAATATAGGCGGCCGTATCGTCAACCGTCTGGAACCTTCCGAGCGCGACATTGCAATGGTGTTCCAGAACTATGCGCTTTATCCGCATATGACCGTGCGCCAGAACCTCGCCTATGGCCTGAAGAACAGGAATGTCCCAGCAGCCGAAATAGACCAGCGCATCCAGTCGACGGCTCGATCGCTGGAGATCGAAGCTTTCCTCGAGCGCAAACCGCGTCAGCTCTCCGGCGGTCAGCGACAACGCGTGGCGATGGGCCGCGCCATCGTGCGCGAACCGGCGGCGTTCCTGTTCGACGAGCCGCTTTCCAATCTCGATGCAAAGCTGCGCGTGCAAATGCGCGTTGAGATCAAACGCTTGCAGCGCTCCCTGGCAACCACCAGCGTCTATGTCACACATGACCAGATGGAGGCCATGACGCTTGCCGACCGGCTGGTGGTGCTGAATGGCGGGCGGATCGAACAGATCGGAACGCCGATTGAACTCTACGAACGGCCAGCCACGGCCTTTGTCGCGACCTTCATCGGGTCGCCCTCAATGAACCTGCTCAGGATCACGGAAAAAAGTGGCGCCGTCCTGGCACCAGCCATAAGCCAGGATGCTCGCGACGTGACAATCGGAATTCGACCGGAGGATCTTCATCTCGCAGATGATATGGGCGACGCTGCCTTCATCGGCCGTGCTCGCGTCCAAGCGGTAGAGTTGGTGGGCGCTGAAAGTTATGTCTACGGCATCTTGCATGATGAACAGACCATTGTCTTTCGTGTTCCCGGTCGCTCCCGGATAGCGATTGATTCCGAGCTTGCCGTTGCCGCATCGGCCGAAAACCTGCATTTCTTTGACAGCAATGGAAACAGGCAGGATCGGGGTCGGTAATTGACTCTGAACGCTTTCTTTTGGATCAAGGGCGCTTGTGAGAATCCACTAGGCGACCGGTCTTCAGACCCTGACCTCAAACAGGCCGAATACTCAATCTCGGCTTGGGCTTAATGCAGCCGCGATTTCTCGCGTAATAACCGAAGTATCGTTCGCATATTATCTTGAATCAGATGCTGTAGTAATTACTTATATACTTAAGCGTGAAGTTCACGCCGTATGAAGTCGATATTAGGCTTCTTGGTGAGGAGGTTGCCATGGTTGGCACTTTGATGAAAGGAAAAAGGACGCAGGATTGGGTCAATCTGCTCCTGGCTGCATGTTTATTCGTCTCTCCCTGGATATTCGGCTTCACAGCTGAAACAATGCCCAGCTGGAACGCGTGGGTCGTTGCCGTCTTGCTGGGCATGTTGGCGACTGCCGCACTTTCGGCATTCGCCGAATGGGAGGAATGGGTCAATCTGGCGCTCGGCCTGTGGTTGATCGCATCTCCCTGGCTGCTCGGCTTTGCCCCCAGCGTAAACGCCATGTGGACGGACATCGTTCTTGGCGTGCTCGTCGTCGTGGCATCGCTTTGGGCGGTATGGGATGTTCATCATCCCCACGCCCACGCTTAGGTAGATGAGTGGATGCAAGCCTGAAGCTCCGCTGTCCTAAGACGCCGGAGCGGTGCTGATCGATACGGCAGGCGACGGTCTTGTTTGCAGGTCGATCGCCTGCCTCGGCTTGATCATGCAAGTGTTCCGGAATGTGTTGCCGCTATTCCGCAAGTTCTAGATCGCGTAGCCGAGCAAATGGAAGCGTTACGCTCCCTTGCGCAATGACCACCTTCGGACAATTGCGCGATCCCGACACGAACAGCTATTCGGTTCCCCGGCTCCTAATCGGCGAGAATGCTCAGGGACGTGATGATGGCTGACCGCATGAGATCAGCCGAACTTCTATGGCGTCGCATGGAATGATCTGCCCGCCTTATTAATTAGTTTCAAAGCCTTATTATTTAGCTTTACAGCGCCGCAACCCATATTTCTATTTGACGCTGCTCGATTCGGTCGCATAGATCCTGTTGAAGAACTTTCGATATTCATAGCGAAGCAAGATCACGCGAAATGCAAAACTGGATGCCTAAATGCAGTTGGTGCCACTGCAGACGCACGCTCAGCTCCCACGAGAGCGGTCCGGTGACATCGGATGACAGGTTTCTGGCCCAAACAGTCCAGTTTTCGTCACGCGCTGCGTCCTAATGGAACTCACGGTCCTTCATTGATTAAGACCGCATGAGCGAAGATAGCAACACCTTAGTCTACGACGATGACCGATTCTTTCGAAGCGCTAGGCGGCGGCGGCGGCTTGATAATGTTTGGTCAGGAGATGCCGTCAGGACGATTGCTTCTTGCGGCTTCGAGGGCATGGGTAGCGAGGAATCTAATGTTGCGACGGTGATCTGCCGTATCGCAATATCCGCCGGACACTCCGATAACCAGTGACATGCCCGGTGGGCTTCCCAGGGAGATAAGAGGTGAACTACAACCCGACCCCGATGCGCTCCGTTACAAATGCGCAGGGTCTACTAACGATCGAGGCGATTGTGGAGAATCCGCTTTTCGCCGTCGCCTTGAGAAATGCCGCACTGAAACTTATTGCCATGCACGATGCAGCGCCGCGCATTGTCCGCTATACGGCAGACATGAAAAGGTGGCTGCTGACGCAGGCTATTCTGGCATTTCATTTCGAACACGTCACCAACCCGTCGCATCCAGAGCTGACGGCTGCAAACCTGATTGCCTTCATCGCGGATAACAGGGTTGCCAGCAGGAACACGGCGACCGCTCATCTGGCAGAGATGCGCAATTATCGCCTTTTGCTCGACGCTGAACCCAAAGACGATAAGCGCTTTCGTCCGCTTAGGATTGCTGACACCGCGGAAGAACTGATCCGCGAATGGTTCGATGAACATCTGAAGTCGTTGGACATGCTCGACCAAGGTAGACGCTATCTCCAATCGTCGGCGGACCATCGGCTGCTTCGTTATGCCCAGCCAAGAATGTCTCGGCGTTTATTTCACGATCCGAACTGGTCCGAGCCGCCCGCGACCGTAGAGGCTTTCGTCCAGACGGCATCAGGCAGCAACATTCTGCACGACATCATGTCCAGATTGCCGCCGGAACAGGCTATAGAGGCGCGAACATCGATCGGACCCTTGCGCATCAGTGAACTTGCGAAGCGCTACATCATCTCCCGCAGTCATGCTCAGCGGGTTTTCGTACGGGCGCGGACCCTCGATGTCGTCGGATGGGAACTGCCCGGCAATGGCGGCGACTTCTGGATTTCGGAGGCGCTGATCCGCGACTATCACCGCTGGCAGGCATGCAAGTTCGCTGCCATCGATGAAGCATTTCAATGGGCGCGACAGCGTCTGGCTAGCGAAAACTGAACTAGCGGCGGTGATGGTCGCTCTTTGCTCTCTTCCGTGTCGAAAGATCTCGCAAATGTAGAGACCGCTGCCGATCTGCATTAGGCCAGGCACGATCGGAACACCGCAAATCATGCAAATATGAATTTATCTACCCGAGATCGAATAAAACGAAGAAACAAGGAAACTATGCCGTAATTCTACAGTGCAGGGATGATTCATATCTCTGAAATCTTTCATCAATTGCATAGTAAAGCCACAGGGTTGACCAACCGGAGACGCGCCCAACATTACGTTGCGCATCCTGATCCGCTCTCGATGCAAGTGGGCGGGACCTGCCCGATGAATGACGAGAGTTTTCGCCGTGCGAGCGGCTACATTCCATATTTCGAGAAACATGGCCGATTGTTTCAAATACGTGATCAACCACCGCTTTATCGGCCTGGAACTGCCCAAGTTTGGCCGGAATCGATCCGGAAGCCTTGAGGGCTCACTTGGCAGGTTGAATAGGCCCGGTGGGCCGTAAAGAAGAACAGCGGCGGAATATCGGGATGCTGGCGCCGTAATGAGAGGGTCCGAAAAAGGCTGAAAAGCCGGGGATATTCCATGTCGAATATGCGCGACCGCCAGTTGGATGGCCTCAGGACCATTGCCGTTGCCATGGTGCTCTATGCACATTTTTTTGCGGCTGACGGTTCCATTTGGGGCCATCTCGGCGTTCGTCTCTTTTTCGTACTCAGCGGCTTTCTGATTACGCGCCTGCTATTGGAAGCACGGGCCGATGCCCGCTACCAGCCGGCCACCGCACTGAAAGCATTCTATATCCGGCGTGCCCTGCGCATATTCCCTCCATATTTTGCAGTTTTGGCGTTGGTATGGTTCGTCAATCTCGAGGGAGTTCGGGGCACTGGCAGCCTGAAGTGGCATGCGTTCTATCTTGCAAACTACTGGTATGCCCTGCACGGCGAATGGACGCCTTGGGTTCTGTGCCATACCTGGAGCCTCAGCATAGAGGAACAGTTCTATGTCGTCTGGCCGCTGGCAATCCTTCTGGCGCCGCGACGAATGATGGGGGGCATCTGTCTAGCCGTCCTTGCCTGCTCGCTCGCCTATCGCCTCTATTGGCCGCTGACGGGGATGCCCTCGCTGGTGCGCGACCTGCTTCCCTCGGCCTCGATGGATGCGCTGGCATGCGGCGCCCTGCTTGCCGCCTATCGCGAAAGGACACAGGCTTGGCCGCAATGGATGCGGCTGAGTTGGATGCCGTTGACGGCGGCTGCCAGTGTAGCACTGTGGCTGAGACCGGATCCAATAACACCCATACTCGACTGGTTCATCTGGATCGGTTCGGAGGTCTTTCCGCTCCTGCCGCTCGTCATGCTGGTCGGCGGGGCATCCCTAGGCTTTCGATCGGCTTTTGGCCAGCTGCTGGAATCCGCGCCGATGGCAGCAACCGGACGGATCAGCTACGGCATCTACCTCTTCCATCCGATCATCCTTTCCCTGATCGTCAAGGCTCAAGCCTGGATTCCCGTCAATGTCTCGCAACAGGGTTTCGGCCGCTTGATCGTCGGAAGCGCCGCGACGCTGGCTCTGGCTGCGATCTCATGGCGCTTTCTCGAAAAGCCGTTGAACGGCCTCAAGCGCCATTTCCCCTATGTCGGCGGCAGCCATCCGCCAACGGTCGCGATTGGTGAACCGTGGGAACCGGGGCGCGGTTCGGGAATATACGAAACGGCGCTCTATCGCCGTGACGGCCATGATCCCGGGGACGCTGTCCAAACCTCCGATCTGCAATAGTGCGCGAGCTGAAGAATGACCGTTCCACTGGTTTCCGTCCTGCTGCCTGTCTATAACGGCGAACCTTATTTCGCCGCGGCAATCGAGAGCATCCTACGGCAGGATTACAAGCATCTCGACGTCATCGCGATCGACGATGGTTCCACCGACCGGTCGCTGAACATCCTTGAGCAGTATCAGGCAGCCGACGATCGCCTGCGCATCGTCTCGCGCGAGAACCGCGGCCTCATCGCAACGCTCAACGAAGGCATGACGATGGCGAAAGGCGATTTCATCGCCCGGATGGATGCCGACGATATTGCCTACCCAACCCGCTTTTCACGCCAGATCGACTTGTTTCAGAAGCGGCCGGAGCTTGCAATGAGTGGTACCGGCATCGACCGGCTCATCGGCAATCGCGTCGTGCGCGGTACGCCCAATCCTATCCATCAGTCGGCCGACTGGCATATTTTATCGATGTTTTACACCGTCTTCATGCATTCGACCGTCATGTATAACCGCCGGGTCATTCCGGCTGGCATGCTGACCTACGATGCTAGCTATGTGCACGCGGAGGACTTCGATCTGTTCCGGCGGATCACCCGCGAATTCCCAGCCGCGATGATCGACGACAGCCTCGTTGCCTATCGCATTCACGACGAAAGCGTCACCAACAGACACAAGCGGACGATGCGCCTCACGCATCTGACGATCGCGGCAGAAAATCTCCAACGGGAGTCCCTGGTCGACGATCCCCTTGCCCTGCACGATATTGGCGCCGCGGTGAGGCCGGACACGGTTGCACGCGCCGCCGACTGTTTCCTCTCCATCGAAGCAAGGATCGCCGCACGCGGCCTGCGGGCCTCCGCAAGTTATGAGGAGGGACTGATGTGCTTCTTCTATTTTCTCTATCAGTTGATCGCGGACGAGAGACAGCCCGCGTTGACGCATCGGTTCCTCACACAGACAGGCAAATGGCATCGGATACGGCGTCGGGAGCGGTACGGACTTCGCGCCGCAACCTATGCGCCCTGGTGCAGCCGTCTTTGGAGCGATGCGAGCCTGCGCCTCGACGCCCTGGCAAGATATCGGCAATCGGTTCCGGCTGGAAGCGTGCTGCCGCAGCAAGGGCTTGCCTGATATGGCGGCGGTGGGTTCCGACATCCCGAAAACGCAGGCAGAGCAGGCCATAAAGCCCCCTCGTCCTGCCACGGGTCGAGCTCCGGCCGCGAGCTTCATCGTCTGCACCCGCAACCGCGCCGAGGCGCTTGAGGCTTGCATCCGATCGATCGAAGCGGCCAGTCGTGCACATCCCTCGATGACAAGCGAGCTGGTGGTGGTCGACAACGGCTCGACTGACGATACCGCCGAGCGGGTGGCCCGCATCGCCGCCTCCTCCAGCATCGCAATCATACCGGTGTTAGAACGCCGCCCTGGCTTGGCCGCCGCTCGCAATACCGGGATGGAACGGTCTCGCGGGCGCATCCTGATCTTCATCGACGACGATTGCGAAGTGGACCTGTACTACTTGCGGGATCTGGAACAGCATTATGCAACCGGGGAACACCCTGTCATCCGGGGCGGCCGTGTCGAGCTCGGCAATGCGGCCGATCTGCCGTTTACGATCAAGCGGTCGCCGGATCCGGCCCGCTTCACGCCCGATGTCCATCCGGGCGGCTTCATCCTGGGCTGCAACATGACGATGCACCGCGAAGTCGCCCGATGCGTCGGCCGCTTCGACGAGCGCTTCGGCGCCGGCAGCGTTCTGCAATCGGCCGAGGATACCGACTATCTTGTCCGCGCCTTTCAGCTCGGCATCCCTATCGAATACGTTCCCGACATGAACGTGCTACATTATCACGGACGCGACACACGCGAGGCGATCGAACGGCTTCATCGCAACTACAGCCTGGGAAACGGCGGCCTCTGTCTGAAGCACCTGTCTGGCGCGCCGTGGCTGCTGCGTCATTTCTGCTGGACTTTCCGCTCGGCCTGGCGGGAAATATGGGGTGGGCCACGCTTCGATCCGGAAGTCTCCCTGTCTCATTGGCCGATCGTATTCATGAATGTGCTGGGTGCGTTCGAGTTCGCACGATGTGCCGTAACGAACCGCCCTCAGCCGGAACTGAACCGCATGGAGCAGACAAGCTGTTCATTGAGGAGGGATCCGCCATGCTGAAGCTCCTCCTACCGGGTTTGCAGCTCCTGCGGCAGACGCTTGGCCGCCAGGTCCGGCTCCTGCCCGTCGTGACCGTGCTTGGCCTGATCAGCGCCATCCTCGAAGGCACCGGTATCGGCCTCATTATTCCGATGCTCGGCATCATAGGAGGTGAGAAAGCTTCGACGGGGCTGAGCGGATTTTCCGCTCTCTTTCAGCAGGTAGGGTCGGATCTGGACGACCGGCAGCGGATGATGGTGATTGCCGCCTGCATCCTGTTGCTGATCACGCTCAAGAACATTCTCGCCTTCGCCAATACGGCGCTGACCAACTTCATACATGGCAAGGCCGGCCACGCAATCCGCAGCGCGCTCGCCGATCAGCTCCTGAAGATCGGATATCCTTTCTTCCTGCAGGAAAGTCCGGGCCGGCTGCTCAACATTATCTCCAACGAATCCTGGCGGGCATCGGATGCGATACAGACAGTGCTTGCGGCGCTTGTGAACGCATCGGCGACGATCATTCTGCTTGCCTTTCTGCTGCTGCTGTCCTGGCAAATGACGCTCTGCGTCGCACTCGGCCTCATCCTCGTCCAAGCCGCGCATGCCGGTCTCTCCGCCGGCCTGAAGATGCCGAGCCGCAAGGTGACGTCCTCCAACAATGAACTTGCCGGCAGAATGCTGCATCTGGTTCATGCCGGGCGGCTGATTCGGATTTTCGGCCAGGAGGAGCGCGAAAAATCTGTCTTCGACGGTGCATCGAACGCGGTGAGAAAGGCGAGCTTCGTTCTGCAGACCCGCCAGGGTGTCTTGCCACCGCTGACGGAGGTGCTGCATTCCGCACTTTTCCTCGCGGTGGTCGTCAGCGCCTGGGCCTTCGACATCAGCTTTCCCATCATCGTGGCCTTCGTCGTCCTGCTATACAGGCTGCAGCCGCATGTGCGCGCCCTGCAGCAGGCATGGAGCCAGGTGCAAGGCTGGAGCGGTTCGCTGGAGGAGGTCCGCTGGCTGCTGGATGCCTCGGACAAGCCTCAGCCGCCCGCTGGAGATCTGACGGCTCCCCGACTGAAGCAGGAGATAAAATTCGACGGCGTGACCTTTCGATATCCGGGCTCTGCCGCGCGGCCGGTGGTGCTGCGCTCCGTCAGTTTTGGAATTGGTCATGGTCGCTCCACTGCCCTCATCGGCCGATCGGGTGCGGGAAAGACGACGATCGTGAACCTGCTGTGCCGCTTTGTCGAACCGGACGACGGCGAAATCCTGATCGATGGATTGCCGCTCAGCCGCATCGATCCCACGCAATGGCGAAACCGGCTCGCGCTTGCAAGCCAGGACCTGGAACTGGTCGACGGCACCATTCTCGAAAACATCGCCTACGGACAGCATACCTCGCTCGCCGAGGCAGAACAGGCCGCAAGACTCGCCGAAGCGCATGAATTCATCGAAACGCTGCCAGACGGATACGCAACACTGGTGGGCTACAGGGGCGCCAGCCTGTCGGCAGGGCAGCGGCAGCGAATAGCCCTCGCAAGGGCGCTCATTCGCGATCCCGATATCCTCATTCTCGACGAAGCCACCAACGCCATGGACGGATTGTCGGAAGCTGCCATCGTCGAGACGCTGAAATTGCGAGCCGGTCGCCGCACGACGATCGTGATCAGCCATCATCGCAGCACGATCTCCTTCTGCGACGACGTTGTCATCCTGAGCGGCGGGCGCGTCCGCAACCAGACGGCATTTGCCGAAGTCGCGTCTCTCAGCATGGACCAGCTTTATGAGGACGAAGTGCTCGGCAACCATTGAGCCTGCTCCGCCCGAAGTGCCCCTCAAGCATTCATGCGCCTGACAACGCGCACCGAGTGTCGGGGCCGTTTCCCTATCACAAGCGAGAGCCGCGATCGTCCCGAGTGGACATATGTCTTTGCCGTAAGTGGAGCAAATTTTCTGGCAATGCAGAACCGCCGGGCATGCACAAGCGGCTTTCAATTGCGATAGACAGTGAAACCTGTCTATCTTGGTGAGAAATTGCGAGTGGCTAGACAGCAAAAGGCTGCGTTTGAAATGGCCCCTTATCTGCTATTATTTTTCATCTTCGTCACATGCGGCCTCGTCAATATGACACGCCCTCGAAACTCTATTAGACCAGTGAGTGACCGAGACACCGAAAATGCTTACAAAGCGGCTTTCAAAATTGAATCCAAGGAGGCTGTAGAGCGACGGAAGCTGATAGGCCTCCTTCTGGTGATTGCATTGCTAATCGACATGCTCCTCATCGTGTGGATAGTTCGCTTCGCCTAATTGATAGGCTTGCTAAACGCGAAGAAGCCCCTGGAAATCTCCACATCGTTCTCAACATAGCCGGCAGCAATATCGCCGCCGAAAAGGCCACGGCAGTCGAGGAGGATGCATATCCCCTCTTAACTTGCCGTGAATCCTTGGCTGACATAGCGTTGTTTGGAATAGACCCACGCTGATCTACACCGTTTCGCAGTTGCGATAACCCAGATATTCATGGTGGCGTCGGCGTCTGCTATCGGAAGAGATGATACAGCGGGATATTCGATCTTCGGCGGGATTAGCGAGACATTCGCCCAATGGCCGCTTTCACTTTTGCCACGTTCGGACCTTCCGCTGCCCCCTCGTAAAAAGAGAGGTCTTCATACATTCCGACCAGACGCAGGCACTGACCGCCCGGTGCACGGAAATAAAAGTGAGGATCCGGCAACTCCAATTTGCTTACGAGACCGGATGCGAGGATTTTTTGCCGCGTTTCCTCGACGTCGTCGGATTTGATTTCGAGCCAGATCGAGCGGGCACTCCTCTGAAGCTCGCTTTCATCCGGTACATCTCCGTAGAGAAACGCGATGTAGAAGTAGTCTTGCAGCCGAATGAAATCCCGTTCGGGGTCTGCTCTCGTGATCGTGCCGCCCAGCACATCACAGTAAAACTTGCGAATACGGTCCCGATCGTGCCATGGCACCAGGACCGACGAGTGATTTCCCAAAATGACATTTGCCATGATCTTGCTTCCTGCTTGCCCGATTGAGGCGGGTGGGCTCAAGTGGTTGCGTCTGCCGGAACAGTCAGATGATCGCGCAGAAGATCCAGGGGGAGCGCCCTTCCAGTCGGGGCCTGGCGGTTTGCGGGGCCGAATTCGTCCTGGCGCAGGATGACACGGGCGCCACCGTGGACCAGCTCGAAAGGACAGGTCATGTTGTCACCTGCCGGCCCAGCGTCGGCTCATCCCGGCACTCCTCGATCTCAGCGGGGCCTGGTGTCTCGAATGCCTGCTGAGGCTGCGCGGGGATGTCCCTCGCAGCCAGCGCGGGATCGCCATCTGCAACGGCCCGCGCCGGTGTCGTATCCTGCGTCATTTCTTGAACTCCTTTGGTCCCAGAATGACGGAGCCGGTCTCGAGCAGCGACTTGAGGTTCGACAGAATCTGCGGCCAGCCTCCGGAAACGCCCTGGTAAATGAACTTGGAGTCGGCGCGATCCATGCTGTGCGTGACCGTCAGTTTCATCACGTCGTCCACCGGCTCGATCTCCATGGTGCAGAACGACCAACCCTCGGCCTTGAATTCCGGTAGCCATTCGTTGCGCCAGCGAATGCTCAAACGGCGGCCAGGTTCGAAAGTGACGATTTCGCCGGTATCGCCGATGCGACCGTCGGGCATGACGAGCTTCCAGGATCCGCCCTCTTTCCAGTCGGCTTCAGGACGCACCCCGCGCCAATATTGCCCGGCAAACTCTGAACTCGTCAGCGCCGACCACAGCTTGTCTGCCGTCGTGCGGATATAGGTGACATAAACGAAACGACTTGCGACTGCTTCACTCATGGTCTTTTTCCTCTAAGTTCGCCTTGAACGCCGGCAGGACGGTCAAGCGCTTCCGTTGAAACTCGCCGGTCCTGCGCTCAGGATTGCCAGATGTCCGGCCTCTCCGAGGCAGCCCAGCCAGCAATTGGTGACAACTGCCATCAGCCAGGGCGCGAAACACAGCACCATCATCCATTTCGACAAGCCATAATACGGAACCAAATGGTTGCCTATATATACGCAACCATTTGGTTGCCTGTCAAGCCGGTTTGAGGCCTGATTTTAATGCGGTGTGTTCATCAGCGTTGCGACACGCTTGACCTGCATCGATCGGTAACGGCCTATGGTCATGCCGAGGCCGCCCGGCGCGCGCTAAAACGAGATCGAGCGCAACTTTGCCCGGCGGCCAGAACCAGTTCAGGACACCGCTCGCATTGAAGAATGACCTCCCACCGGCTTTTGCATCACTGCATGCCTGGATGGCCGGGCATTTGCACAAAGACCTGCGTGTGGAAAAACTGGCCAAAGCCCACGCATTTATGCCGCGGAAGTGGGATGCACTCCGGCGAGGGGCGTGGAACTGATGCGATTGGAGGTGGCCTCATGCGAAAAGCTCTTCAAGGCTTTTTGCAAACGGCCGAGCATTGCGCCAACCCGCCGGCGCTGCAAAGGAGACTGCGGCGCGGTCCGTTGCGCAACGCCCGGCGCGAACGTGACCATGCGGACGCCGCGTTCGATGCCATCGTCCGCCATGAAGCGAAAATCCGCAGCATCTTCACGGGTGAGAATGACACGCTGAGTCGGAATTCCCGGATCCACCTCCTCCACATGCAAAAGCGCCAAGCTGTGCATGGAGGTGACGAGAGGATCTTCTGCGGGATTGAGTACTTTCAGAAGATTGGCCGTGCCGTCCTCGAGCATCAGGCGAAAATTACTGTCCTTCTCGCCCCACAGCCATGTTGCGCGAACAGAAAGGCCATAATGGTCGCACGCAATTTGCTGAGCCTGGTCACAGGATACGGGACAGAAGTAGTTTCCAGTTCGGCGCCGAGCGCACCAGTTTTGGATTTTTTTGTATGGGCGACATTGTACCGTCCCACCCCTTTTGGGTACGTCTCCTGAAATTTCCCAAGCCCTCTGCGGGCAAAAGTCGAACTATGTCGCTTCGGTCACGAGCTTTGTATTGAAGTAGCTTTCCATCGCCTCGGTGCCGCCTTCTGAGCCGTAACCGGAGTCTTTCACGCCGCCGAAAGGCAACTCTGGCAGCGCCAGTCCGTGGTGATTGATAGACAGCATCCCGCTTTCAATATCGCGGGCGAGCGCGGCGCTTGTCTTCGCGGATTTCGTATAGGCATAGGCGGCAAGTCCGTAGGGCAGTCGGTTCGCCTCCAAAATGGCCGCGTCGTAATCCGCAAATGCGCTGACCAACGCGATGGGGCCGAAAGGCTCCTCATTCGCAATGCGCGCGTCCTGCGGAACATCGGTTAGAATAGTCGGCTGGAAGAAATTTCCCCGATTTCCGAGCCTTTTGCCGCCGGTCGCAATGCTTGCTCCACGAGACACGGCGTCCGCTGTCAAGGTTTCCATGGCCTCGACGCGACGGGCGTTGGCAAGCGGGCCCATGTTCACGCCATCCATCAAACCGTTGCCCACTTTTATCGCTTCGGCCGCCTTGACAAAGCCTTCCAGAAATTTCTCATAAACGCCCTGCTGAACGAGAAAGCGCGTGGGCGCCACGCAGACCTGCCCGGCATTTCGAAACTTTGCGCCGCTCAATATCCGAACGGCGAGATCAACATCCGCATCATCGAACACAATGGCCGGCGCATGCCCGCCCAGCTCCATCGTCACGCGCTTCATGTGGGCGCCCGCAAGTGAGGCGAGCTGTTTTCCGACCGCCGTCGATCCCGTGAAGGAGATTTTGCGGATTACCGGGTGCGGAATGAGGTAGCGCGAAATGTCGGCCGGCATGCCGAAGACAAGATTGAGGACGCCGGTCGGCAGGCCTGCGTCAGCGAATGCACGAACGAGTTCAGCACAACTCGCTGGCGTCTCTTCGGGTCCTTTCAAGATGATCGAACAGCCGGCCGCAAGAGCCGCCGACACTTTTCGAACCGCCTGATTCAATGGGAAATTCCAAGGACTGAAGGCCGCCACCGGGCCAACCGGCTCCTTTATGACCATCTGTCTGACATTCATCGCTCTTGGCGGAATCAAACGGCCGTAGGCGCGACGAGCTTCCTCGGCAAACCAGTCGATGATGTCGGCCGCGCTCAAAGTTTCCGCCAGGGACTCGGCCACCGGCTTACCCTGTTCCAGCGTCATAGTCCTGGCGATCGCACCTGAGCGCCCACGCAGAATTTCAGCAGCCTTGCGAAGGAGTTTCGCCCGCTCAAACGCGCTGACTTGACGCCATTGCTGGAACCCGGCCGATGCTGCGGCAAGTGCTTCGTCAAGATCATCGTTGCTGGCATTCGAGACGTTGCCGATGGCCTCGCTTGACTCCGGATTGACGACGGGCAGTCGCTCATTCGAGCCGTCGCGCCAGACGCCGTTTATATAGAGCCTTGTGTTCGGATACTCGGACATTTCAGTTCCATCCTTTTTGTCAGTAACCGAGGGCACAACCGTCTTTTCTATGATCGGAAGCACCCAGCAAGGTGCTGTTTTGATCATCGATCCAGATCGCCTGCGCCCCGCCGATCGCCCATTTCGGAGCGACAACCTTAAAACCGCGGGCTTCGAGATCGTTACCGATCGCCGCGCGAAGCGGCGCCTCCGTTTCGACCGTGGCCGTGCCCGGAAGCGGGAACAGACGCGGAAGATCGACTGCACTTTGAATATCGAGATCGTAGTCAAAAAGCTTCGAAAGGAAGTGGGCGTGACCCATTGCCTGGTAATGCCCTCCCATGACGCCGAATGAGAGCACGGATTTTCCAGCGCGCGTCACCAGTCCAGGTATGATTGTGTGCATCGGCCTTTTGCGCGGACCTATCGCGTTCGGGTGACCATCTTTCAAGACGAAACTCTGGCCGCGATTGTGAAACAAGACGCCCGACTTCGGAGCCATCACGCCGCTTCCGTAAGGATGGAAGATCGAATTGATAAAGCTCGCGACATTTCGGTCCTTATCGACCACCGAGATGTAAACGGTATCCGAATGCTCGACACCGTCGATAATCGCTCCCGCATCGACCGCTTTGCGCAGATCTATTCTCGCAGCAAGACCGTCAATGAACTGATCGGACAAAAGGTATTCAACCGGGACAAGCGACGTTTCCGACTCGGCCAGCCATCGATCGCGTGCCGCGTAGGCAAGCCTCGTTGCCTCCACCTCGATGTGCAGATTATCGGCGCTCAGCGGATCGCCTTTGCGCTCGAACCGCTCCAGAATCCTCAGGATCATGAGCGCGATGATGCCTTGTCCGTTGGGCGGGCATTCGTGAACGGTCCATCCTCGGTAGGTCGCACTGATTGGTTTCACATATTCACCGGCGGCGGAGGCAAAGTCCTCCGCCGTATGCAGACCGCTCAGCGACTTCAGCTTGGCCAGCATGTCCTCGGCGACCGGGCCGCGATAGAACCCGTCACGGCCCGATATCCCGATCGCTTCCAGCGTCTGCGCGAGTTCAGGCTGACGTTGGACCGATCCGACAGCGGGAACCTGGTCGTCGGCCAAAAAGATGCGACGGGTCGACGGATCACGCAGCAGCAAGTCTCGCTGGTTCGAAATGTCGGCCGCCACCCTCGGCGTGATCCCATAGCCGTCCCGCGCCAGCGCGATTGCAGGAGCAAGTACCTCCGCGATCGGCATTCTGCCGTGGTCGGCAACCAGGCGTGTCCATGCATCCACCGCGCCCGGAATCGTCACGGCATGGGGCGACGACCGGTCGATGGCCGTAATGCCGTTATTCTTGTACCATTCATATTTCGCCGCGGCGGGTGTCCGTCCCGAGCCGTTATAGGCCACGACCTGATCGCTACCGTTTGCCGTCAGCAGTGCAAAGCAGTCACCACCTACGCCGGTGGACCCTGCCTCCACCACACACTGGACGGCGCAGGCGCCGACGGCGGCATCAATGGCTTTGCCACCGCTCTTCAATATCTCGATCGCAGTCATTGTCGCCATCGGATGGGAGGTCGCCGCCATCCCGTTGCGCCCGACGGCGATCGATCTTCCCGGAGTTTCGAAATTGCGCATCCTCGATCTTTCCTTAGTACAATCCACTCGCCCTGGCCCAGGCATAGGTGTCATCCAGCGCGCGGGTGGAGCGGTCGAACAATTCATTGATCTGCGCTTCGGTGATGATCAGCGGCGGGCAAAGCGAGTAATTGTCGCCCAGCGCGCGGGTGATGACGCCGTGGGCTTGTGCTCTTCGTCCGGCGTGAACGGCGATCCCGTGGACGGGATTGAACGCCTCCTTCGTCTCCTTGTTGCGGACGAGCTCAAGCGTTCCGATCAGACCCCGACCGCGGGCGTTGCCAACGAGCGGATGCGCGCTCAGATCATTCAGTCGGCGCTGAAACAGCGGCGCTACGTCCTGGACATGGCCGACTATGTCCCGCTCCTCGTATATCTTGAGGGTTTCCAGCGCGACGGCCGTGGCGACTGGATGGCCGCTATAGGTGAAGCCATGCCCGAAGGTTCCGATCTTCTCGCTTTCCGACACGATCGCAGAATGGATCTTTTCATTGATCATCAGTGCTGAGATCGGCTGGTAAGCCGCCGAAAGCTGCTTTGCCATTACGATCATATCGGGTTGCAGCCCGAAGCTTTCGGAACCGAACATCGTCCCAAGCCTGCCAAAGCCGCAGATCACCTCGTCTGCAATTAGCAGCACGTCGTATTTCTTCAGAATTGCCTGAATTTTCTCGTAGTAGGTTGGCGGCGGGACGATGCAGCCGCCTGATGCCATGAGCGGTTCGGCAAAGAATGCACCGATCGTTTCCGGACCTTCCGCGAGGATCAGTCTCTCGAGCGAATCCGCGCAACGTGTGGCAAATTCCTCTTCCGTTTCACCCGGCTGGCCGTAGCGATAGAATTCCGGACAATCCGTATGCAGCACGCGGTCGATCGGCAGATCGAAATCACGGTGATTATTAGGAAGCCCGGTCAGGCTTGCCGAGGCGATGGTCACGCCGTGATAGGCACGCATACGGGAGATGATCTTCTTCTTTTCCGGCATGCCGATCGCATTGTGATAATACCAGACAAGTTTCATGGCCGTATCATTGGCCTCGGAACCCGAATTGGCGAAGAACACCTTCGACATCGGAACAGGCGAAAGCTGGATGAGCCTGTCGGCCAGCTCGATCGCCGTCTCATGCGATTTACCGCCAAAACTGTGATAGAACGGCAATTCCTTCATCTGCCGGGTCGCGGCATCGACCAGACGCTGTTCGCTAAAGCCAAGCGACGCGCAAAACAGTCCCCCAAGACCTTCGATATACTTATTGCCCTCGCTGTCGACGATGTGGATCCCTTCACCCCTTGCAATCACCAGCGGACCGTCCTTCAAATGTTGCGAGGCGTTGGTGTAGGGATGAAGAACGAAGGCAGCGTCCCGAGCTTCAAGGGAATTGAGAAGGATGGTCACAATGGCTCTCCAAATGAGGTATGTTCGATAGCGACGCTTGGCAAAGCTCCGCCGGTCAGCCGATGAGACCTTTTGGTGCACCGGCTGCCATTTTGTCGGGGTGAGAATTTCAGCGCTCAATCAATCAAGATTTGTCTTGATCCATTTCTGCGCAAGCTTGTTGATCGTGCCGTCCGCTTTGGCCGCTTTGATCGCGGCATCGAACATGGACTTCAGGACCGTATCGTCCTTGCGAAGTCCTGCGGCGATACCCTGCCCGAAGACCCCGCCTTTGAAGGTCGGACCAGCTATCGTGTAGTCTTTGAAATCATCCTTTCGAAGCGTGGCGGTCAGCGATGTCCTCTGCGCAACGACCGCGTCGATGCGGCCCGCCTGAAGATCCAGATCATGCTGCTCGACGGTTTTGTATTCTCTTGGATCGACGACGCCCTTGAAGTAGGTGTCGAGGAAAACTGCATTCGCCGTCGATACCTGCGCACCGACCGTCTTGCCCTTGAGGGCATCTCTGATCGGCTGCAATTCCTGCTCGACCTTCGCTTTGTCTCCGGCAAGGTCGACCGTGGTCCCGGTACCTGGCAGATTTGCAAGCGGACCGGTCTTGTCGACCATGAAGGCAGCAGCAGTCGGGGCATAGGGCTCGCTGAACGAAATGACGGCAAGACGCTTTTCGGTAACGATCATCGAGGCCATGATGGCATCGAACTTTTTCGCGTTGAGAGATGGAATGAGGCCGTCCCAATCCTGGGCGACGATCGTGCACTTGATCTTCATGCGAGCGCAGAGGTCGTTGGCGAGATCGATCTCGAACCCGGCAAGCTTGCCATCAGGTCCGGTGAAGTTCCACGGTTCGTATGCGCCTTCGGTCGCAATGGTAATTTCGGTTGGCTTTGTCTCTGCGTTGGCAGCGCCAGCAAAGGCGACACCCAGCAAGACTGACGTCAGCAAGAGTTTTGATAATTGCATGTTGCATTCCCCTTTTTGTTTCCCCCTGTCCTTTTGCGGACAGGACGGTTGCAGCCTTCGCAACGCCCAGCCTCAGTCGCTAGGACGCGCGAATCTTGATTGCCTCCGCCGTCAGGCAGAGGAGTTCGAATAGAACCTGCGCCGCGATTTGCGCCGTGTTCGTTGTCGGATCGTACTGTGGAGCAACCTCGACGACGTCGCCGCCAACGATGTTCAATCCCGCAAGACCTCGCAGGATGCCTAGCGCCTGGGCGGAAGTCAGTCCTCCGACTTCAGGCGTCCCCGTACCGGGCGCAAATGCCGGATCGAGAGAATCGACGTCGAAGCTGATATAGGTCGGACCCGAGCCGACGATTTCCCTCGCCCTTGCGATGACCGCCCCTATGCCCATATCGCCGACCTCTTCCGCATGTATGACAGTCATGCCGGACGCATACGAGAACTCCCAGAGATATTCCGAATTTCCTCGAATGCCGATCTGAACCGTCCGCCGCGGATCCAGCACGCCATCAAGAACGGCCTGACGGAACGGCCCGCCATGATGGAATTTGCAGCCCTCAAAGGAGCCGCCCGTGTCGCAATGCGCATCGATATGGATCATCCCCACCGATCGATCCTTGCCGACAGCCCGCAGAATGGGAAGACCTATCGAGTGGTCGCCGCCGACCGCCAAAGGCACAACGCCCGCCTTGACCACCCCGAGGACAAATCGCTCGATATCCTCATGGGAAGCGGCGAGATCAAAGCGGCTCCTGAACGGAACATCGCCAACATCGGCGACCCGTGCATGGGCGGTCGGAACGGCTCGCAACACATGCTCATAAGGACCGACCCGATCGACATTTCGAACGGCACGCGGTCCGAACCGCGCGCCTGACCGGTTCGTCACACCAAGATCCATTGGTATCCCGAAAAGCGCGATGTCGATGCCGGTAAAATCGGGCGACGCATCAGGACGATAGGGAGCCTTCAAGAGCGTTGGTATGCCGCAATAGGGAGCCTGACGGCTGTCGCCATCGCCGAAGACCAGCTCGGCAACCTTTCGAAACTCCGGATTGAACATCTCGCCGCCCGAAGCGTCCGAAAAGCGCTCACGCAGTTCTTCCAGACTTAGAATCTCCGGCATCGGACCTCCATTTGCTTTGCACCCACAAGACGCTTCCAAAATGCAGATGAAGGGCCATTGCTTGTTGTGGTCAACATTGTATACATAATCGTATTCTCCTTGATCAAGCAAGAGGGAAAAAGTTATGGTGCCACCGACAGGACCCGCTGAACGGGCGAAGACATGGAAAGGGAATTGATTGGCATCGACCAAAACGGAACAGCGAGGCTCGTTGCGTGAGAGCACATACTCGCAGCTGAAGGACCTCATCCTCAGCGGCCAACTACGCCCCTCGGAGCGCCTGTCGGAAAACACGCTTGCGAAGCGCTTTGGCGTCAGCCGGACGCCATTGCGCGAAGCGTTGATGAAGCTTGAAGAGGAAGGGTTGATCGTCGGACAACGAAATCTCGGATACACGGTCACCGATCTGGACGTCACCAAATTCTGCAATTTGCTGGTTGTTCGCGAAGCGCTCGATGTTTGCGCGGCGCAGCTTGCCTGCGAGGTGGCAACCGAAGAAGACCTTGATAGGCTTCGAGGCGTAATCGCCCAGATGATCGAGCTCAAGGAGACGACCAATGGGGCGCCGTCCGACGCCGCCCGTCTCGATCTTGGATTGTACATCCACCGAGTCATTGTGGAATCGACTCGGAACGAGGCTCTCGTAAGGGTAACCGACCAAGTCTATCAGCAGCTTCGTTTGGCCCTGTGGCTCGAGGTTCTCTGGGTCGATCTGGAGCACACGGATCTCGATGAGCATCGGGCAATTGCCGACGCTATCTGCGCGCGCGACCGCGAGGCAGCTGCGAATGCAGCGCGCGCGCATGTGCAAAGCTCGCTCAAGAACATGTCGAAGCTCCAGCGCATCTGGGCGCATCGGCGGACTGTCGACTGAGCCAAAGCCAAGCTTTCACAAAGAGGTTCACGCATGGAGTTTATAGATAGTTATCTGGCACTCGTCGGCGTCGGACAGACAGGCTGGGGTCCCCTCCTTCTGGCGGCCGCCGCCATGACAATCGGCGTTTCCGTGTGTGGCTTTCTGGCTGGAACGGTCATCGGCTCTGTTGTTACCTTCATGCAGCTGTCGCCGCATATGGCCGTTCGCTGGTTTGCCGACTGCTACACCACAATTCTCCGCGGTGTGCCGGACCTGCTGATCATCTATCTTTTCTATTTTGGCGGAAGCTCGCTGCTCGGATCTGTCGGCAGCCTGTTCGGCTATCATGAATTCATCGGAATGCCCGCTTTCCTGACCGGAACCCTGGCACTTGGTGTCGTCTCGGCCGCCTACCAGGCCGAAGTCTTTCGTGGCGCCTTCAGATCGGTTGCTCGCGGCGAAATCGAAGCGGCCAACGCCGTTGGCATGCGGCCGTGGCCCAAGTTCAGGCGCATCATCGCACCTCTCGTACTTCGATATGCCATTCCGGGACTTGGAAACACCTGGCAACTTGTGCTGAAGGAATCGGCATTGATCTCCGTGACCGGCCTTGTCGAGCTCCTCCGACAATCGCAAATCGCCGCCGGGTCCACACGCCGCCCGTTTGAATTCTACCTGACGGCGGTTGTCCTCTATCTCGTTATCACCTGGGTTTCCTCG
Organism: Rhizobium sp.; assembly: GCA_039593415.1. GTDB lineage: Bacteria > Pseudomonadota > Alphaproteobacteria > Rhizobiales > Rhizobiaceae > Rhizobium. The sequence continues at coordinate 4,596 of JBCNPI010000019.1, read as the reverse complement.
ATCCTGTTCAGGAGAATGGAAGCTCGAACATCTCAAGGGACAAGGAGGGCCTTGTGATGGATATAGGCTTCATGAGGGAAACGTTCTTCACTCTTCTGACCGGTTTGCCATTAACCATCGAGCTTGCAGTCACATCCATTCTGGCTGGGAGCGTCTTGGCGCTTGTCATCGCGCTCGTTGCGGCGATGGGCGGCACGATCGGCCGAACCTTAACCCGCGCCTATGTCTTCGTGTTCAGAGGTTCACCTCTGCTTGTCCAAATTTTCCTGATCTACTATGGCCTCGGTCAATTCCGGCATGGACTGCAGGATCTTGGCGTCTGGTGGTTCTTCCGTGAACCTTATTGGTGCGCCGTGCTGGCGTTGACGCTGAACACGGCCGCCTATTGCAGCGAAATCTTTCGAGGCGGCCTGCAGGCCGTCTCCATGCAACAGGTTGAGGCGGCGCGCGCCTGCGGCATGTCCGGCATCCTGTTGTTCAGGCGCATCATTCTTCCGATTGCCATAAGACACGCATTGCCTGCCTATGGCAATGAGATCATCCTGATGGTCAAGGCAACGGCGCTCGCTTCTGTGATCACCATCATGGAAGTCACCGGTCTCGCGGGAAAATTGATCGCGGACAGCTTTCGGGCTTTCGAAATCTTCATCGTCGCAGGGGCGATTTACCTTGCGATCAATTTCGTCGTCACGCGCATGCTCATGGTGGTCGAATTTTGGCTTTCACCACATATGCGCATGCCACCCAATCCTACCACTTAACCGGAGTACGCATGTCCATCAGGGGAACAGTCTTGGTCAGCGATAACATACAAAAGAGCGCTGCCGTTTCGGTCAAGGATCTCAGAAAGTGCTTCGGCCCGCTGGAAGTTCTGAAAGGTGTTTCGCTGGAAGCTCACCAAGGCGATGTCATATCGATCCTGGGCTCTTCCGGCTCCGGAAAATCGACGATGCTGCGATGCATCAATATGCTTGAAGTGCCCGACAGTGGCGAGATACGCATCGACGGCGAGATGTTCTCGCTGAAAAAAGGGCGCCACAGGACCGAGCCTGCCGACCGCAGGCAGGTCGATCGGCTGCGCGAACACATTGGCATGGTGTTTCAGAGCTTCAATCTTTGGTCGCACATGACCATTTTGGAGAATGTAATCGAAGCGCCGGTGCATGTGCAGAAGCGCAACCGTGCCGAATGTGTCGCGGAAGCAGAAGCGCTGCTCGAACGAGTTGGAATCGCCGACAAGCGAAATTTCTATCCAGCCCATCTATCTGGAGGTCAGCAACAGCGCGCGGCGATTGCTCGCGCTCTCGCGCAGCGGCCAAAGGTCATGCTGTTTGACGAACCTACCTCTGCGCTTGATCCCGAACTTGTTGGCGAAGTGCTTAAAGTCATGCGCTCGCTTGCCGAAGAGGGTCGAACCATGCTGGTCGTAACGCATGAGATGGCGTTCGCGCGGGACGTTTCCAATAAAATCGTGTTCCTCCACAAGGGCGTTATCGAAGAGACAGGAGAGCCAGCGGAATTGTTCAAGCATCCAAAATCCGAGCGTTTTCGGCAGTTCCTCGCCCACGAGCGACACTGAGAGGCGAACCGGCGTTGATTTCGCCGCAAGATGAGCCGCGTCGGCATCCAAGATGAGGCGATTTCGCGGCTCAATGGCTGGCCTGCGTGCTCTCCGCAGCTTCGCAGAAACCCGCTAACGCGCGTCCTCTGCCCCCAAAGCTCATGGAATCGCCCGGGGTTTGCCCGACGAAATGCGTTCATGCTGAACGGCGCTTTGCAGGCTAATTCAAGCGCAACCGGCTTGCCTGTTTTGAGCTGGAGCCTTTCCGCTTTTCTTCGAATCGCGAAAACGCTCTATCCCTTTGTCTTTACGCAATTGCGGACGGGAAACCGCCGCGCACCTTCCCTGGAAGGTGCTTCAGGCACAAGCAGATGCGGCAAGCCCCGCATCGACTATTGCTGTTTAGCCAGCCCCGGCTGCACAACATTCACAGCGCACCGAAAGCCCAGCCAATCGCCGGAGATCAGATCCAGTTCAGCGAAAGGCAGATGTTGCAGGCAATCGCGAGCCACGCAACGATAATTGCTGCAAGCAGGATGAGCTCAACCCTCATATATCCTTGAGGTTCCTTGAAATCCACTACGATCCCTGCTGTGTCAGCGGAGTTTACCTTTCTCGCGGGCCAACGCATCCTGGTCAGTATTCTTCCAAGCAAGCCAGACCTCTTGAAGTCCCTAAAATTCGGCCGGGTATCCGATAATGTCAAATGGTAACTTCGCAAGGCGCGGGCCTGCTAGCAATGACCGTGCGTTTCGCTGACAAGCCCACTCAGATGCGCATTTGAGAGCGCCGGGCATTCGGTCTTTAAGACAGACAGAAGAGCCTCTTGAGCTGCCTTTATCAGGAACACCGCCTGCGGCGTATCGAGCTCGCTGGCAATTTGACCGGCATACTGCATCATTTTTACAAGCGCCAAGATCTCGCACTGACGCTCATGTCCTTCAAAATCGATCACTCTTAAAGCCCCACAAAATGATTTCTGAAGGCGAGATTGGCATATTTCGATTGAGGAGGTGCGTTGCAAAAGCGTTGCACACGCAACGAATGCATTAAAGAATCAACTATATGCGGTAAAATTGTGGGAAGAGCTTGCGCCACAGCGGAGTTGCGTTGAATGACCAGTCCGCCGTCCGTGCCTGCGACGGCGCCTCGGCAATTGCTCGCATCAGCTCGATGGCGTCCCGGCGTTTCTGGTCTGCCCAAGCGGTTGCGACGAGTGCCCTCACCTGCCCTATGTCCATATCGGCTGCTTCGGCAACGCGCCTCCAGGTCCGATCCTTGAAGAATACGCGCCGGGCCGCCTGGGAAAGCCGCAGGGTCTCTTCCTCGCCGACAGCATCTTGCCCAATCGCAGCTTCGATCGTCGCGTCAACATTGACCAGTGGCACTGACAAGGCGGGATAACCTAGTTCCGCCGGGCCATGAAGGAGAGCGACGTCCGCATCGTCCACCCGGCGCCCGGAAGCATAATCATCGAAGATCCGGCCGATACCGACCATGCCGTAAGCCCGACATTCCACAGCACGGAGCGCTCCCATGCTGGCTGCCCCAAACACGGGAACGCCTCGGGACAGAGCAAAGAGCAGCTCCTTGTGCCAGACCGGCGCAATGGATTCGAACTGGCCATCGATAAGGCCGATGGCAACCGCGCCATCCTCAAGAGCTCTGACGACGTCGCCCTGGCATGCCGGTGGCCTTATGACCGTCGTATCGTCGGCAAACGCTTCGGCATTGGGCAGGCTCGGGCCTACAAAGATCACTTTCATAGGAAGCTCTTCGACAATGCCCGGCTGCCGAAACGAATTCGCCGATCTCCGTCCGGATGTTCGAGCTGCGGCGCGAAAACCTTTGCGACCGATGCCGGCAGCCATTCCGGTGCCAGCTCGATTGCGTAAAGCTGGTCAATACCTCGTCTCAAGAGTTCCTCGACAATCTGACCGAGCGCATCCGGCGCAGAGGTGGCCGACATCGCTGGCAGTTCGTCCAGGTTCGCCGTGCATCGCGCCCGGAACGATTGTAGGTGGGCTGGATCGGCACGGCGTGAGAACAGCTCGGGGGTGAGGTCATCCCTGGCGCCGGCGATGAATGTCATCCGAGATTGAACAGCCTCGGAAATTGCCCGGGCTGCAGCCACATTGGGGGATAGGGACGCTCCTGCCCCCATGGTCAAATCGGCATATCTCAGCGAGCTGTCATCGCCTTTCGGCCGCAGCAACGCGACGACGGAGGCAACGGCCAGATCGCTCGTCACATCGAAAAGGGCGAGATCGAAGTCCGCCGAGAAGATCTTCTCCAGCATCTCGCGAATGTCGTCATCTGCGATGCTGTGCGGATCTATCCGGCGTGCGTACCGGCGCGCCGGGTCGCTAACGTCCCAGAGAACGCAAGCATCCCGCTCCATCCTCTCCAGCAAGCCGTGCAGGACCGCCTCGTGCCAGCTATTGCCTGACGCCAATCCATCCGACGATACCCAAAAGCGTGGGCTGACATGCGTCCGGTCAAGATGAATTGCGTCGAAGGGTACGAATATTGAGACGTTCTTTGCCAGATCGTAGGCTTTAGACCATCTGAGCTGTTCAGTGGCTCCTACCGGTTGCGCGCCAATCGCCAGCAGATCGTCCAGGCAATCCATTGCATGGCCGCTTGCGGCGAGATCATTCACACTTGCCATAAAGGTCGAGCAATGGGGCTGGGTCGCGACCGATCGCTCGATCGCTTCCATCACCGCGGATGTCTTCGCGGAAATATCGTCCACGCCCTTGCCTTGGGCGATAACGATCGCCTTGGAGTTCGGGGCGTAGGCGCACCAAACGGGAATGCCTATTCGATCGAGCTCGGTCTGGCTGCCGACACGGGTTATGCCAAGCCGCTCCAGGGAAGGCCAAACTCGCGACAGGGTTTCGCCGGGAGAGCAGGCTCTAAAGCTGTTTAACACCGATCAACGAGTACCTAACCCTCATAGAGGCCCGAGGCCACGGAGCTTGCAGACTTTAATGCCACGGCGAAATCGACATCTTTCTCCACTCTGACCCCTT
>JBCNPI010000189.1:0-11882 GCA_039593415.1 Rhizobium sp. | reverse complement strand
TCCCAATAAGCTCGCTGCCGGAAACGGCAAAGGTCCGACGCCGAAAGGCACTTATGTCGTCAAGCCAGGCGATTCGCTGGCGAGAATTGCCAAGGAAAGCGGCGTTACCGTAGCCGAGCTCAAGCGCGCGAATAACATGAAGGCTGGCGACAGCATTCGCATCGGGCAGGCGCTGGCGTTGCCGCATGGCGCTGTTGCCTCCGCGGACCCCGTCAAGACTGCATCGATCGAGCCTCAGAAGGTTTCCGTCAAGCCGGGTGCTGTGCCGGTTGCCGAGCCCAAACAGGCCGCCGCTCAGCCGGCCGCAAAGCAGGCGCCCAAGGCTATTGCCAATGCCGATGCGCCGACCACCGATACCGCCAAGCCGAAGGAGGTGGCTTCCGCTTCTCCCAGCCAGTCGATCAACGATGCCGCCAAGTCCGATGCGCAGGCCGACGCGCCCGAAGCGACCGGCATCGGCAAGTATCGCTGGCCGGTCCGCGGCGCTGTCGTCGCCGGCTATGGCGCCAACGTCAATGGCAGCCGCAACGACGGTATCGACATCTCCGTTCCCGAGGGGACGCCGATCAAGGCGGCTGAGAACGGCGTCGTCATCTATGCCGGCAACGGCCTGAAGGAGCTCGGCAACACGGTTCTCGTCCGCCACGACGACGGCACGGTTACGGTTTACGGCCACGCCGATGCGCTGAACGTCAGCCGCGGTCAGAAGGTCCAGCGCGGCCAGACGCTGGCGACGTCCGGGATGAGCGGCAATGTCACCCAGCCGCAGCTGCACTTCGAAGTCCGCAAGAATTCGGCTCCGGTCAACCCAATGACGTTCCTTGAATAGGTAATGCGTCTCAAGGACTCTGCAAAAAGCCCGGTCAACGCCGGGCTTTTTGTCGTTCATGGCTCCGAGATCAGTCGCGATCGAGCATGATGCGCAGCCGGCCGGCAAGATCCTGGATATATTGCCAGGCAACGCGGCCGGAACGGGCGCCGCGAGTCGTCGCCCATTCGAGCGCTTCGTGATGCATCTGTGCGCGATCGAGATCGAGCTTGAAGTGATCGGCATAGGCGTCGATCATCTGCAGGTAGTCTTCCTGGCTGCACTTGTGGAAGCCGAGCCAGAGACCGAAGCGGTCGGAAAGCGAAACCTTCTCCTCGACGGCTTCCGAAGGATTGATTGCCGTCGATTGCTCGTTTTCCATCATGTGACGTGGCAGCAGATGGCGACGGTTCGAGGTGGCGTAAAACAGCACATTGTCCGGCCGCCCTTCCACACCGCCATCCAGCGCTGCCTTGAGCGACTTGTAGGCTGTATCGTCATGATCGAAAGAGAGGTCGTCGCAGAAGACGATGACGCGATGCGGCGTCGCCTTCAATATGTCGAGCAGCACCGGCAGCGATGAAATATCTTCGCGATGCACTTCGATCAGTTTCAGCGACACGCCGGTCGCCCGTCGCACATCTTCATGCACCGCCTTCACGAGCGAGGATTTGCCCATGCCGCGTGCGCCCCAGAGCAGCACGTTATTGGCGGCAAAGCCTTCCGCGAAGCGCAATGTATTCTCGTGCAGAATATCGCGAACATGATCGACGCCGCGAATGAGAGCCAGCGCCACGCGGTTCGGCCGTGGAACCGGCTGTAGGTAAAGTCGGGCAGGGGTCCAGACGAAGCAATCGGCGGCGTTCCAGTCATTGATGGCTGGGGCCGGCCCCGCCAGACGTTCCACAGCATCGGCAAGGCGACGGACTTCGGCAAGGATCAGGGCGTTTTGGTCTTCAGTCACCGTTTCCTCCTGAATATTGAACAAGAAAGTCGTAAGATGCGCGCGCTGTCTTGCCGGGTATCATGCTCCTCTAGGCGCTGAAAGGCTAACAGACCGGGAAAACGGTACGGTTTGTGGCTGTTTTTGTTGCATTCGCCATGCGCGTAACTATATTCCGGCCACCCGACGCGGGGCGCGTTCCCGCTCGGAATTCAAGGGAGTTCTCGATGTTTATCACCAACGCATATGCGCAGAGCGCGACAGATTCGGCCGCGAGTGCCTTCGGCGGTTCCGGCTTTGAAATGATCATCCTGTTTGTGCCGCTGATGGTCGTTTGGTATTTCCTTCTCATCCGTCCGCAGCGCGCCCAGGCGAAGAAGCGTGAGGAGATCCTGAAGAACATTCGTCGCGGCGACCAGATCGTCACCAGCGGCATCGTCGGCAAGGTCACCAAGGTCATCGACGAAAAGGAACTGGAAGTCGAGATCGCAGAGGGCGTGCGCATTCGTGTCGTCCGCAGCGCCATTTCCGAGGTTCGCGTCAAGGGTGAGCCCGTCAAGGCCGACGCCGCGTAAGGCGCCGCTCCGCGAGGGGCGCCAACCGCCGCTGCGCGTCCTTGAAAATCGGGGTCGACTTTCTTGAAGGATTGTGCAGAAATTCAAGGTGTTATTGCGCCCTTTGCATTTTCCGTCGAAAGTGGGCGCAGCAGGGGAAGCCCTAATTCGAGAGAGCGATGCTGCACGTCTCCTGGTGGAAGACCGCCCTAATTTGGTTTGTCGTTCTATTGAGCGTGCTTCTGGCCGCTCCCAATCTGCTTGGCGAGCGCGCGCTTTCGTCCCTTCCTTCCTGGTGGGCGCACCGAAAGATCGAGCTTGGACTCGATCTTCGTGGCGGCTCGCATCTGCTCTTGAAGATCGAACGCGGCGATATTGAAAAAGATCGGCTGGAAAGCATTGTCGGCGATATCGCAACCCGATTGCGCACGACGAACATTGCCTATTCAGGCCTGACCGGCACCGGCCGAGAAATCCAGCTTCGCATCAACGACCCCTCGCAGGTTCAGGCCGCTTTGACGGCACTGCGGCCGTTGACCGGCGGACCGGAGAAGCCATCCGTGGTTCTCTCTCAGGGGGACAACGGCGCGCTGACGCTCGATATCACGGATGCCGACATCAACAGCCATATATCATCTGCCATCGCTCGTGCGATGAGGGTCATCCACGCCCGCATCGCGCAGCTTGGCGTAGGCGAGCCCTTGATCCGTCGGCAAGGATCTGATCGCATCGTTGTACAGGTGCCCGATCTCGCCGATGCACAGCGGCTGAAAAACCTTCTCGGCCAGCCCGCCAAACTCAGCTTCCGCCTTATCGATCAATCGATGTCGGTACAGGACGCCATGGACAAGCAGCCGCCGGCCGGGTCCGACGTGCTGTTTTCCGAAGACGATCCGCCCGTCGGCTATCTCGTGCAACGGCAGCCACTGCTCTCCAACGTCGATTTTTCCGATGCCGTCGCGGTCGTCGACAATCAGAAAGGCGAAGGCTCGGTTTCGGTCAGGCTGACGCCGGAGGCGACCCATCGCTTTGCGCAGGCGACGGCCAGCAATCTTGGCAGGATCGTCGTCGTCGTGCTCGACGATCAGGTGATCTCCGCAGCCTCCTTGAAGACGGTCATCGCAACAGGCGAGATCGACGTTCCCGGAGATTTCACCGCTCAAGGCGCGCAGGACCTGACGGTCATGGTCAAGAGCGGGCCGCTGCCGGCGACGCTGACGACCGCCGAAGAGCGTACCATCCAGCCGGGGCTCGGCGGCGAAACGGCACGTTATGGCCTCATGGCCTGTATCGCCGCCGCCGTCTTCGTCGCTGCCTTGATGATTGGCTTCTATCGCCTGCTCGGTATCATCGCGACCATTTCGCTTGTCATCAACATGATCATGGTGGCAGCGCTCATGGGACTGCTCGGCATCACACTGACGCTTCCCGGCGTCGCCGCCATCGTTCTCATCATCGGCATCGGCCTCGATGCGCTGGTCTTGATCTACGAGCGTGTGCGCGAGGAGGAAAAAAAGACGCATCTTCTTGTCGATGCGCTGCGCCACGGTTTCAACCGCGCGGCGGCGACGGTGGCCGATGCCAATCTGATTGTCCTTATCGTCGCGGCCATTCTTTTCTATGCCAGCACCGGCGCAGTGCGCGGCTTTGCCGCCACACTGATCGTGGGCGTTGTCACCACCTTCTTTACCTCCTGTCTCGTCACGCGGTCGTTGGTCAACATGTGGATTTCACGCCGTAAGCCGCGCACGCTGCTGGTCGGCGTGCGCAGCGGCGTGTTCGACAATGCCAATATCCGTTTCATGGGCATTCGTCGTTATACGTTTACGATCTCGGCGGCTCTGTCGGTGGTTACGCTCATTGCCTTTGCTTCGGTCGGCATGCACCTTGGCATCGATTTTGCCGGCGGCTCGATTATCGAGGTCCGCGCCAAGCAGGGCGTCGCCGATGCCGCGGATATTGAGGCGCGCCTTGAAGCTGTCGTGCCTGGCGATGTGCGCGTCGAGCGACTGGCCGATCGCCTTGGGGCGGTAATTCGCGTCCATGCGCAGGAGGGCGGCGAAAATGCCGAACAATCCGCCGTGTCGCTCGTTCAGGGCGAGTTGAGCAAGGATTACAATTTCACCCGTGTCGAAGTGGTTGGCCCGGCCGTATCGGGCGAAATCACCAAGACCGCGTCCCTTGCCGTTCTTGCGGGGCTGGCCGCAATTCTCATCTACATGTGGCTGCGTTTCGAATGGCAATTTGCGGTCGGCGCGATCATCGCGACGCTCCACGACGTCATTCTGACGCTTGGCCTCTACGTGCTGTCGGGCATGGAATTCAACATGACTGGCATCGCCGCGATCCTGACCATTGTCGGCTATTCGCTGAACGACACCGTCGTCGTCTATGACCGCATGCGTGAAAATCTGAAGCGTTATTCGCAGATGCCGCTGCCGATTTTGATCGACGCCTCCATCAATCAGACACTATCTCGTACCATCCTGACATCTGCGACCACCCTTCTGGCGCTGCTCGCGCTCTATATCTTCGGCGGCGAGGTGATCCGTGCCTTCGCCTTCGTTCTGCTTTTCGGCGTCGCTGTCGGCACTTTTTCGTCGATTTATATTGCGGCGCCCGTGCTGATTCTGTTCAAGCTGCGTCCGGACAAGTTCCAGACCGGCGGCGAAAGCAATGGACCCGCGGCGGGCAATATCCAGTCAGGCAAACCAGCGGTGTGATACATTGGCAAAAGGAATAGAAATCCGCAGCGCGCATTTTCCCGGGCGCGCACCGATCGATGCTTACGGCAATGGTGGCTTCCGCTTTGCCGATATGTCGCATCGCGGCTCTCTCCTTTGCCTACCTTCGGGCATTTATGGCTGGGACATGCTGCAAGGCGACGCGTTCACGCCGGATCGATTCCGGAAGGTGCTGGAAGAGGCGGCCGAGATCGAGGTTCTGCTTGTCGGCACTGGCGTGGAGCTGCGGCCGCTGCCGGCCGATCTGAAGGCCGCCTTGCGCGCCAAGCAGATTTCTTCCGATCCGATGAACACCGGGGCGGCCGTGCGCACCTTCAACATCATGCTCTCAGAATCGCGTGCCGTAGCCGCGGCGCTGATTGCCGTCTGACCCACGGATCTAAGATTATGACGACAACAGCTGCACCCAGTAGCAACCGGGACATCTGCCTCGCGACCCTTCGCGACACTGATCGCGATCGCTATCTCGCCTGCCTGCTGGCTCCGGAGGAGAAGCGTCCCGCGCTTGCCGCGCTTTATGCGTTCAATGCCGAACTGGCGCGTGTGCGTGATCTCGTGCATGAGCCGCTGCCGGGCGAAGTACGCATGCAGTACTGGCGTGATCTTCTGGAAGGACAATCTCATGGATCGAGCCAAGCCAATCCGCTGGCCTCGGAGCTTCTCGCCGCAATCGAGGAATATCGCCTGCCGCGCCAGACGCTGATCGACATGATCGATGCCCGCATCTTCGATCTCTACGACGACCCCATGGAAAGCCGCGGCAGCCTGGAAGGCTATGCCGGCGAGACCGCCTCGGCTCTCATCCAGCTTGCAAGCCTGGTTCTGTCCGCCGATGATGCGAAGCGTTCCGCAAACGCCGCCGGCCATGCGGGCGTCGCGCAGGCAATCGCCGGGTTGCTGCTTCTGATGCCGCTCAATCACCGTCGCGGTCAGGTGTATCTTCCGCTGGAGATCCTCTCGGCGACCGGGCTCGATCGCGACAGTTTTCTCGCCGGTGAAGACAAGCCGCGCATTTCGGCAGCGGTCGAAGCCTTTGCCGGTCTTGGCCGCGACCATCTTGTAAAAGCGAGGGCCGCAGGTCCCGTACCGCAGGCGGTATTCCCTGCCTTTCTGCCGGCTACCTTGGCAGAGCCTGTCTTGAAGAAGGCGCAGAAGCTTGGCGCCGGCATCTTCGATCGATCCCTGGTGCCGCCGCAATGGCGCCGGCAACTGCGCATGGCGATGGCGTCGATCACAAAGAAAATCTAAAATACACCAAGCTCGCACAAGCCTGGGCGTCTATGGAGATGGCCGGCACTTGATTTGCATTTCAGGGGGATTTGCCGTGGGTATTGTCGTCTGGTGCATACTGTTTGCGATCGTCATCTTCATCGCCTACTATGCGACGCGCATGGCATCGCAAAACAAGGAAGACGGCCTGCACGATACCGGCCTTGCCATTCTGGAATTCGGCCGCGCCTTTCCGACCGAGGCTATCCGTCAATTGCAGGCGACCGCGGATGGGCAGGCGGTCTTCGTGCGGCTGCACGATGACAAAGCCGGCTTCATGCGCAATGTGCGCAACCATTTCAGCGTCCATCTGATCGAGCCAGGCCGCGCGCGTGCCAAAATTGCGGCAAGCGGTCGTGGCTTGACGATCGATTTTCTGGATGTGCCGCATCACAACGGTACGTTCGAGTTCAAGACGCCGGCGGAGGCTGCGGAAGTCTCGCTGTGGCTGCTTGGCAATTACGTTGCCGGCGAGGACACGAAGCTCGAGCACCACGCGCCGCCGGCGACACGCTGAAAATCCGAAATCGGTATCTTACGCGCTTTCCTCAAGCGCGGGCGTCTGCACACCGAGCCATTTGGCGCAGTCGCCAAGCGCACGCTTGGCAATAAGCTGGCGTTTCATGATGGTCTTGTCCTTGCCGCGAAAGCGCTTGACCCCCTCCGGCTTGACAATCGAGCCTGGCTCCAGCTCCGGAAAAAGCCCAAAATTGATGTTCATAGGCTGGAAGGAGCGCTTGCCCGGCTCCTCGTTGGAGATGATATGGCCGCCGGTGATATGGTTGAGCAATGAGCCAAGCGCCGTCGTCTCCGGCGGCAGTGACGATGCTTCGCCCCTGCGCTCGGCAGCGGCAAAGCGGCCGGCGAGCAGTCCGATGCTGGCGCTCTCGACATAGCCTTCGCAGCCTGTGATCTGGCCGGCAAAACGCAGGCCCGGGCGCGACTTCAGCACCAGCGAGCGGTCGAGCAGGGTCGGGGAGTTGATGTAGGTATTGCGGTGCAGGCCGCCGAGGCGTGCGAATTCCGCATTCTCGAGACCGGGAATTAGCCGGAAGATCTCCGCCTGCGCGCCATATTTCAGCTTCGTCTGAAAGCCGACCATGTTGTAAAGCGTGCCGAGCGCATTGTCCTGGCGCAGCTGCACGACGGCATAGGCCTTGACCGTCGGATTATGGGCATTGGTCAGCCCCATCGGCTTCATGGGTCCATGGCGCAATGTCTCGCGCCCGCGCTCCGCCATGACTTCGATCGGCAGGCATCCGTCGAAATAGGGGGTGCCTTCCCATTCCTTGAAGCCGACTGCATCGCCGGCGATGAGCGCATCGACGAAAGCGTTATATTGGGCCTCGTCCATCGGGCAATTGATATAGTCCTTGCCCGTGCCGCCGGGGCCGACCTTGTCGTAACGCGACTGATACCAGCAGATGTCCATGTTGATGCTATCGCGATAGACGATCGGGGCGATGGCATCAAAAAAGGCAAGCGCGTCCGCGCCCGTTTCTGCTTGGATGGCGCTCGCAAGATCCGGTGCCGTCAGCGGACCGGTGGCGATGATCGCCTGATCCCATTCCTTCGGCGGCAGCCCTTGGATTTCCTCGCGGAGGATGGTGATCAACGGATGGCTGGCGATCGCCTGCGTAACTGCTGCCGAGAAACCGTCGCGATCGACGGCAAGCGCCCCGCCGGCCGGCACCTGATGCCTGTCCGCACAAGCCATGATCAGCGAGCCCGCCATGCGCATTTCCGCATGGATGACGCCCACCGCATTGCTGGTCGCATCGTCGGAGCGGAACGAGTTGGAACACACCAGCTCGGCTAGGCCATCGGTCTTGTGTGCTTCCGTGCCGCGCACGCCGCGCATCTCGTGCAGAATGACAGGAACGCCGGCATTGGCGATCTGCCATGCAGCTTCCGAGCCGGCGAGGCCGCCGCCGATGACGTGGATGGGAGAGTGGGAGGAAATCTGTGTCATGCGCGCGTCATTATCACGGGCGGGCTGGCGATCCAATGCTTTGCTAAAGCATCTTGCGCAAAAGTGGGCCGCTTTGTGGTCTCGGCGCGCTTCGGTCGCTAGAATCAAAAACGGCGCCGAAAGGCGCCGTCTTGAGACAGTCTGCTCAGTCCGTATCGATTAACGGAACGAGCGGGCAGCGATGTTGCGGATCTCGTAGCGGCTGACGCCGATGTCCGAAAGGGTCTGGCTGGAGAGGTTGCCGAGTTCGTTCAGAGTGCGGCGGTAGCTGATCCAGTTCTTTGCAATGCGAATCGGGTTCATGATCTTTTCCTCGGTATCTTGTTTGCGGGCGGTGTAATTACCGCCTCAGCGCTTGCACTCTATATAGGCGCGAGGAGGCTGATTGTGCAGTGCAAAGAAGATGCGTCTGCTATGCATTTGTGCAATATGACGCCCAAAAAGCAGTCGGTGCTCAAAATTTGTGTGCCTTGCAGATATGGAATGGCTCGAGGCGGAATCGGTTATGCTGCGCTTGCTCAGTCGACAGGCAAAAAAGAACGCCCGCCGCGGAGGTCCGCAACGGGCGTTGAGAAGGCTTTCGCTGTTGGGCGAAGCCTATCCGGCGATTAACGGCCGGTGGCTTCGCGGGCAACGCGATGGATGTCGGCGCGGTCGATGCCGAGGTCGTGCAGTTCACGCGAGCTCATGCGGCCGAGTTCGTTAACGGTCTGACGATACTTGCGCCAGTTGTTGAAAGAGCGGGTCAGGTTCATTGTAGTCCCTTTCGAGGATCAAGGGATCGAGCAGTTCCGCGATTGGTTCCGTCGTCGATCTAATGGATTTAAATATATGCTGCGCCGCGAAAACTAAAAGAGCGAAAGCTTCATGTCACCTATGCATCGTGTGCACGTCTTGTGGGTGATTTGCCTAAGTTGATGGCTGCTTTATGTGCATGCCGCGTCTAAACGGATATTGCGGCCGAAAGCGAGCCTCGAGTCTGATTCCCGGTGCCCCTAGGCGTTTGCCGAGAACTGCCGGCTTTTGGCCGCCTTGTCGCCAGTCCTGCTGTTTTGAAGGGGTCGGATGCTGCCGCAGACTGCCTTCGGTCTAGGGAAGGCGATCTTCCGAATCGTCGGTGCCGACGTTTGCCTTTTGGCTGTCAGCGTGTGCATCTGAGCGGGATAAACCGATTTGGGCGGACAAAAAAATAACGCCCACCGCGGGAGGAGGATGCGGTGGGCGTCATTTATGGTGATTGACGACTGGGAGGAGGAGTGCCGTCAATCGATCGGAGCGCATTGGGAGGAGGAGTATGCGGCTCCGAATATCGTGTCGGGATATCTATCCCCAGGCTTGCTCCGATCTGCATCGGCCCGGCACGCCAGCGCCGTCTTTGTTGACTGATAAATAGTATGACTTTTCGAATTTGTGCAGCGCAATAATTTCATGGGAGACATGAGCTATGCGCATATCTCCGTTCGGTATCTATTTACCAGCCTTTAGGATACTCCATGACCCCTTAATTCCGTATTAATATGGCACATATTAATGTGAGCCGAAGCTTCTGCCCGAAGCACCCGGCTCGCATCGATTGTGCGGTGATTTGTGCTAACTCTGTCGCAAGCAGAATCGCAGCGAGGGGAGCCAGGCATGTATAGGGGCAGGCTGGAGCGGGATCTGAAAATCTGGACCGACAAGGGTCTGGTCGATGCGGGAACGGCGAAAGCCATCCTGAGCGAATATGACGGTCGCCAGACGAGTTTCAGCGCTGGCCGGGTACTGACGATCATCGCCGCCGTGCTTCTCGGTCTCGCCATATTGCTTTTCATTTCCGCAAACTGGGAGTCTCTTCCGAGAATTGCCCGCCTGCTCGGACTGGTGGCGATGATATGGGGCTTCTATCTCGCAGCCGCATATCTGCTGGCGCGTGGGCGTTCCATCCTCGCAGCCGCATTACTGATCCTCGGTACGTTGAGTTTCGGCGGCGCGATGGCGCTGGTCGGCCAAATGTACAATCTGTCCGGCGACGAACTCAGAATGATGATCGTCTGGTTCATTGCCGCCTGCATCGTCGCGGCGACGTTTCGCTCGGGTGCTCAGGTCGGGCTTGCCGGCTTTCTCGCCTGGGCATTTTGCGGCATCTATCTCTGGGGACATTTAGACGAGTGGTATGGGGTGATGCCTTGGATGCCGCCGTTGATGGCCGTGATTCTGATTGTGCTTGTTCGCTATACCGATGCGCCGGCGGCGAGGCATTTGGCTTACCTCATGCTGGTCGGCTGGCTCACATGGCTGTTTGGCCGGCACGAGGGACTGAATACTGCAATCCTGTTCGCGTCTCTCGGGATGGCGGCCTTTCTCGTCGTCAGCATTTCCGCTTCGCCGCTGCTGCCCTTTGCGCGCGCGGCCGGCGCTGCGCCGGCCTTCTATACCTTTCTGATGACATCGATCGGTTTCTTTCTAGTCCATGCCGAGATCAGCAATGGCTCCTTCGAGAATAATGTCTGGGTCGAAGACAAGTTGCCGCTTATCGCCGTGGCGGCTGCGACGCTGGCCAGCTCGGTGATCGCCATCGCGTTCAGCGGCCGCGACAATGGCGCGGTGCGTTACCTCGCGTACTTCGTCTTCGCCTGCGAGATTCTCTATCTCGCCAGCGAGACGATCGGCTCGATTATCGGTACGGCCGGTTTTTTCCTCGTCGCCGGCGTGCTTGTGGCGATTGCTGCGTGGCTGGTCATCCAGCTGGAGCGGCGCTTTTCAGGCAATGGTGGGCAGGGAACACGGGCATGAGCGATGTAATTGGAAAAAGCCCGGCAGTCGGCGCCCGCCGCTTGTGGATTGCTGCTATTGTCGTTGCATCTCTGCAGACCTTGGTCCTTGGCTATATGGTCGGGGAGCGAGCCTGGGGGCTGCGAAGCGGGACTGAAATTCTCTTGAAGACGGCGCCCGTCGACCCGCGCGATCTCCTGCGTGGCGACTACGTGACCCTGAATTATGATATCTCCCGGGTGCCGGTCTCGATGCTGGTCGGTGGGCCGCCGAAGGAGAGCGCGAGCAACCAGATTCTGTCGGTCCGGCTGAAGAAGCAGGACGATGGCTATTGGGGCATCGTCGAATCGTCCTTTGCAAGGCTCGAACCCAAGCCTGATACCGTCATCTTGAAAAGCCTGCCGTTTGACTATGTTTCCTATGGTGACCAGGCTGACGCTTCGGCGAGCATGTTCGTGAACTACGGCATAGAGCGCTATTACGTGCCCGAGGGGCAGGGGCACGATATCGAGAACGCACGCAACGATAAACGCGTCGCGATTGCTGCTCGTGTCTCCTCCGATGGCGCCGCCCATATCCGAAGCCTGCTGCTGGACGGCAAATCCGTATATGAAGAGCCGCTCTATTGACCATATCGGCGTGACTATGTCCGATAAGCTTCGGGCGTCGTCGCGCAACCGTCATTTTTCCTTTGCGTGGTTTGAAACGGGTGATATAGAGACGCCGCGCTCCGGAAGCCCCCATGGGCAGGCATCGCCATGCGGTTTTGGGAACGCGGGTATGGTGAAATTGGTAGACACGCCAGATTTAGGTTCTGGTGCCGCAAGGCGTGGGAGTTCAA
>JBCNPI010000188.1:0-11947 GCA_039593415.1 Rhizobium sp. | reverse complement strand
GTCGCTCTGGCGGTAGGGGCCGTAGGGACCGCCGATATCAGGACCTTCGGACCATTTCAGGCCGCACCATTTCAGAGCGTCGAGAACCTTCGTCTCGAATTCCGGGGTGGAGCGTGTCGCGTCGGTGTCCTCGATGCGCAGGATGAACTCGCCGCCGTGTTTCTTGGCGAAGAGATAGTTGAACAGCGCGATATAGGCGGTGCCGACATGCGGCTCGCCGGTGGGGGAGGGTGCGATGCGGACGCGAACGCCTGAAGTGGTCATCTTGTTTGCCCGTCATAAAGGGCCGGGCCGCGCTCGGGACGAGCGCCGTCCAGCCGAAGATGTATCTGAATTAAGAAACCGGCCGGAAAAGGGCATATTGCCGTTTCCATTCCGCGTTTTCCGTATGGCTGGCTTAGGCCATATTCAAGTGATGGCGTCAAGGGAAACTGCGCCGCAGGGCCGCTGCGGCAAGGTTGCAGGCATTGCGGCGCGTCGATTTGGGCCGATCTCTCAATTTCACAGAGTCTCTTTACCCTTCATAAGGCTATGGAAATAAAAGCGGGGCGCCTGGCGAATTTGATTTGCAATTTTCGCGGCAGTTGCGAATAGGTCTTCAATCGTTCACCGCGAGGAAGCAATGAAGAAATTGATTTTGAGCCTTTTATTGACAGCCGCCATGATCGATGTCGCCGCAGCCCAATCGACCATCACGCGCGATAGCTCGGCGCATCTGATCGAGTCCTATCGTGCCTATATCGGCAATGACGACCTTTACAATTCCAGGGGGGAGCGGCTGACGGCGCCATGGCAGATCATTCGCCAGGATCGCGCGAACTACCATGCTTATCGCCGCCGCGACCGTGGCGATCAGGGCGACAACTTCTTCTCGCTGCCGTCCAATCGCCAGAAGTTGGAGGCTATGCTGGCAAACGGCAATATCGCCGACGATGCCGGGAACCTCATCGTTCGCGGCAATGTCTGGGTCAAGGTGGATATTTACGGGCGCGGCGATATCGGCGAGTGGGTCGACATCCACGTCCAGGATTGATCCGACGCTATCAAAGCCGCACCGGTTTCTGGGTGCGGCTTTCCCGATCAATGGCCGCCGGGCGCCTTTTTCCGACGGTTGCGCGCCATCATGTTGAGCACTTCCACGAGGGCGGAAAAGGCCATGGCAGCATAGATATAGCCCTTGGGCACATGCACGCCCATGCCTTCTGCAATTAGCGTCGTACCGATCATCAGCAGGAAGGCGAGCGCCAGCATGACGATGCTGGGATTCTTCTCGATGAAATTGGCGAGCGGATTGGCGGCGACCAGCATGACGGTGACGGCAGCGATCACGGCAATGAACATGATCGGCAGATGCGGCGTCATGCCGACGGCGGTGATGATGCTGTCGATGGAAAAGACCAGGTCGAGCAACAGGATTTGGCCGATCGCCGAGGCGAAGGTCGTGGTGGTCGATTTGGCGATGAAATCCTCGCCCTGTTCCTGGGGATCGACATTGTGATGGATTTCCTTGGTCGCCTTCCAGACGAGGAAGAGACCGCCGCCGATCAGGATCATGTCCTTCCAGGAAAAGCCCTGACCAAAAAGTTCGAAAACCGGCTGGGTGAGCTGCACGATCCAGGCAACCGTCCCGAGCAGGGCAAGCCGCATGACGAGGGCGAGGCCGATGCCGACCTTGCGAGCCCTGTCCCGGTGTTCCGCAGGCAGCTTGTTGGTCAGGATCGAGATGAAGATGAGGTTGTCGATGCCGAGGACCACCTCCATGACAACGAGTGTGATGAGCGCTACCCACGCGCCCGGGTCCTGCACCAGCCCCACAATATCCATAGGCGACTTCCCCTTGTCAGCTTTTCGGCGCTGCCGACGCTGACCCCCAGCTCCGGCCTTTAAGAATGGCCGTAATGTAAGGAGTGCAGTTTCCGGTACAAGCACCGCCGCCATTTTCATGGCGGCGGTGCGTTGTTCAGGCTTTCAGCGGAATCCAGATTTCGGTCACGCCCATGCCGGTGCGCGGGTCGAAACGGTCGTCGTAGCGTTCCATCATGTCCGGGGTGCCTGCATGCTGTTGGCTCGATTGCGGAAGCCACTCGCCGAAGATCTGGTGCACCGTCGCCGAAATGCCGGAAATATGGCCGCGATGACTGAAGATCGCATAGCGCTGTGGCGGCAGTCTCGCGCTGACGAAGCCTTCGGGCAGGTCGTCGGTGCCGGAGACTTCGGCGGCCGACATGTAGCGGAAGCTCTCGCTGCCGTCTTCCGCCTGGGTGCAGACGCCATAGGCGACATTTCCGATCTGGCCGGGAATATGGCCGAAATGCTGGTTGAATTTCTGCCAAAGCGAGGGGATGGCCTCAGTCGCCTCATAGGCATAGGTTTCCGAAAGGCCGGCAAGTAGCATTGCGGGATGAGTCTCGAAGCGCGGCGCATCGAGCTTGGGAAGGCGGGTGTCGTCCATTCTGATCGGCTCCTGTAGGGCGAGGTTGCGAACGTGCCCTTGCTTGCGCAGGCTTTCCGGCGTGATGCCGAACTGCTCGCGAAAGGCACGGGTGAAGGCCTCGTGCGAGCCGTAGCCGGCATCGAGGGCAACCTGGAGAATGCAGGAGGAGCTGTCGGTCAGGGCAAGAGCCGCCCTGCTGAGGCGACGGCTTCTAATATAGCCGCTGATCGAGTGGCCCGTCGTCATGCCGAAGACACGCGAAAGATGATAGCGCGACAGCCCGGCCGTCTCGGCGATTTCGTCAAGCGATATGTCGGATTTAAAATGGCTTTCGATAAACCATATCGCTCTGCTGATCGCGCTCATTTCAACTCCCCTGGTTGCCGGACCACTCATAGGCTGCCGGCAGAAGCGATGCTTGATCGCCATTGCGGAGTTGGATCACTGCATGCTCGCGAACGACAGGGGAGGCCTGTTCATCCTAATCCTTCCGATCCGGACCGTAGCCCGCCAGGAAAACCCGCACAGCGCCGCGCACGACATAGTCGATCTCTTCCTTCGATGGCGGTTCGTCCATGTCGCCGAACAACCGCAGCTTGAAATAGCCGCCGCTGGCCATTTCCAGGAAGTGGCGGGCAGCCATGTCGAAGTCGTCGATCTTCAGATGGCCGGCGGCAACCTGCCGCTCAAGGAAGCCGCGCAGCACCGTCCGCAGATTTTCCGGACCGGTGAAGAAGCGTTGACAGAGGGAAGGCATGCGTTCGCGCACGCCGATGACCGTGCGCATGGCGCTGATGGTCTTGTCCGAGGTGACGTGCGTAACAAAGACGATGCCGAAATCATACAGCGAGGTCGTGACATCCGCTTCGTCTGCAAGTGCGGTGCGCACGAGATTGACGAAATGGGTGCGCTCGCTCTCCATCATGGCGGCGAACAGATCTTCCTTGTTGGCGAAATAGACGTAGAGAGTGCCCTTGGAAACGCCTGCCTCGCGGGTGACGTCGTTCATGCTCGCCGCATCGAAACCCATCTTCATAAAGACGCGCTTGGCGCCTTCCAGAATTTGATGACGCTTGGCTGGGTCCTCGCCGGCGGCCCAGCGTCCACCGGAGCCCGGCGCGGGTGCGTTCAACACAGCGGCATTTTGGGATTCGTGTTTCATCGTCTCCTTCACTCGATCACTCGATCATTTTTTCTGAATCTTAAACAGATTCACCAAATAAATCGAACCACCCGGTTCGATATCTCTTGATATGGCGTGGAAAAGGCTCTATGTCAATTGAACCGAACCGTTCGGTTCGATTATTTTGCCAGATTTTCGGTGGTAGGGAAATGTCGTCAAGTCATGGAAACAATATAGCGCGTATCGTGAACGAGCCCGCTGAAGCAGACGTGGAAGCTCGGGAAGCCGGTGCACCTGCGGATGCTCCTGTTGCCGAGACGCGCGGCAATCCTGCTCCCGCCCAGGCTGCGCCTGCTGCTCCGGCCCCTGCGGCCCCACCGCCATCGGAGAAGAAGCGGCGCAGCCTGGTTTTTCCGATCATCGTCGTCGCGGCTCTCGCAGGCGGCGGCTGGTATGGCTATGACTGGTGGACGAACGGCCGCTTCATGGTCTCGACCGACGACGCCTATATCGGAGGCGATATCGCGACGATTTCGCCTAAGGTGACGGGCTATGTCGCCAAGGTGAACGTCGTTGCCAATCAGCAGGTCAAGGCCGGCGACGTGCTCGCAACGCTCGATGACGGCGACTACAAGCTGGCCTTGGGCCAGGCGCAGGCCTCGCTCGATACCGAACAGCTCTCGCTCCATACCATCGATGCACAGATCGCTGCCGGCCAGGCGGCCCTTGCCCAGTCGCAGGCGCAGAAGGTTGCCCTGGAAGCCACGGTCCGCGGCGCCCAGATCACCCAGACGCGCGCTGCCGAACTGCAATCGAAGTCGGTCGGCACCACGGCCGCTTTGGATAGCGCCAATATCGCGCTTGATCAGGCCAAGGCCAACCTAGTCGGCGGCGACGCCGCCATCGCATCCGCTCAGGCCAACATCAACCTGCTACAGGCCCAGCGCCGCCAGGCCGAGAGCACGATCAAGGGGTTGGAGGCCGCTCGGGACAAGGCCGCCCGCGACCTGTCCTTCACCGTGTTGAAGGCACCCTATGACGGCATCGTCGGCAACCGCTCGGTCCAGGAAGGCGATCTTGTCTCTCCCGGCCAGAAGCTGATGGCGATCGTGCCGACCAAGCAGCTCTATATCGACGCGAATTTCAAGGAAACGCAGATTCAGCATCTGGTTCCCGGTTCCAAGGTGAATGTCCATGTCGATGCCTTCAGCGATCATCCGATCGTCGGCACCGTGCAATCGATCTCGCCGGCTTCGGGCTCCGTCTTCTCGCTGCTGCCGCCGGAAAACGCAACGGGTAACTTCACCAAGATCATCCAGCGCGTGCCTGTCCGCATCGCATTGCCGCAGGATGCGCTCAATACCGGCCGACTGCGCGCAGGCCTCAGTGTCGTCGTCGACGTCGATACCCGCACGGCACCGGACAAGTAAGCGATCAAGCTCGGGAGAGACGCGCCATGTCGTCCGCCAGCACTACAGCCGGGTCGCCCCCACGCGCCGCCGGCCCCGCCGCGCCCGCGGCGGATCATATCGACACGAAAAAGCTCGTCGCCTTTCTGGCGATGGTGCTCGGCATGTTCATGTCGATCCTCGATATTCAGATCGTTTCGGCATCGCTCAGCGAAATCCAGGCTGGCCTCAGCGCCGGCTCGGATGAAATCGCCTGGGTGCAGACGGCCTATCTGATTGCCGAGGTCATCATGATCCCGCTATCGGGAACGTTGGCGCGCATTATTTCGACGCGCTACCTGTTTGCGATATCGGCCGCCGGCTTCACTGCGTCGAGCGCGCTTGCCGCCACCGCAACCAATATCGACCAGATGATTATCTACCGCGCCCTGCAAGGCTTCATCGGCGGCGGCATGATTCCCTCTGTCTTCGCAGCAGCATTCACGATCTTCCCGCCATCCAAGCGCAATGTCGTTTCGCCGATCATCGGCCTCATCGCGACGCTCGCGCCGACCATCGGCCCGACCGTCGGCGGGTATCTTTCCAACGCCTTCTCCTGGCATTGTCAGATCCTGGTCAACATCCCGCCGGGTATCGTCGTTACCATCCTGACCTGGAACTTCATCGATTTCGACAAGCCCGAACTGTCGCTGATGAAGAAGTTTGACTGGTGGGGCCTCTTTTCCATGGGCGTTTTTCTCGGTGCACTGGAATATGTTCTCGAAGAGGGCAATACCAAGGACTGGTTCAACGACAATTATATCGTCGTCTGCGCCGTCGCCTCGGCCATCGGTGCGGTCATCTTCTTCTACCGGGCGTTTACGGTCGAATTCCCTGTGGTGGATCTCAGAGCCTTCACGAACAAGAACTTCTCTTTCGGCTCGGTGTTTTCCTTCGTCATGGGTATCGGCCTTTACGGCCTGACTTACATCTATCCGCTCTTTCTTGCGCGCATTCGTGGCTACGATTCGCTGCAGATCGGCGAAACGATGTTCGTCTCTGGTCTCACCATGTTCTTCACGGCGCCGCTTGCCGGCTTCCTGGCGAGCAGGGTTGATCTGCGCATACTGATGATTATCGGCTTTACCAGCTTCTCGGCCGGTACCTACATCATGATGCACCTGACGGTGGACTGGGATTTCTGGGAACTGCTGATCCCGCAGATATTGCGCGGTTTCGGGCTGATGCTCTGCATGGTGCCGATCAACAACATCGCGCTCGGAACCATGCCGCCCGCACGCATGCGCGGCGCGTCCGGCCTGTTCAACCTAACCCGTAACCTCGGTGGCGCCGTCGGTCTTGCGATCATCAACACGCTTCTGACGAACCGGCAGGACCAGCATTATTTCAACCTGCGCGACCATGTTCACTGGGGCAGCCATGCCGCCGTTACCCAACTGAACAATATGGCCGCCAGCTTCAACGCAGCCGGTCTCGACGGAGAGCAGGCCGCCTTGAAGCAGATGGTCAACATGGCGACGCGACAGGCGGTCGTCATGTCCTTCGGGGATATCTTCCTGATGCTGACCGTGCTGTTCCTGGCGATGATTCTCGGCGTCCTCATGCTCAGCAAGCCCAATGTGCCGGGCGGCGGCGGAGGAGGCGGAGGCCACTGATCCAACACTCGATAATGCTCCCAAGGCATGGCCCCTCATTGCGAGGGGCCTTTTTTATGTCCGAAGGAAAAGCGGAAAAGCACATCTCCGGAAATTTTTGATTTACGTACATCAGAAATGGCGCTAAGGGTTTCTGCAGGAGGAAACGATGAGACCGACCGTGCATGACATCGCTGCCGCCGCAGGCGTCAGCCTCGCTACTGTGGATCGCGTCTTGAACCAGCGGCCCGGTGTGCGGCTGGTGACGCGCGAAAAGGTGGAGGAGGCCATCCGTCAGATCGGCTATATCCGCGATGTTGCTGCCGCCAATCTGGCGAAGGGCCGCGTCTATCCTCTCGTCTTCATCGTGCCGACCGGCGACAATTCCTTCATGCATGGGCTTCGCTTCGAAGTGAATCAGGCGATCCTGCGCGCCAGCATCGAGCGCACGGATATCCGCGTTGTCGAAGTGCCCGCTTTTGATGTCCCGGCCCTGGTTGCGGCGCTGGATGCCCTGCAGGGGCAGGACATCGCCGGTGTCGCTCTCGTGGCGACCGATGCGCCGGAGGTTAGGGCCGCCGTCGGTCGTCTCGTGTCGGAGCGCATTCCCGTCGTCACGCTGGTCTCGGATCTTACCGATTCCGCCCGCCATCACTATGCCGGCATCGACAATATCGCCGCCGGCCGCACAGCTGCCCGGCTGCTCGGGCGCTTTCTAGGCGGGCACGATGGCGATATCACCGTTCTCGCTGGCTCCATGCTGGTGCGCGACCATCGCGAGCGCCTGCAGGGCTTTTCCGCTGTGATGGCGCAGGAGTTTCCCAAGCTGCGGTTGCTGCCCGTTTTGGAAGGACGAGATGATCCCGAGCGGACTCAGTCGCTCATTTCCAGAGCGCTCTCCGAAAACAAGAATATCATCGGCATCTATAGCCTAGGCGCCGGCAATCGCGGTCTGATCGCGGCCCTAAAGGCCGTACGGCCCGAGCGGGAGCTGACGGTGGTCGTGCACGAGCTGACGCAGCATACGCGGACGGCACTGCTGGATGGAACGATCGACGCCGTCCTTAATCAGGATGCCGGCCATGAGGTCCGAAGCGCAATCCGCGTCATGAAGGCGACCGCCGACGGTCAGGCGGTCATTGCCGATCAGGAGCGCATTCGTCTCGACATTTTCTTGAAGGATAATCTGCCTTGAGCGTTCGAACGCGGCAGAGCATAGGGAGTAATATCTGATGTATTTGGGTCTCGATCTCGGAACGTCCGGCGTCAAAGCGATGCTGATCGACGGTAATCAGAAGATCATCGGCTCCGCCAATGGCGGACTTGACGTATCGCGTCCGCATCCCGGCCGGTCCGAGCAGGAGCCGGCACATTGGATCCGCGCGACAGAAGAAGCCGTTGCCGGGCTGAAGGCGGCACATCCCAAGGAGCTGGCAGCCGTGCGCGGCATCGGTCTTTCCGGCCAGATGCACGGCGCGACGCTGCTCGACGCCGATGACAAGGTGCTCCGTCCCTGCATTCTCTGGAACGATACCCGCAGTTATCATGAGGCTGCCGCGCTCGATGCCGATCCGCGTTTCCGGGCATTGACCGGCAACATCGTCTTCCCTGGCTTCACTGCACCCAAGCTCGCTTGGGTCGCCACGCATGAGCCGGAGATCTTCGCTAGAGTGCGCTGGGTGCTGCTGCCGAAGGACTATCTGCGCCTGTGGCTGACGGGCGAGCACATGTCGGAAATGTCCGACTCCGCCGGCACGTCCTGGCTCGATACCGGCAAGCGCAAATGGTCTTCCGAGCTGCTGGCGGCGACCAATCTTGACGAGAAGCAGATGCCGACGCTGGTCGAAGGCACTGAGGTCGCCGGCAAGCTGCGCGGCGAACTTGCCTCGAAATGGGGTATCGGCGGCGATGTCGTCGTTGCCGGCGGGGCGGGGGACAATGCGGCCTCAGCCTGCGGCATGGGCACGGTCAGCCACGGCGCGGCTTTCGTTTCGCTCGGCACATCGGGCGTTCTCTTTGCGGCCAACGGTTCCTATCTGCCGAAGCCGGAAAGCGCTGTGCATGCTTTCTGCCACGCGCTACCGAACACCTGGCATCAGATGGGCGTCATCCTCTCGGCAACCGACGCCCTGAACTGGCATTCGCATGTGACGGGCAAGTCCGCCGCCGAACTCACCACCGAGCTTGGCGAGACGCTGAAGGCACCGACCAGTGTCACCTTTCTTCCCTATCTTTCGGGCGAGCGCACGCCGCACAACGATGCGACGATCCGCGGCGCCTTCATCGGCCTCGGTCATGAAAGCGGCCGCGCCGTGCTGACGCAGGCTGTGCTCGAAGGTGTTTCCTTTGCGATCCGCGACAATCTGGAAGCGCTGCGCTCCGCCGGGACGGACATTGCGCGCGTGACGGCCATCGGCGGCGGTTCGCGTTCGCGCTACTGGCTGGCCTCGATCGCAACCGCGCTCGGCGTACCCGTCGATCTGCCCGCGGACGGCGATTTCGGTGCTGCTTTCGGTGCTGCGCGTCTCGGCCTGATCGCAGCCACTGGCGCCGACCCTGTCTCGGTCTGCACCCCGCCGCAGACGGCGGGAACCATCGATCCCGTGGCGTCGCTGACAGATGCCTATGCGGACGCCTATAAGCGCTATCGGGCGGTTTATCCGGCGATCAAGCCGTTGAGCACAATTTGAGGTCAACCCTCTCACCCTAGCCCCCTCCCCGTGGGGAGAGGGGACGATGGAGTTTATGGCAGTCACCCATACCTTCTCCCCGTCGGGGAGAAGGTGGCCCGAAGGGTCGGATGAGGGGGCGTCGCAAGTGACAAAACAATACCGAAGCACCAAACCCAAGGAGATGAGACATGAGCACCGGATTTTTTGGTGACATCAGCAAGGTAAAATACGAAGGCCCCGACAGCACCAATCCGCTGGCCTTCCGCTATTACAACAAGGACGAAGTCGTCGCCGGCAAGCGCATGGAAGATCATCTGCGCTTTGCCGTCGCCTACTGGCACACTTTCACTTGGCCGGGCGGCGATCCCTTCGGCGGCCAGACCTTCCTTCGCCCTTGGTTCAACGACACGATGGAAGCCGCCAAGCTGAAGGCCGACGTGGCCTTCGAATTCTTCACGCTGCTCGGCGCCCCCTACTACTGCTTCCACGATGCAGACGTGCGTCCGGAAGGCAAGAATTTCGCTGAGAACACCAAGAACCTCAACGAGATCGTCGACTACTTCGCCAAGAAGCAGGCCGATACCGGCGTCAAGCTGCTCTGGGGCACGGCAAACCTCTTCTCCAACCGCCGTTTCATGTCGGGCGCTGCGACCAATCCGGATCCGGATGTCTTCGCCTTCTCGGCTGCGACCGTGAAGACCTGCATGGATGCCACCCATAAGCTCGGAGGCGAAAACTACGTCCTCTGGGGCGGCCGCGAAGGCTACGAGACGCTGCTCAACACCGACCTGAAGCGTGAGCTGGACCAGTTGGGCCGCTTCCTCAATCTCGTCGTCGAGTACAAGCACAAGATCGGCTACAAGGGCACGATCCTTATCGAGCCGAAGCCGCAGGAGCCGACCAAGCACCAGTACGACTACGACGTTGCCACGGTCTACGGCTTCCTGAAGAAGTACGGCCTCGAAAACGAGGTGAAGGTCAATATCGAGCAGGGCCATGCGATCCTCGCCGGCCATTCCTTTGAGCATGAACTGGCGCTTGCCAGTGCGCTCGGCATTTTCGGCTCCATCGATATGAACCGCAACGATTATCAGTCCGGCTGGGATACCGACCAGTTCCCGAACAACGTTCCGGAAATGACGCTGGCCTACTACCAGGTTCTGGCAGGCGGCGGCTTCAAGTCCGGCGGCACGAACTTCGACGCCAAGCTGCGCCGCCAGTCTCTCGATCCGGAAGACCTGCTCATCGGTCACATCGGCGGCATGGATTGCTGCGCCCGCGGCCTGAAGGCGGCTGCCAAGATGATCGAGGACAAGGCGCTCTCCAAGCCGCTCGCCGACCGTTACGCCGGCTGGGATTCCGCCGAAGGCCAGAAGCTGCTGCGCGGCGAATATTCGCTCGATCAGATCGCCCAGTGGGTCGAGAGCAAGGACGTCAACCCGCAGCCGAAGTCCGGCAAGCAGGAACTCCTGGAAAATATCGTCAATCGCTACGTTTGATCGACGGCTTCGGGAGGCGGTGGTTCATCGCCTTCCAGACTATCGCCGCGCGCGCGACGGTGCCGAAACCGAGTTTCGCACCACGAGATCCGGCCGCAGCAGGATCTCCGTCTCCGGCGGCTCGCCATCCGAAAGCAGTTCGAGCAGCAGCGCCATGGCATGCTTGCCGATGGCGGTGCGAGGCTGTCTGATCGTGGTCAGCGACGGCGTCATGAACACGGCCTGCGGCACGTCGTCGAAGCCGGTCACCGAAAAATCCTCAGGAATATCGTAGCCGCGTGTCTTCAGGCCGATTATGACGCCGATTGCGGTCTGGTCGTTGACGCACATGAAAGCTGTGGGCAGCGTATCGCGCATGAAGAGCTGCTCGACCGCGAGCCGCCCGCTTTCGATGGTGCCGTCGCCGTCCAGGACGATGCGTAGATCGTGGCCGATACCGGCGGCATCCAGCCCGGCTTCATAGCCCATGCGTCTGCGGCTATAGGCGAGGCGGGTGCGGGAATCGCCGATGAAGGCAATCTTGCGATGACCTTCGGCAATCAGGAGGTCCACTGCCTTGCGGGCGCCAGCGATATCATCAACGCCGACATAAGGAATGCCGCCGTTGAAAACCGGTTCGAAGACGCCAACGCTCGGCGGCAGCCGCGCGGTCATCGTCTGATGCCCGAAAGGCAGGATACCGGTGAAAAGGATCAGCCCCGCCGCCTGGTTGGAATTGAGGAATTTCAGATATTCCAGCCCGCGCTGCGCATCGTTCTGCGTATGGCCGATCAGAATGCCGTAGCCGTGCGAACGGGCCTCGTTTTCCAGACCGATCAGGATGTTGGAGAAATTGGGGTCGCCGATATCGGGCGCCACGACCAGAATCATGTTCGAGCGGCCGAGCCTGAGGCTGCGCGCCATGGCATTGGTGGTATAACCGGTGACGGCGATGGCCTGGTTGACCTTCAGCCGCGTCGAATTGGCGACTTTCTCCGGTGTATGGATGGCCCGCGAAACCGTTGCGATCGAAACATTGGCAATTCGGGCGACGTCTTCGATGGTTGCGGGCGTGGAATTCGACACTGCGCTCTGCCTTGGGGTCTCGTCTCGGGCTGGAGACTACACAGACTTACGTGGAGGTCAAAGGTAACCGCGAAATTTTGTACGATATCCAATGATGTAAACCTTTACACG